>CACPCY010000043.1 GCA_902632575.1 uncultured Alphaproteobacteria bacterium | reverse complement strand
CAAAAGAATTAAGTGATGAGGGACTTGTTTTTAAAAATACATATTTTGATCAAAACTTTGTATGTGATTATTCAGATAAAAATACTGATCAAATCATTTTTAGTGATAATGATCGATTTAAGAAAGTAAAAAACTGGGATGAAAAACTAGACTCTACTTTTGCAAATCTATGTGAAGAGATGTCAAATGAACAAATTGAAGAGGTATTTAATTTAGGTGAAAAGATAGATTATTTAATCGGTCATAATTACGACTTACCTAGTGGAGGTAATATCATGATTGGTAAAACAGATGCCCTTACAGCTATTGATGTTAACACTGGTTTAGCAAAAAGATTTGACACCAATAGAGAAGCTATACAATTAATCTCTAAGCTCATAAAATTAAAAAACATATCTGGAAAAGTAGTAATTGATCCTGTTGCTAGTGACCAAAATACTCTTAGAAAGCTTGTAGGTATGTTAAAAAATGAATTTAGAGATGATTTAAGTATTACAAATGTTTATGGCTATACCAGGGGAGGACTTTTAGAGCTGAGTAGGTCTAGAAACGATCGCTCTATAGATGAATTAAACCTTCAATAACACTTTAAATGGTGGCCAGAGACGGAATCGAACCGCCGACACGAGGATTTTCAGTCCTCTGCTCTACCGACTGAGCTATCTGGCCACAGCGGATAATTTTTATTACAAATAATTTCTTTTTACTAGTAAAAATTAGTTATCTACTGAACAGGACATATCATTTCCACAACAGGTTGGAGATTTGATTTTACCGTGATCATTTGGACACTTGGATATTTGTACTTCTGATCCATTTTCCAGCTTTAGTATGTCATCAACTAAAGGTGCATCACATTTTCCACATGTTGCATTTACTGACATTCCACAATTTGAACATTCGTAAGTTGCCATATATTCTCCTATAATAAGATCCTATAAATTTTAAATGAAAATGAAATAAAATTAATTTAAATTTTAAAAAGATTAGAGGTAATTAATGACAAATTTTAAAAAAGTAAGGTTATTTATGAAAACTTACGGTCAAGAAGTAAAAGATAAAGCTGGATTTAGTGATGCTAAGACCAACAAATTGAGAATTGATCTTATCAAAGAAGAATTAGAGGAATTAACTCAAGCAATGAATGATAAAAACCTACTTGAGGTAGCTGATGCATTAACAGACATACTTTATGTCACTTATGGAGCTGGCCATGCTTTTGGAATTGATTTAGATAAATGCTTTGATGAAGTTCAAAACTCTAATATGAGCAAATTAGGTGAGGATGGAAAACCCATATTTAATGAGGCAGGAAAAGTAATGAAAGGCCCAAATTATTTTAAACCAGACCTTTCAAAATGTTTAAATTAATTACTTTGGCATATTTGTGGCACCAGTTTCTAAAGAAAAGATTTTACCATCTTTGAAAGTGAATACCGCCATAACTGCCTGTGTGTTACCATCTGAAAAAGTTACAAATGAGTGCTCAATCCCAATTTCATCATTTTCATAAATAATTCGAACCTTATCTCTATTAATATCATCGCTCATTGCCCACTGTATAACATCTTGTTTAGTTAAAACTTTTCCAGAAGCATGCATTGTGAATTTATAATCATCATGAAGCACCTCATTCATTCCAGCTTCATCTTTATTCATAAAGACCTCATCATATTTTTTTAATATTGACATTTTTAATCCTTTTTTTATTCGTCTAATGAGACTTGTGTTAATTCAAACAATTCAATGCTTTGTATACATTCATCATAAATTGGCTTCATTACAGGGTTAGTTCCTTTAACGATGCCCATCATTTCATCTTCATTATGAACATGAACTTTAAACATGATACCGCTTTTATCAGGCAAAATCCCAGGAACTGTTTTTTCTACATGTGCTGCAGCTTTCCTCATTGCCATCCCCTCTTCAGATTGAAAAAATGCCATAAATTTTTCAAATTTACCCTCACCTTCCTTTAATCTACCAATTGCTAACATCATTTTTTCCATGATTACACTCTCCTTTATTAAGTATACTTTAGCTTATTATTTAAAAAAAATATTAATTTTTTATTAACTTATTATGCAAATAAATCATAATTTAGTTTCATCCAGCATAATCCAAAGTCGTAATTAATATTATGAAAACTATTTTTAAAATTGGTTCCAAAAGTCATACACTTAAATATCAAAGAAAAATGTCAGAGGGTGAAGTAAAAAAAATGA
>CACPCY010000042.1 GCA_902632575.1 uncultured Alphaproteobacteria bacterium | reverse complement strand
CTCTTAACTCCTCATCTTGGGTACATACACCAACAGGACATGTATTAGAGTGACATTGTCTTACCATAATACAGCCCATGGCTACTAAAGAGGCAGTACCTATGCCATATTCCTCAGCACCTAAGATTGCTGCTTTGACTATATCTCGGCCTGTTTTTATCCCACCATCTGTTCTTAAAGTTACTTTATCTCTTAAACCATTCAAAGATAACAGTTGATGAACTTCACTAATCCCTAACTCCCATGGTAAACCAACATATTTAATACTGGATTGAGGACTAGCCCCAGTTCCACCAGAATGACCCGAAACTAATATGACGTCAGCTTTAGCTTTTGCAACTCCGGCAGCAACAGTTCCAATACCTGATTGCGCAACTAGTTTAACACAAACTTTTGCAATTGGATTAATTTGTTTTAAGTCATAAATTAGCTGTGCAAGATCTTCAATTGAATATATATCATGATGCGGTGGTGGGCTAATAAGTGTTACACCTTTTGTACTGTGTCTCAGCTTTGCTATTAGATCGGTTACTTTAAAGCCAGGAAGTTGTCCCCCTTCACCGGGCTTTGCACCTTGAGCTATTTTAATTTCAATTTCAGAGCAATTATTTAAATATTCTGCTGTAACTCCAAATCTCCCACTAGCTACTTGCTTAATTGAAGAACTTGGGTTATCTCCATTTTTCATTTTTTTATATCTTGAAGCGTCTTCTCCACCCTCTCCACTATCTGATTTAGAACCAATTCTATTCATAGCTACAGCTAGTGTCTGATGCGCTTCAGGACTAAGTGCTCCCAATGATATACCAGGAGAGACAAAGCTCTTTCTGATTTCAGAAATACTCTCCACAGCATCTAGTTTTATAACTTTCTTGGATTCATTAAATTTTAGAAGATCACGAATATGGATTGGTTTTGAGTCGTAAATTCTTTTTGTATAATTTTTGTATAAGTTGTATGAGTCACGTGTAACAGCTTGCTGAAGCATATGTATGGATACGCCCTCGTAGGCATGAGTTTCGCTGTTTGCTCTAAATCTAAATTCTCCACCAATATCTAAAACTGTGCTGCTTTCGCTAAAAGATAATTTATGTTGTCTTCTAACTCTCTTTTCTAAACCGTCTAAGCCAATACCTGATATACGAGAAGGCATTCCAGGAAAAAAACTTTCAACCATGCTTCGACTAAGGCCAATAATTTCTAAGTTTCTTCCACCACGATAAGAGCTAATTATTGAGATACCCATTTTGCTAATAATTTTCCTAAGACCCTTTTCAATAGCTTTTTTAAGGTTAATTATAAGCCTTGAGTAATCTAAATTTTGGTAAATATTTTTGTTTAATCTATCACATATGATTTTTTCAATTAAAGAAGCATTAACTGTGGTTGCCCCTACTCCGATTAATACAGCAAAATAATGAACATCAAAGCACTCCAAAGATGAAACATTTAATGATGTAAAAGTTCTTAAATTATTTTTAATTAAGTAGCTGTGAACTGCACTTGTGGCTAGTATCATAGGAAGCCCTATCCTATCTTTACTTATTTTTTCATCAGATATAATTAAGTGTTGCGCACCAGATCTAACAGCCTGTTCGGCTTCAGAGCATATTCTCTGTATTTCATTTAGAAAGTTAGTCTCTTCATTAATATTGTAAGTACAATCTATTTCCGTAGTGTATTGGCCAAGATTTTCTTTTAATGTTTTGAGTTCGTGATCAAGCAAAACAGGGCTTTCTAAAAGAACTAGATTGCACTGTTCTGAGTCCTCTTCAACAATATTTCCGAGATTTCCTAACCTTGTTTTAAGACTCATAACGACTTGTTCTCTCAAACTATCTATTGGTGGATTAGTTACTTGACTAAAATTTTGTTTAAAAAAACTATGGAGACCTCTATATCTCTCAGTAAGCACGCTAAGGGGGGTGTCGTCTCCCATAGATCCTATAGCTTCTTGACCAGTTTTTACCATAGGATCTAAAATAAGATCAAGTGTCTCTAGGGACATATTAAAAGATTTTGCTATTTGGTAATTTATATTACCGACAGTAGTAAATGGCTTTGAAATTTTTTCACTTGAAAGAATACTATCTAGTTTGACAGTTTTTTTATTCCACTCTGAAAAATCATGTCTTTCACTTAATTGTTTTTTAAGTTCATCACTTTGATAAAATCTTTTTTCTTTATAATTTATTGCAATAAGTTCACCTGGGCCAACACGTCCTTTTTTAAGAATATTTT
>CACPCY010000041.1 GCA_902632575.1 uncultured Alphaproteobacteria bacterium | reverse complement strand
ATATAATTCAATTAAGGCTAAAATTGTTATTGAAAGTAAAATTACCAAATCTAATTTGATAAAATAACCTAGTGAAAAGAATAATAATATTAGTGAGCCAATTAATATTCTATTCTTGTCAATTACCAAATTTTCGATCGATCCTATTAAATTGTTCTATAATTTTTTTTACATCATTTTTTTTTATGTCTGGCCATAATTTTTTTGTAAAAAAAAGCTCAGTGAATGAAATTTGATATAACATAAAGTCACTTATTCTTTTATATCCACCTGATCTAATTAATATATCTGGATCTGGTATTCCATAGGAAGAAAGTTGTTCTTGGTAGTTTTTTTTACTGAATATTTTCATTAGTGACAAAGACTTTGATGCATTCAAGATATCATCTTGACCGCTATAATTTAAATATATGACAAGAGTTTTTTTTCTGTTTATATTATTTTTCTCTAATTTAATTAAATTTTCTACAATTTTTTTTGGAAGAAATTTTAAATTACCTTTAAATATAACTTTAAATTCAAATTTATTTGTATCTTTGGAAGGATCTAAAAAATCATTCAAGACTCTCTTAATAATATCTATTAATACAGCACCTCTTTTGAAGTTATGTTTAGAGAGAGCAAATGCTGAAACATAATTTATTTCATAATTTTCAAAAATAAAATTTGTAATATCAATTAATTTTTTAGCACCATGCTTATAAGAGTCATATTTATTAATATTATTTTTTTTTGACCATCTATTATTACCGTCCATAATAAATGCCAAATGGTTTAGTTTATTATTCAATGTTATACTTTTAAAATATCTTCTTCTTTTGTAGATGATATATTATCTATATCTTTGATAGAATTATCTGTAATTTTTTGGATATCCTCTTGAAATTTTTTGCATTCATCTATTGAAATTAATTTTTCTTTTTCAAAATTTTTTACCTCATCAATGTGCTTTCTTCTAATACTCCTTATAGATATTTTAAAGTTTTCAGAAATTTCATTGATGATTTTTACTAGTTCTTTCCTTCGTTCTGCAGATAACTCAGGAAATTTTAGAATTATATTGGATCCATCTGACTGGGGTGTTACTCCCAAACTAGATTCTAAAATAGTTTTTTCTATGTTTTTGATTAATGAACTATCCCAAACATTAACATTTAGTGTCATATTATCTAAATTATTTATATTTGATAACTGTGTTAATGGTGTTTTCGAACCGTAACTATCTACTAATATTGTTTTTAAAATATCTGGAGATACTCTTCCTGTTCTTATATTTTTAAGTTCATTAGAAAATGCTTCGACACTATTTTTCATCTCTTTAGAACAATTGTCTTTATCAAACATTATTACATTTCTTTTATAGTTGAATAAGATCCGTTTCCATCAACTATATCAATTATGTTTGAACTTTTAAGAATAGAAAAAATGATTATTGGTAATGATCTATCTTTTGCTAAACTTATTGCTGTGGCGTCCATGACTTTTATTTCTTTATTTAAATAATCAGAATAGGAAATCTCTGATATTTTCTTAGCATTTGTATTTTTGATAGGATCTTTGTCGTAAATTCCATCGACTTTAGTTCCTTTTAAAATTATATCTGATTTCATTTCAGATGCTCTAAGTACTGCAGCAGTGTCAGTTGAAAAAAAAGGATTTCCTGTTCCAGAAGCAAAAATTACTACGCGATTTTTATCTAAGTGGTTAGATGCTTTATTTTTAATATACGGTTCAGCAAGTCTATTTATACTTATTGCGGTCATTACTCTGGACTCTACTCCTATTTTTTTTAGATTAGATTGGAGAGCTAAAGAATTTATTACAGTGCCAAGCATACCCATATAGTCTGAAGTTACTCTATCAACTACACCGTTAGAAAAAGAGGATCCTCTGATAAAGTTTCCACCACCTAAAACAATAGAGATTTTTAAATTTTTTGACTGAAGTGTCTTTATACTATTAGATAGATCATTTAAAATTTCAAAATCAAAACCCTGTTCATTTGATCCTGCCAAAGACTCACCAGAAATCTTTAGCATGATATTTTTATACATAATCTTAAATAGTATATAAATCCATAGATGTAATGTTAAGATTAATATTATTGTTTTTTGAAATTTCACCTAGAAAAGAACCAACACTTTTTTTTGGATCTGTGATTAAAGCTTGCCCTAAAAGAGTGTTTTCTTTTAAAAATTTATTTAATTTACCTTCGATAATCTGATCTTTTTTGTCTTCAGGAACATTTGTGATTTGTTTTAAAATAATATCTCTTTCATCTTGTATAATTTTAGAATTGATTGA
>CACPCY010000040.1 GCA_902632575.1 uncultured Alphaproteobacteria bacterium | reverse complement strand
ATCACGACAGATAAAGGTTTCATAAAAGTAGTCTCTCCAATTGACGATACCCCTGCCTATAAAGCTGGAATTTTAGCTGGAGATTATATAACGCATTTAGATGGCACATCAGTAGTTGATATGACTTTAAAGGAAGCAATTGATATTATGAAAGGTGAACCAGGGACCACTATAACTTTAACAATTTTTAGATCTTCCGAAGATCCATTCGATGTCGATATTAAAAGAGATATAATTAAAGTTGCTTCTGTTAAACATCGTTTGATTAACGATGTAGGATACATAAGAATAATTCAATTTAATGAGCAAACAACAACAGGATTAAAAAAAAGTATAAAAGAACTTGAAGATGGTACTGATGCTCCGATTGGTTATGTTCTGGATTTAAGAAATAATCCAGGGGGATTATTAAATGAGTCTGTATCAGTTACAGATATGTTCCTTGATAAAGGAGAAATAGTTTCAATCAGAGGAAGAGAAAAGAAAGATGTTCAAGTTTACTCTGCTAAAAAAGGTGATCTGATTAATGGAAAACCATTGATTATATTAATCAATGAGGGCTCCGCTTCAGCATCTGAAATTGTTGCTGGTGCATTACAAGATCATGACAGAGCAGTTATTATGGGTATAAAATCATTTGGAAAAGGTTCTGTACAAACCATAATACCCATTGACAGCGGTGCAATCAGGCTCACCATCGCAAAATATTACACGCCAAGTGGGGACTCGATACAAGCAGTTGGTATTGAGCCGGATGTTGTGGTACCTAGAGCTGAACTAAATGTAATTGATAACAACTTTACCTTTAGAGAGTCAGATTATCGAGAAGCTTTAGATAACGAGACAAATGAAGAAAGTGAGGAGGAAGAATCAACTGATGATATTCTTGAAAGAGATTATCAACTATCTCGTGCGATTGATGCAGTCAAAACCATAGCTGTATTAAATTAATGAAAATTAATCCTAAAGATTACCGACCAAATGTTGGTATGATGATTTTAAATCAAAATAAAGAAATATTTGTTGGAAAAAGAATAGACCACCCTTCAGAATTTTGGCAAATGCCACAAGGTGGAATTGATCCCAAGGAAAAATCTGAAGTGGCAGCTCTTAGAGAAATGGAAGAGGAAGTTGGTATAAAAAAAAATAAAGTTAAATTAATCACTCAAAGCAAAGACTGGTATTACTATTCTTTACCTAAAGACTTATCAAAGACTCTTTGGAAAGGTAAATATAAAGGTCAGCGTCAAAAATGGTTCTTGTATGAATTCAAAGGTAGTGAAAAAGATATAAATATTGAAACATCCCACCCTGAATTTTCTGATTATAAATGGGTTAAACCAAATTTTTTGGTTCCCAACATAGTGCCTTTTAAAAAAAAAATTTACAAAAAACTATTAAACGAATTTAAAAACTATTTATAAGGTGGATTGTTTACCACCTGCTCAAAGGTAACTAGAGCATTTTCATTTCCCTCAAGTTCTTGATAGGTTTTGGATTGTTGATAGTTAGAGCTATTAACTTCAGACAATGGCTCTATTTGATCAACTAAAACCTCACAAACTTTTTCCTTAAGCATGACCAAACCACCTGAAACAAAGAAACTCTCATCGACTTTGTTTGAGGACATAATAGCCATTTGACCAGGTCGCAAAGAGCTGATGAACGGAGAATGATTAGGCATTGCAGCAAAATCACCCTCTGCTCCCGGCAAAACTGCCATTTCAACTTCTTTTTCAAAAATCACTTTTTGAGGGGATACGACCTTCAAATTAATCATAACTACTTCGTTGCTTCCTCTGCCATTTTTTTAGCCTTTTCTATAGCTTCTTCAATTGTTCCTACCAAATAGAAAGCCGCTTCAGGAATATGATCATAATCACCTTTGACCAATCCATCAAAACCTTTGATGGTATCCTCTAAAGAGACAAACTTACCTGGTGAACCTGTGAAAACCTCAGCAACATGGAAAGGTTGACTTAAGAAACGTTGAATTTTTCTTGCTCTTGATACTACGAGTTTATCTTCTTCAGATAATTCATCCATACCCAAGATTGCAATAATGTCTTGCAAACTCTTATAAGTTTGAAGTGTTTTTTGAACATCTCTTGCAACTTGATAATGCTTCTCACCCAGAGTCCTTGGTTCTAAAATTCTAGAAGTGGAGTCTAAAGGATCCACTGCGGGATAAATACCAAGTTCTGCAATTGATCTGTTTAACACAGTGGTTGCATCTAAGTGAGAAAATGATGTTGCAGGTGCGGGGTCAGTCAAATCATCAGCAGGAACATAAATTGCTTGCACAGATGTAATTGATCCTTTGTTAGTAGTCGTAATTCTTTCCTGAAGTGCACCCATATCTGTAGCCAACGTAGGTTGATATCCCACAGCTGATGGAATACGTCCTAGTAAAGCCGAAACCTCTGATCCAGCTTGTGTAAATCGGAAAATGTTATCCACAAAGAACAAAACGTCTTGGTTTTCTTCATCTCTAAAATATTCAGCTTGAGTTAAACCTGATAAAGCAACTCTTGCTCTAGCTCCTGGAGGTTCATTCATTTGCCCGTAAACTAGAGACACTTTAGAAGTATCACCCTCGAGGTTGATAACACCCGACTCAATCATTTCATGGTAAAGGTCGTTCCCTTCACGTGTTCTC
>CACPCY010000039.1 GCA_902632575.1 uncultured Alphaproteobacteria bacterium | reverse complement strand
AACCAGTCTGATTTGTGGCCACTTGGTTTGCTACTATCTGTTATATTGGTTCCCCAATTCCATTTTAACTTTTCTGTACTATAGGCATTTTGATTACTACTACCATGCTGACTATCATTATGGTATGTAGCTCCATCTTTACTGACCCCTGAATAAGAGACGATATTATTCATATTGAACCAAACACCTTTGATTTCGCCCTCAAAAGTGACGGATCTAACATCATTTCTTCCAGAATTTTCTGTAGCATAAACGTAGTAAACGTTCATGTTAGTTGTAGCTGCGTCTACTGTTGTTGTGTTAGAGGAAATACTAGGACCTGCTGTTTGCACACCACTATTGTTTTCTTCAAAGCCTGAGCCGGTATTACTATTATTGTAAAAAGTAAAAGATCCTGAAGTAACTGTTCTTTCATAAGTAATTACAAAAGGTTTATTACCATCTGTGTGATTGCTAGCAGAGGCAGCAGTTCCTGCATCGTTTGTACCTGCTCTTAAGTTAGTTCCGGTGTTTTCGACAAAACCAGTTAATGAAGAAATACCTGTTTGAAGAAGTGAAGAGTTATAGTCAACTACCTCAATGCCGTTTGTTTCGACAATACCATAATTGTGTTCAAGCTCCCAGTCACCTCCTTGACCTGTGATGTCATCGGAAGCTGCAATATCAGCTTGTGTGATATTTCCTATTTGTTGAAGTAATAATTTTCCTTGCTCGCCTTGTGCTAAGTTACAACCATAAAATAAAAGATCACCGTTTTGTGTTAGTGAGCTTCCAATGGATTGTAATGTACTGCTAAAAGAATTTATGGTGTCGGCGTTTAAAATAGAATTACCTAATACTACTTGTCCTGTACTTGCATGTCCTATTATATGAACAGCATCCACATCACTTTGTCCTTGCAGGACATTTTGCATTTTTGTAAATCCATTTTCATTAGAGTCAATGAGATAAATGGATTTGGAAGAGTCAATTGCATCAACGATAGATTGATAGTTGTCTACACCACTATCAATAAAAACAATTTCTTTTCTTGAATTTGAATTTTCAATGATGGGATTTAAATCTGAGGAAAGATTTTTTTCATCAACTTGAAGGGATTGTTGATCACCAAGCATGTCCAATGCTTCGCTTGCTGTATAAATCGCAGCACCATCGAACATAATCCTTGGCTCCAGCAACTGAATGTGTAGCTGTGGATAATTTTTATTATCTTTAACCAAAACCTTTTTTCCTCGTTTTATATAGCTAGAGGATAATACAATAGAATCAGGGCTAAATTAGATTTTTATACCCATTATGGGTCATCTTTTTATTGTCTGAAAGGTCAAATCATGAGATTTTATCATGCATTTTGCGGGGAAATAATGAAGCTATTTAAGGTTACTATTTTTATGTCTCTAGTCTTATTAATGGGGGCGTGCAGTCAAACACCGGAGCCACTAATAAAAGAGCAACTACAATTATCCTCACAAGAAGATTATGAATATTTAAAAGAGACCTCAAAAGCTGCCCCTCTTGAAATAGATCTTTATCAAGCAATTGCCATTGCCATTAAAAATAACAGAGATCTAAGATTAAACTTAATGGACTCTGCCCTAAGTCAGGGTCAAATGGATGTCGTGAAGTTTGATATGTTGCCAAAATTATCAGTCAACGCAGGTTATAAGGTTTTAGATAAACACCCAGCTTCAACGAGTGTTAATATGGGCTCTGAACAAGACAGCGATGGAAATAATATTGCTAATACAGAAAATACAGCTGCAGCAGCAATAGCTGATAGCCCGACATATTCTTTATCTCAACAAACACCATCAAATACTTATGACATAGGTTTTACATGGAATGCTTTAGATTTTGGCTTGTCTTATGTTAGAGCAGGTCAACAAGCTGATAAATATTTAATTTCAAAAGAACTAGAACGTAAAGCTATTCACAATTTAACAAAGGAAGTGATCTATGCGTACTGGAAAACACTCTCAGCAGATGAGTTGTTAAGTGAAATCAATCCTTTGATGGATCGAGTCAATACAGCATTAGATGATTATGAGTACATCGAAGAGCTTCTAATCAGCTCTCCAATGGATGCATTACTTTACCAAAAAGAACTTTTAGATGTTTTACAAATTCTAAATACACAGCGTCGAGCCTTAATGGACTCAAGAGCACAGTTATCAAAACTAATGGGTCTGTTACCAGATCAAGAATACATTTTAGTTAAAACAGACCAGCCATTAACAGAACTCAATATGACTTTAGAAGAACAAGAAGAAGCAGCGTTGTTTTCAAGACCAGAGTTACTCGAAGTGAGATACCAAGAGAAAGTTACTGCTCAAGAGGCACGAGCATCAATGCTGTCCCTTTTCCCTTCTTTAAAATTTAATGCGACGTGGACTTACGACTCTAATAAGTATTTACTGAACAAGGATAATGTAGAGTACGGCGCTGTATTTGGCGCCAATTTATTGAATATTTTCCAAGCTGGTAACATAAATGACATAAATAAGATTAATGAAAAACTAATAGAAGAACAGCGATTAGCAGTCTCTATGACTGTTTTATCTCAAGTGCATATTGCAAATATTAACTATGCACAAACTTTAAGAGAATACAGTAACGCAAAGCACTATTTAAATGTTGCTCAAAGGATTAATGACTTGATATCCAACGCACAAAAAATATCTCGATTTGGTGAATTAGAATTGATCAGAGAGGAAGCTAGTTTGTTGGTATCTCGTCTAAGAAATGATATTGCGTATGCCGAAATGCAGTACAGCTTAGGCACGTTATATTCATCAGTGGGCATGAATTTTACACCTGATAATTTGTCAGA
>CACPCY010000038.1 GCA_902632575.1 uncultured Alphaproteobacteria bacterium | reverse complement strand
TCTGTCATCGCCCCAAAAAACCTCATTTTCAACGATAAATGTGGGACTTCCAAAAATGCCTTTATTTTTAGCCATTTCTGTGTTTTTTAAATATTTTTGTTCAATTTCGTCTGTTTGAGCTTGTTTTATTACTCTATCTGATTCAAGTCCAATTTCTTTGAGAGTAGAACTCAGATTTGGTTCTGATCCAGGCTCCAAATGCTCTAAAAACCACTTTTTATAAGTTAAAATAGTATATTCTTTGATCCACCCTTGATCTTTTCCCAAAATTGCAACTTTGTTAGCTAAATCGAACTCTTTAAGTGGGTAGGGAGCAGGAACTTTTGCATTAAATCCATAGAAGTTAGCTCTTCTTTGAACGTCCCGCCACATATAATCAATCTTATCCCTTTTTTTTTCAGCCATAAAAGGGACATTCTCCATTTCAATCATTCTTGACCTTACACTGAAAGGATACCATTCAAATACAACTTCATTTTCAGTCTCTATCTGCAATAATCTTTGCGTAGAGAGGTAAGTGTATGTACTTCCAATTGAGTACCAGAATTCTATTTTCCTCATAGGTCCTACCTTAACTGAAATAATTGAAATTATTATTAAAAATAAGTGATCTGGTCACATCTGTCGCATGTATAAATGGCCATGAAAAACATGTTTATGCAAATTTACAGTGGAGTCATGGACGCTGATTGGAATCCTTTAAGAAAAATACCTAGTGTGGCCCTAAGACACCTCATTATGCAACTTTTAGCTTGGATGTGGTGTATCATTTTTTCACTATATTTTGGGTCTTTTTTGATTTTTGGCATCACAGCTAGCGCTCATTTTCTTCTTATTTTTGGAACTTTTATGACAGCGGCTACTTTTGCAACTGCTCCAAAAATTGTAAAATCTAAGTATAATAACAGTAAATAATATACTGTTTTTACTTACCTTTTACATACATCAACCTCAAAAGCACTAGTTAATTCTATAAGCCTTTTTGTTTGAACTTTTACAGAACTATTAGTAGATCCTGCTGCTGGTATAACAATTTCAAAGTTGTTCAAGGACTTATCGAAATATATATCTAATTTATTTGGTAATCCAAAGGGACAAACCCCTCCAATAGGGTGAGAAGTGATTTGCAATGTCTCATCAGCAGTCAGCATTTTTGCCTTTTTTTTGAAGAAATTCTTATATTTTTTATTATCGATTTTTACATCTCCAGAAGTCATTAACAAAATTGGTTTTTCTATAATTAAAGCAATTGTTTTAACTATTTGTCCTTTCTCAACATTATGAGCTTTTGCAGCTTGTTCAACAGTTGCTGTTGACTCTTTAAATTCCGATATTTTTAGGTCAGGGGCTATAATACTAAGATGATCTTTTACTGATTTTATTGACATTTACACATTAATTTGTTGCATAATATATATTATAAGAATCTAGATTGTTATTTTAAGTCCATCGTAAGCTGGATATATATGATAATTAAACAGTTTTTTATATTCAGTTTCATAATCAATATGGGCAGTCATATGACTAAGAAAAGTTTGCTTTGCGTTAACTTTTTTTGCCCAATCAATTACTTCAGAGTAACTGGCATGAGATGGGTGTTCATCATATCTCAAACAACCCAGAAACCAGCATTGAATGCCTTTGATTCTATCTAAGTAATCCCCATCATAAAAATACTTAATATCTAAATTATAAGCTATTTTGTTATCAAAAATGAAACCATAGGAGTCAATATTTCCATGATTTTGTCGAATAATCTCAATTTTAAAACCCTCAATCTCAGTATTATTCCCATTAAGAACGTTAGCATTTAAAATGGGTTCATAACCATGGGTAGATGACTTTGAAAACAAATAAGAAAAGCTATTTTGAAGAGTCTCTAAAGTTATTTTATCTGCATAAATTGGTATTTTTTTTCTATTTATCAGCGAAATAGTCCTTAAATCATTAATTCCATGTATGTGATCAGCATGGGAGTGTGTGTAAATAACTGAGTCAACATTATCAATTTTATTGTCAATTAACTGTTTCCTTAAATCAGGGCTAGTATCAATTAGTATTGATTTTTCTGCTTTTTTTAAAAGTATTGAAGGTCTTGTTCTTTGGTTTTTAGGATTTGATTTATCACAATTACCCCATATGTCATGAGATAAAGGGACTCCGAAACTTGAGCCACATCCTAATACATTTATTTCAGTTTTTTCAGTCATTTATTTTAAAAAGCTTTTTGTAATTATAAGTACTAATTTCGCATGTATTAATGTAGTCGTTTCCAGTAATTTCACAATATTTTTCAACTATAATTTTTAAATAGCTTGGTTTATTAATTTTACCTCTTAAAGGGTCAGGCGTAAGATAAGGACTATCAGTTTCAAATATAATTTTTTTAATTGGTAGTATTTTAATTGTATCTCTTAATTTATTTGCATTTTTGAACGTAATAATGCCTGACAAAGAAAAAAAACAACCTAAATCAATACATTTTTTTGCAAATTCTTCACTTCCTGTGAAACAATGTATAAGAATATCACCTATTTTTTTTGAGTATCTTGTTAAAATTTTAATCATATCCTCTTCAGCATCTCTCATATGAATTATACACGGTAAATTATAAACACTAGCTGCATCTAAATGTATCTCTAAGCTTTCTATTTGCTTATTTTTAGGAATATCATAATGATAATCCAAGCCTGTTTCCCCTATTCCAACAATTCTATCTTTAAATTTTTTAATATTTTCATTTAAAAGAGTCTTAATTTCCTCAGGTTTGATATCAAGAGTATTATTTGGGTGATGACCTAAAGTGATATCGACAAAATTAAAACCTTTAATTAAATTAATATCTTTCTGAAACTCGTATATATTAGAATTTATACTTAAAATTCGCTCTATGTTATTTTCTTGAGCATCTTTACAGATATCTGATACTGAATTTTTTAGTAATTCATGACCAAAATTTACATGACTA
>CACPCY010000037.1 GCA_902632575.1 uncultured Alphaproteobacteria bacterium | reverse complement strand
CTAATACTTAGATTTCCATCTCTTACAGGGTGTCCTTCATCTTTAGAAACTACTTGTATTTGATGTTTTAAACCTAAGACTCTTGAGCTAAGTCTCCATTCGCTCACTCCAGAGGAAACGTCCAACGGAAGGGTAAAATTTTTTTTACTAAGAGTGTATTTTTCAGAGATAGACTCAGTTAAGCCATCATTGACCTGGTTGCCATCTTTAAATGTTAAACCACAACTCAAACTAGGAATTAAGAACAATAGGGCTAAGAGGGTTTTCATTGATAAAATTATATCTTTAGTGTCCCATATTTGTCCCTTAAAAAAATATATCCTCTATGAATTAATAAAAAAGTTAATAAAATCAGGACAGGGTTCCGTGGTGTAACGGGTAGCACAAATGACTTCGGAAATTCTAGTAGTCTTTCATCTTGCATATCTTCATTTACTTTAGCGACTTTTTTTTCTTATGTTATCTAAATTTGATTAACTTTTTATTGGCATTGGCGGATAAGTGGCGGACAGAATTAAGAGTCAGACCAACTCAAACTAGGGATTAATAACAATAGGGTTAAGAGGGTTTTCATTTATTGAATTATAATCTCTAGATCTTTTAAAATATCTTCACCATCTAGACCTTGAGTTTCTTCTTCTACTACAATAGCATCTTCAACCCAAGTAACCCACTCTGTAACATCTTCTGGTTTAACAAAATCAAATTGCATATTACCTTTGTTAATCAAAAAGTGATTTGTCATTCTATGATGTTGGACTGCATTATTGCAAAAAACATCCATGAGACCATCGTTGTTAACATCAATTAACTGACTTTTGCTACAATATGTATTCCATGGATGTTTACTCTCTGATTTGACCATTGAACCCCAAACTTTTGGGTCTTGCCATTCATCAAGTGGAGCGAGAGTAACATTTGCATCTGATATTTGCAGTTGACCATCTATGTTTTCATAAGCCAACCAGACTGAACCTGCATAGTACATACCTACGGATGAACTTACCATGTCAACATCACCATCGTTATCAAAGTCAAAGGCTGTCATGTCAGGAACATCTGAAAACATAAAGTTACCTATCATGTAAGGATTAAGTCTTTGTACAAATTTAAATCCACCTTTACCGTTTCCATAAAATAAAGCCATTTTCTCTTTACTTTTACTTGACCACTGTTGAGGTGAATACTTTTTATAATCTGGATTATAGTGACCATGAGCATTGATAAAATCTAGATTTCCATCATTATTAAAATCACCAGCTGTTATGGCGAAGCCACCATGATTGGTACATAGTTTTGCTTTGAAGTTTCCTTTACCGTCATTGAAATGACAAACCGTACCTTCAAATTCAGGCGTTATAACATCAATATCTCCATCATTATCAATATCACCTGTATCTGCTCTTGATGAAAATGCATTGAAGGTATTTGTTTGTCTGTCTGTTTTATAACCAGTATGAGTAGATGCTTTCCATTTCAAAGGACCTGTTGAAATCATAACAGGATTAACCCCATCATAACTAAAATTTCCATTTGCCAGTTTTACTGAAGCGTTTGCAATAAAGAAATCATCAATGCCATCATTATTAAAATCTTCAACCAAGATACCAGATGAACCCATAGGATAACCTTTTTCATTTGATTTACCCCAATCAAATAATTCATTTAAATCTAATTTTTTAAAATTGAAAAACTTATCAACTGAGTAAATTTGAATTGGGGGCTTTTTTGCATTGATGCTATTACATCCAACTCTTCCTTCTTTTGATGAATTTTCCATACAGGCGACACCCGTACCCCATGTAATATAGTCCGTTTGTCCATCACCATCAAAATCACCGAACGATGCACCCGATCTATAGAAAATGCCATCATTATGACTTACGTATTTCTTCATCCAAGCTCTGCTTGGAAGAACATAATTATCAATTTTATTTTTGAGAGACTCGTCAATATAGTAACCCGATAGGCCGATATCTAAATAATTAGTTTTTTCCTCAAAAGAAAGTCTGAGATATTCATCCTTTGACAGTTTGGTGTAGTTCTGATTATCTTTTATTATTGATGCTTCAGGTTCATCTTCTACTTGTTTTCCATCTTTAAAAGTTAATCCCCAACTCAAACTAGGGATTAATAACAATAGAACTAAGAGGATTTTCATAACCCTAAAATATCAAATTTGTCATATAAATTAATACCTAATAGAGTCCTTTTCAGTCCGCATTGGCGGATAAGTGGCGGACAGATATTTATTTTCAGATAGTCAGGATGAATAAAGGTTGATATAGGTACATTCGGTTCCGTGGTGTAACGGATAGCACAAATGACTTCGGATCATTTAGTCAGGGTTCGAATCCTTGCGGAACCGCCAGTTTAATTTATAAAAAACTCCCTAAACCTTGAAGTTTGTTAATGAAGTCCCTAATTTGTTCGTTAATTTTTTGATTATCTATTTCTATTTGATCATTTTCACTAAAATCTAAATCAAATAAACCCTCTCTGTCTTGAAGTATTTCTTCAAGTGTAAGATCTGCACTATTATCAAAATCAAAATTATTTAAAATAACTTTAGTAAGTAACGGGGTGATAGCATAACTAGAAATTATTCCAAACATACCTGCTTCATCAAATTCTTGTCCATTTATTGTACTAAAAAAAACTAAAAGTTTAGAAGCCCTATTAATCTCAGCATTTGAAAGTGCTTTATTTCCAGAGACATCTAAAAAACTAAAAACATCTTCGAAGCACTCTCCCTTATTCTTAGAGAAATTTGAACAGGATAAAGATGCCTTTGAATTCATATACGATAAAACCTCTCCAAATAATAGAGTTAAACTAGCAGGCGTGTTATCACATTTAGCATATGTAAATGTGTTATTTGTATTATTTAAGAAATCATAGGATCCATCGAGATTATCTTGCTCTTCAAATACAACCTCTAAAATATTGTCATTCAGTTTCATAAAAACATTTTTAAATTCAAAGATTTCTCCATCCAGATAAATCCAATCTTTATGTGTCTTTGAATCAGAAAACTGAAGATAGAAATACGCATACTCGTCTATTTCATCCTGACTTTCATAGAGATTGAAGT
>CACPCY010000036.1 GCA_902632575.1 uncultured Alphaproteobacteria bacterium | reverse complement strand
AGCATTTGACTCATACCATTGAGGCCTCTCCCAGCCCATTGTCTCAAAGAAATGTGCTTTTTGTCCTTCTAACCTTGCATAAAATGGACTTCTTCGTAGTGGTCTTGGCTGGAGCTGGCAATGGAATGATTGATATTAGTTGGCTTCGAGCAAATGCTCCTGATGATGGAAGTGTTCAGATCATAGATTGGACATCCGCTTTTGCAGGTATTGGCTTATGGGGACCAAATTCAAGATCTGTTCTTGAAAAACTGTGTGATGACGATGATGTATCTAACGAAGGTTTTCCATTTTTCCATATTAAAAAGATTTCTATAAGTAACATTCCTTGTGTTGCTGTAAGAATATCTTATATAGGTGAATTAGGTTGGGAAATATATACACCTACTGAGTATGGATTATCATTATGGGATGAACTTCGAGAAACTTCAAGAGAGTTCAACATGATATGTTCTGGAGCTGGTGCTTTTGAGTCACTCAGATTGGAGAAAGGCTATAGATCACTGGGCACAGATATTCATACTAATTACAACCCTTATGAGTCAGGCTTAGGCTTTACGGTGAAGCTTAAAAAAGAAAATGAGTTTATTGGCAAGACTGCACTTCAAAAAATAAAAGAAAAACCAATTGAAAAGAAACTTACTTGTATGATTATTGATGACCCTGAAGGAATGGCCTTAGGTACAGAACCAATATATTCAAACGGTAAAGCTGTAGGGTACGTAACGAGTACAAATTATGGCTATTTTGTTGATAAACACATTGTTTATGGATATTTACCAACAGAAGTTTCAGAAAAAGGAAATAAGTTAGAGGTCGAGTACTTTGGCAAAAGGTATCCATTAAAAATTACTGAAGAACCTTTGCTAGATCCAGAAAATAATAGATTAAAGTCTTAACTATTATATTTTAAAAATATGATCAAAGAAAATATTGTTTCTTTAGTAGATGGCTTTACCATAGAGTTAAACCCAAAAGTAAGACACAAACTAAAGTCTATCCCTCTAGATAAAAAAAATAATGTCTACATAACATATCTACCTGATGCTACTGAAAACGACATTTTAGAAACTGTTGATTTTGTATCTAAACAAGAATTAACTCCTATTACTCATTTGCCTGCAAGGACAATGAAAGATTTAGATCATGTTTCAGACTTCCTAAAAGAACTTAGAAATAGAACAGATAGCAAAAAAATTCTTGTTATAGGTGGTGGGGGTAATCAAAATGGATCAGTATCATCTTCTCTTGAAATACTAGAGTGTGGTTTATTAAAAGATAATGATTTTGAAGAGATAGGAATAGCTGGACACCCAGAAGGCTCACCTGATATTGATCAAAATACTGTGAACGAATTTTTGAATAAAAAATATGAATTATCAAAAGATAAGGATTTAAATTTAGAACTTGTTACTCAATTTTTTTTTAATGCCGAACCATTTATTAAATGGTGTAAATTTTTAGATAATTCAAATATAAAATTACCCGTCAGAGTGGGCTTTCCAGGCCCGGCGTCTTTTAAAACACTTCTTAATTTTGGCATAATGAGTGGTGTTGGAAATTCATTAAGTTTTTTGAAAAAGAACTCATCTAAAGTAACTGACCTTTTAACAAAAACTTCAAACGATGAAATGTTTATTGAATTAGCAAACTTCTCTAAAGAACAAAGTTCGTTTAAAAATTTTCACTGTTTTCCTTTTGGTGGCTTCGAGAAGACCTGTCATTGGTTAAATGCTCTTCAAAATGGAGATTTTACAATGGAAAATGACAAAATAGTCCTCCACAACAAAATCTTTTAAGTTCTAATTTTTCGATTGCATAGACCCTAAAAAGAAATTAATTTTCAAAAATTGCTACTGCATTTTTTATAGGAGGATATATGAAGCTTAAGCAACCAAGTTCAGTGGACCAATCTGACAGAAAAGTCCCTTTTAATTTAAGGCAATCAGGACCAACACCTCAACAAATGCTTATATCGACTAGAGTTAGAAAAAATCCTTATTGGCATTTATCAGTGGAAGCAGGATGTTGGAGATGCACCGTATACAATAGAATGTATCACCCTAGGGGTTATGTAAAACCTGAAGATGGTGGTGCAATGGTTGAATATGATGCATTAGTTAATCACGTAACAATGTGGAATGTAGCAGTTGAAAGACAAATTCGTGTAAAAGGACCTGATGCGTTAAAATTTACAAATTTTGTTATCACAAGAGATGCAACAAGAATTGAAGTAATGAAAGGAAAATACGTAATTCTTTGTAATGACAAAGGAGGAGTGTTAAATGATCCTATATTACTAAGAGTCGCAGAGGATGAATTTTGGTTTTCACTTTCTGACTCAGATATTATGTTTTTTCTTCAAGGGGTAAATCACGATAAAAAGTTTAATGTAGAAATTGATGAAATAGATGTATCTCCTGTTCAAATCCAAGGTCCAAAGTCAATCGATCTTATGGCAGATTTAGTTGGAGATTCTGTTAGGGACATTCCTTACTATGGTTTAATGGCAGCAAAAGTTGGAGGGAGAGATTGTATTATTTCCCAAACAGGTTTTACTGGGGAAAAGGGATATGAAATCTACCTAAGAGATGCAACTTTGTATGCAGATGATATGTGGAATGCTGTTTTAGAGGCTGGTAAAAAACACAATCTAAAAGTAATCGCACCTGCTCATCATAGAAGAATAGCTGCAGGAATTTTATCTTGGGGTCAAGATCTTGATGCCGAAACTTATCCATTTCAATGTAACCTTGGCTATCAGGTTCCAAGAAAAAAACAAGCTGACTATATTGGTAAAGAAGCTCTAGAGGCAATGAGAACAAAAATTGAGGCAGGTGAGAAACCATATAGCAACCAACTAGTTGGATTTAGATTAGGTGGTAAACCCATTGATGAATATGCTCCAGACTTTTGGCTTATATCTGAAGATGGATCTACACCAATAGGGTATCTAACATCACCTTGGTATTCCCCTGAATTGGGAACAAATATCGCAATGGGATATGTACCTTATGAGAAAAAAGACTTAGGTAATAAATTTAAATTTCATCTACCTGATGAGTATTGTGAAACTCCAGGGTCGCCTGTAGACGGTGAAATAGTTGAAATACCTTTTAGACCATCAGTAAATCCTAATGCACGAGAAATTGCAAAGGATGATGGAAGAGATACGGCATATTAATTTTATTTTAAAAAGCCTAGATAAATAAGTATTTAGGCTTTTTTCATTTTAAAATTTCTTTGACATATCAAAAGTATCTAATGTAATCTTTATATATGAATATTCCAAAAGT
>CACPCY010000035.1 GCA_902632575.1 uncultured Alphaproteobacteria bacterium | reverse complement strand
ACAGCAAGCCTGATGATGTTTACCCTGACCAACACTTTAGCTTTGAGGCGAAAGATGGTTCATACACACCTTCTAATAATATTAATAAAGAAATAGGCCTGTCTTTATCTAAGACAGATATGATTGGAAGATGGAATGACATATTAATGCACGTAAATTGGTCATACAAAAATGATGGTTACTACAAAATATGGGCAAATGGTGATTTGATTTATGATTATAGTGGCAAAACATTATGGGATAAAAATATTAGAGCAAACTTTAAATTTGGAATTTATAGAAACTGGCTGGAACATACATGGGAAACGGGCTCTGATGGTGGCACTACAGTTGTTTACTTTGATGAGATTAGAATAGGCAAAACTAAAGATGAGGTTAACTCAAATCTTAGTCAGTTAGGTCAGCAAGAATATTTCTACAAAAAAAGTGCAATTGAACTTCTTGATGAGGAAATTAAACTTATTGAAGAAAAGATTACAAAACTTAAAAAAGAAGTTGTTGAAAATTATGACATAGAAAAATCAAAAAAAATTAATGATTTAAAGAAGAAATTAAGAAAACTAGAATATGAGAAGGCAAAAGAAAAATGAAAACCCTCTTAACCCTATTGTTACTAATCCCTATTTTGTGTTGGGGTTTAACATTTAAAAATGGAGAACAAGTTGGAAGTTACAAGGGTATTGGTTGGCCAACTATTGAAAAACATGAATTAGATGCTGGTAAAGATTGGAGTCAAAGCGTCGATACCGAATTTTCAAGACTTGGTGAATCATCACACAAATTTGAGTTTAGAGCACTTGATTGTAAAGGCTTTGATTGTGAAAGAGGAAAATTTAAAGGTTCTTTTGGAAGAACTGAGACATATATTAATACAAAAGAGAGTGGAGAAAATTGGTATGCTTGGTCATTTTTTATAGACAATTCTGAGCTTACTTATTCATCAATTTCTCATAAAGAAATTGACAATCATTTATTTCAATTTGGACAAATGAAATTATCATATGAAAATAAAGCTTTTTCACACTGCAGAGATAATGGTTCTGAAAACGTTTTCATATTTCAATATAAGAAGAGATATAAAGGGTTAGCCATTAATAGAACGCACTGTACAAAAAAGACCGTCGTAGAGACTGAAGAGTCTGCAGTAGTTATACCAGAAAATATTTTATTTAACCAATGGCATGATGTAATTATTCATGCAAGTTGGGGCAATGATGGATTTCTAAAACTATATATTAATGGAGATTTAAAATATGCTGAAGAGGGATTTATAACTAATATTTATTCTTACAATGGTAAATCTTACGGACCTTCTTTTCGATATGGTATATACCAAAATAATGCTCCTAAAAGTTTTAACGGTAAAATCACAGCTTGGTATGATGGAATTGCCAGAGCAAAAAAATGCACAGATAAAAATTTTTCTGATTTATTATCTAACTTAGGATACTCATGTAACTCTTTGAGGGACAAAGATAATCAGGTTATAAAACCTACTTTTATTCAATATAAAGATTGATAAAACTAGCAAGAACTATGGAGTAGGTTTATATTATAAAGATGACAACTTTATCTAGCTCTATTTTTTACATACTAACAGGATGGACTTGTGCAATAAATATATACAAATTCTTTTACCAAAAAAAATTAAAGGACTCTCAAAAACAAGATGGGCAAAATATAGCTCAGTTTAATGAAATGAAATCACATTTTAAAAAGGCAGATAAATTAGGTAAGATTTTTTTAACACTTTGGTGTTTATCTGCAGTATGGTTTTTCTATAATTTAAATGCGTAAGTTATAAAGAAATGATTAACCCAGCTTTCGATAAAAAAGAACATTCAAAGTGGGAGTATAGAATTTATACCCAATATTTAGATGATGAAGAATTAAAGTCGGAAAATGACTGGCTTAATAAAGGTGGAAAAGAAGGTTGGGAGTTGGTTAATGTAATAAAGGATAAATCTGATATCCCTTCAAAACACAAAATGATTTATTATTTTAAGAGAGAAAAAATATCTTAAGTATTTCTATAATAGGTATTTAATTTAATGAATGAATATAGATATTTAATATTTGGAATAGTTATAATTATTATAACTTATATATTGTATATAGGTCTGACTACTTAATGTTCCAATACAACTTCAAAATATATTATGAAGACACTGACTCTGGCGGAGTTGTATATTACGCAAATTATTTAAAATTTATTGAAAGAGCCCGTACTGAAATCATTAATGAATTGGGATTTACACTTAATTTTTTATTGAAAGATCATGATCGACTTTTTTTAGTAAAAAAGATTGAATGTGATTATATTGAGTCATGCAAACTAGAGGATCAATTAACTGTTAAAAGCAATATTTTGTCTCTTAAAAATGCATCATTTGAGCTCGAACAAAATATTTACAAACAAAATAATATTATTTTTAAATCAAAAATTTTGATGGTTTGCGTCAATTCTCAAGGAGCTCCAAGTAAAATACCAGATGATCTTCAAAGATTAATGAAAAATAAAGATGGATAAGTTATTTGAGCCAAGTAGAAAATTTATTAAATCTACAAATCTTTATAGATTTCAGACATATTTAGAACAAAAACTTTCTAAAAAATTTTTAAATTATAACAAGCTTTGGTTATGGACTAATAAGAACCCTGGTGAGTTTTGGGAGTCTATAGTTGAGTATTTTAATATCGACCTTGAGAGGAAAAATTTTTTTAAAGCTTACAAAAAGAAATCTTTTTGGAATTCAATTTTTTTTGATAACAGTAATCTTAATTATTACGATTTAATTTCTAAAAATAATTCATCAGATTTGGCCATTGAATTTATTGGAGAAAACAAATTCAGCGAAAAAATAATTTATAGTGATTTAAATAAAAGAATTAATGCATTAAGCAATTTTTTTAGAGATAAAGGCATTAAAAAAGGTGATGTAATTGTTGGATATCTGCCAAATATACCTGATACAGTAATAAGCTTCCTTTCTGCATCAAAAATTGGTGCAGTTTGGTCTTCTTGCTCTGCTGACTTTGGAACACAAGCAGTGATTGACAGATTTTCTCAGCTTAAGCCTAAGCTTTTAATTGTTGCTGACTATTATTTTTACAACGGCAAGAAATTTCAATATTCAAAAAACTTAAGAACATTAAAAGTAAATTTAAATAATCCACTAATTTTAAAAACTAGCTATCCTTCAAAAAATAACACTTCTGAATTAAAAAAAATTTACAATCAAAAAAAATATTCAAAACTAAATAAAAATACATCATTGAGCTTTAATCATCCGCTATATGTTTTATTTTCTAGTGGAACAACAGGGCTCCCCAAGTGTATTACGCACGGACACGGAGGCTCACTCCTCCAACATTTAAAAGAACTAGCATTACATACAAATGTTAAATCTGAAGATAAAATGCTTTTCTTAACTACTTGCGGGTGGATGATGTGGAACTGGACAGTTTCAAACTTACTACTGGGTTCCTCAATCGTTCTTTATGATGGTTCACCATTTTATCCAAATATAAATCGAGTTATCAATATTACAAAAGATACTAATTCAACAATGCTAGGTGCGGGAGCAAAAGTTTATGAAACTATCCAGAATAATTATAAATCAAATAAAAAAGATATTTTAAAAAAAATTAATTGTTTTATATCAACTGGCTCTCCTCTAAGCCCAGACACTTTTAAGTTTATTAATAAAAGTTTAAATTCAAAATCTTTTATACATTCGGTGAGTGGCGGTACAGACATAGTTTCGTGTTTTATGTTAGGAGTACCAACTTTACCTGTCTATTCAGGTGAAATTCAAGGACCTGGCTTGGGCATGGATATTGATGTTTTCAATGATAATGGCAAGCCAACCAAAAAGACAGGAGAGCTAGTTTGCAAGACCCCTTTCCCCTCTAAGCCTATCTACTTTTGGAATGACAGATTGAATGATAAGTATAAATC
>CACPCY010000034.1 GCA_902632575.1 uncultured Alphaproteobacteria bacterium | reverse complement strand
TTTTCACTCAATTCTGGATAAACATATAAATTCTTAACCTCTTGAAGCCGCTCTTCTGCGATAAAAATTTTTTCAAGCTCTTTATTTTTTCCTCTATTTACTTGTATCACTGATGGAGTAATTCGATCGACTGCTTTAAAAATGTTATCTTCTCTTATTTTAGATATGTAATTGCAGTGTCTACAATCAATAGATGGCTCAGGGGTTGTTTCTCTATTTATACATGAATTAAGATCAATTATGGTTTGCTCCACCCAGCTATCATCAGCATTATATTCAATGATTTCAGTGATAAATTTGGCTTCATCCATAAACTTCTCTTTTTTTAACTTTTTGTAGTAAAAAAAGCTTCTGTTTGAAAAACGATTATCAATTTTTTTGGCTATCCAAAAATAGATATCCATTTGATTGCGAAAACTTTGGTGAAGTTCACTAACTCCAGAGGCACTAACTGCACCTCCTTTGTAGTCTGCTAAATAGAGTTCAGATTTATCTTCATTGCACCATACATCATCAAACTTACCTAAAATTTCAAAATTTGTTACGTCATGAATAATTTTTGCCCCTTTGCGCCAGCCAACAAATTCATCTCCTTGATAAGGTCGAATAGGTTTGGATAATATTTTTTCTACTTCAGGGTGGGGAGTATTGTTCTGTCGAAAATGATCAAATTCATTTTTTAAAATACTATCAATAGCCATATTTATAGGTAAGGGCAATCCACTTGGATGTTTTATTCCCCTCACTATCTGTAAATAAAAACATTTTGGACACTCTAAAAAGCTTTGAATATTAGAGCGGCTTATTTGAAAGAGTTCATTTTGATTTGGAGAGTAAAGTTTTTTTTTGGGCATATTTAATGTTTTATCCTAAAATGATCCTGGTTTTTAATAAGAATCTTCAACCATGCAGGGCCTCTTTTTCTGATACCTATTTCAATACTCTTTTTTAATTCCATCTTATTGTAATTTTGTTTTTTTTTTAAATTGAATATGGATTTCTCTATTTCTAAAATTATAGCCGATGCAATATTTTCTGAGATTTCCTCACCACAAATTGCATCAATAAATATTTTATTTGGGTCTTCAACTTTCATATTCTTTTTATTTGAACGTAATATAGTTATGTGTTTATTTATTCAAAAGGCAACTGTGTTAATTTTTTTTTATAAAATATTTTGAAGTAGTATAGGACTTTATTGCCATATAAAAGTTTTGAAATTGAAAATTTACTAAAATTTGGAAGGCTTATTTCTCTTATTAATTTATAATAGGCGCTAATTGATTTAGCATATATTCTTGGAGGTGTAATTTTTTGCTCAATTAATATAAAACTCATTTTTTGAGGTAAGAAATTTACTTTAGTTTGTCTATTTGTATAAAGATAATCGAATTTATCTTTTCGTCTGTAGTTCTGAGATGGATTTAAGTACTCATCTTTAGCTTTGAGCATGTAATTTCTCCAATCAACAGACAACATAAAACAATCAATTTGGAAAGGATGAGATCCAAAAAAACTCCTAAATTCAATACTTTCTTGACCTAGGTAAAGTTTTGCTTCACCATTTCCTGTCATAATTTTATTTGAGGGCATCACAAAAGAGTCTGCAATTGTTATTTCAGGCAGACTGTCTAATAAACGATACTCTTTATCTAATATTTTAATTATTTTTTCCAAAACGAGTAATATCCATTTGCTTTAAAAGAGCTATTAAAACATCTACAACAATGCTATTGCCAGCTTGTCGATATAGTTGAGTATCTGGTACAACAATTTTAAAACTATCTCTAAACCCCATAAGTCTTAAACATTCTCTTGGAGTTAATTTTCTAATTCGACCTCTATTATGAGTCACATAATTGTCTACACCTGATCTGTGCATCTTGTGCATTGACTGTAAAAGGGGTCTTGCAACATTTAAATCTGTGCCTACAGTTGTTTTAAAATTTTTAGTTCCTGATTTAAGAACATAATTTTTAACTGTTTTAGATAAGTAATATTTTTCTTCGACTTCATTAACATTGAAAATAAATTCGTCGTATTTAAATGATTTATCTAAAGACTCAAAAATAAAATCTCCATGCCAATTAAATTGCTGATTTGCTTTTTGACATAGGGCTATGTCACCATTAATTTGAGTATATCTCTTTTCACGATTTTTAGAGCTGGTAACAAATTTAATGCCTTTTGATTTTAAAAAGTATTTTGAGTCAGTATAATCTTCCAAAAAATCTTGCATCGAAAATTTCAAATCAATTGGTGACGGAAATTGGAAAAGTTCTTTTTTGTCTCTAAAACCAATTACAAAAAAACGTTGCCTATTTTGAGGTATTCCATAGTCTTTACTGTTTAAAATATCAAAATAAATCCTATATCCTAAGTCTTCAAAAACCTTTCTAATCACTTTCCAAGTTTTTCCACCATCATGATTAGTAATACCTCGAACATTTTCAAAAATAAAAACCTTTGGTCTTGTCTCATCAATTATTCTTGCGAAATCATAAAATAGAGTTCCTCTAGTATCTCTCAATCCCATTCTATTACCAACCATGGAAAAGGACTGACAGGGCGACCCACCAACTAATAAATCCAATTTGTATTTATATTTATGGGTATCTACAAAGTCAGTAACATCGTCGTACCAGTTCTTTTCATCAATTTTGTGATTTTCAAAATAAGTTTTTTTACAAGAAGGATCATTATCGCATGCAAATATTATTTCATGCTTTAAACCTAGTCTTTTAAATGCATGTTCAATTGCCCCAATTCCACTAAATAACGAACCAAGCCTTATGGAAGAATTTTTAAATTTAAATTTTTTTTTAAACCATGACCGAGTACCTGAATTAAATGCAAAAGGTATTTGTTTCACCTGAGATTTTTTCATTTTAAAACTCAAAATTTAAAACCTTAACAACTCAATAAGATACCACAATACAAACGTATTTACTCATATTAGGTTGAAAAATAATATTAATAAACACATAATACTACTTACCAGATGATTAAGAAATTATCTATAAAGAACTTTAAATCATTCAACAAAGAGCAGGATATACATTTTGCTCCCATTACTCTTTTTTATGGAAGAAATAATTCCGGTAAAAGTACCATATTTGATCTTTTAACTCTACTTTCTGAAAATTCTAGTCTTCAAACTCTTCAAGTAGATAATAAAATTAAGGGTTCTCCTATAAATTTAATTCATGGTTATGAAAAATTATCAGAAATAGGTTTCAAAATTACTTTTTGTGACGAGTATTTTATGTACAAATCATTAAGGTCCGGTCATCCTAATTTTGAAAAAATGAATTCAAGAGGAAGTTACGACTTATCACTTCATGATACTATGACAAATGATGATCTCTTTTATGAGATGGCAAATCAACACCAGGGAAATCATTTTTTTGAACCAAAAAAGGAATTAAATTTTGGAATAAATTATTTATATAGCAATGAAGAAGATGGGTTTTTTGCAAATAGCTATTTCTATCAAATAATTTCAAATGGAGAATATTTTAAATTTAATGCACCAAGAAAAGAAAATAAAGACGTTATACCAAAACATTACCTATTCAATGTCGAAGATTTCAAAACTCCGAGTATCGATATTGTAAAGAAAGAAATTTACAAACATAGTTCCTTAATTATAAATAGTTTAGAAACAAATAAAAATATTCTTGAGTCAAAAAAAAAAGAGATAGCAAAAAATAAGAAGATTATCGTTTCGTTAACTTTATTAAAAAAATTCATATTAAAATTTGAAAAAGAAAACAAAGAAATCAAATCTTTTTTTAGTGTACTAGCTGCTTGTGTAGTTAGGTTATCTTCAACCAAAGTAAGTAAAGGGGATAGTAAAGAAAAACTTAAAAAGATTAGCACAGAATATTTTCTAAGAGAGAATAAAAGCAGAATAACTAATCAAAATATTTCTGATAATCTTGATATAGATAAGATTGCTCCAAAAAAATTTATTTTTGATGCTATGTTAATTTCCGAAAATAATTCAGGTGAGAAATTTACTGAATTATTTGATCAAATTTATTCGAATTTAAAATCAACATCTAGAAAACATAGCGAAGAGGGTTTTGATGAATTTCTATTAAAATCTTTTGATAAAAAAATTTATGATAAAAAATTTATAGA
>CACPCY010000033.1 GCA_902632575.1 uncultured Alphaproteobacteria bacterium | reverse complement strand
TAAGCTTAGCATCATATTCGATCCCAGAATTAGAAAAGGATGCAAACGAACTATGGTCAAAACTTTTAGAGGGTGTTGAATATTGTCATAAATTTTCTATCAAAGATGTTCCATATCCGCTCAACACTATTTCAAAGAACTAAATCAATGTTAAAATTCCTTATGTTTAAGACATTATTCACAGTTAGCATGTTTTTTTGTTTGAATGCACAATCAATTGAGCTTTTTGGTTATAAATTGTACGAGGACATTCTTAGGTATGAAAATGATGGTAGTATAAAATTGAAGAAAGGTAATATTGAGAGCATCTCTATTAAAGAGGACAACGTCTTGATAGCAAACAAGTATCTTACTGAGTACACATTAAAATCAACAAAAACAGGAAATATTTACGAGATTCACGGCTCAAATAATCAATTACAACTTAGTCCTGTAGAGTGCCTTGACATTCAAGATAGCTTTATTAATTCATTTCAAAAGAAAAACACCGAATTATTTCAAACTGAAGTTAAACAATTTCCAAATAAACTTAAAAGTAAAACAACCTGGGAAATTTATCTTAGCAATAAGTCTAATAGTAATGAGTTAATTTTCTCAGTTACCTGTGATTATAGCTTTAATAATAGAAGAATGGATATAATTTTAAGCGATAGTACTTATTTAAGTGATGAAAATTCGAATTATGAAAATTTACTTGATGAAAATAAAGAAAATATTTCAAAAGAAGAAATAGATACTAGTGGAATTTAGTAACTAGAGATAACATATTAATAATTATATAAGACTTTATTTCTGATTTCAGCTGATCATAAGTTTCAGGTAATTTATCACTAAGCTGGAAAGCAAAGTCTATAATTTCATAAGCTTCATCTTTACTCATATAAATCTCATTACATAGGTCATGGGCAAGTTTTTCTCTTATTAATATTAAAGAAGCTATTGATCTCTTTTGTTTTTTTTTCAAACTATTTTTTGGTTGGTTTCTTAAGTTTCATTCCGGTTCCTCCAAGTTGCATGCCACCAGAACCTTTACACAAACTTTTCTTTTCTTTGTCACACTTTTCTATCTTCTTCTCTTTTTTCTCTTCTTTTTTGACAACCTCTTTTTCTTCTTTCTTTTCTTCTGATTTTACTTCCTGATTTACAATTTTTGTATCTGAGGAAGGCTCAACATTTTGAACTGTGTTGACAGATCCAACTTGAATATTGGAGAGCATTTCTAATATTTGATCTTGTTTTGATAGTTTATCTTTCTGTTTTGCCTTCCAAGATTTTGGAAGTTTTAAATCGATACAACTCTCAGAACCGCAAAAAAGGACATCCCCAGTTTCATTATCAAATAAAAAACCACCGCAATTTTCAACACCTTTTTGAGTACAATTTGGGATGTGCATCTCATACTCTGCATTCAAATTCATCGATAATAATGGCAAACTTAGAAGAAGTACAAAAATATATCTCATCAACTTATAATGTATCATTTGTAGAAAAAATTTTCTAAATCTTTTATTCATACTTAAAACTTTCTCCAGGTAATGTTGATTTCATAAAATCATTCTTGGTAATATTTTCTAACCATTTTTTTAATTTAACATTATTTTCTCCCCAAGCATTAGTAAATCTAAAAGATGTATAGTCTAATGCACAGGCAACAGAAATTTGATCAATCGTTAACTTGTCAGTCACGAACTCATCATATTTTCTTTCAATCCAATCAATAGATCTTAAAATTTTTTTCTCATATCGTTCTATAGATTTATGTCTTTGCTCTAATTCTGGTATAGCTGACATTTCTATATAACGATTAACTGCATTTTCCATAATTCCATTTGAAACACTTATCATTGTCATACTTTCCCAATAACGATCTTTTGGATATATAGAGTCTTTTTTTGAAATACTATCAAAGTATAAACAAATATTATCACTGTCTGTAATCGTTTTATCACCAACTATTAAAGTAGGAACTTGTCTTAATGGATTAAATTCATCTAGAAATCTAGATTTATAAATATTTATTTTTTCTTCTTTATGAGCAACGTCTAGTACAAGAGCAGATACTTTACATTTTCTTCCAAAAGGAGAAGTAGGCCCATTATATAAAAGTGGAATATCTGTCATTTAATCTATGATAATAGCAACAGTGCCAGGGCTTACACCCTCTTGGTCATTCCTAATATTAACTTGAGTTATCGTTCCACTAACAGGAGCGTTATGATTTACCTCTGATTTCATAACTTCCATAATAAATAATATATCTCCCTCACTTACTTCATCACCAACTTCAACTAAAACTTTCCATATGTTACCTGGAACTGACGTTAAAACCTCTGTAGACATATTATATAATGCTTCCCATTGAGCAGATGGAGGTTTGTTCTGATCTCATTTCCTGTGCCTCTTGAACAGTTATTTCTTTAAACTTAAATTTTTCATTTGGTTTAGCTTGTCCTAGTTTCCAAAAAGAGGCTGATGGAACAGTAAAAGGTACAATAAATCCACCCATGCTTGGTCCATCATTTACAAGTATTATTGGAGTTTGACCCGCCAAATTAATACCACCAATTGGGTAGCCCTGATCTATTATATTTGAAGGTTCATAGCCATGTTCAGGAGATTTATTTGTAGCTTTTTCTGTAAAACTTAAAGTGGGCCCATCCAACCTAAATCCAGTACGATCACTTCTTGCTTGAAGTTTCCACTCAGCTGCTAGAAAAGTGTCATATCCTTCATCGTCAAGCCAGTCATCATTTGGTCCACGTACAACCTCAATTTCCCAAATACCACTATTGCTAATCTCTGGAATTGAGTCAGTTCTTATTTTTCTGCCGATCTTCCCATTTGCTTGACCTAAAGGAATTCTTTGACCGTCTTTCAAAGCATGTCCATCAATGCCGCCAACGCCAGCTTTGTGAAAAGTTGATTGAGAGTTAAGCCATTTTTCTGACTCAATGCCCCCAGCAAAAGACACATAAGATCTTGCACCAGATACTGTGAAACCCATTTCAAGAGTTTGTCCAGATTTTATTAAAACACTCTCCCACATAGGAATAGAATTACCATTTATTTTGGGCTGCATATCTGCTCCACAGACCGCAATAACGTGATCTTTTTCAAATTTTAAAGTTGGACCAGTGTACTGACACTCAAGTGCTGCAAAACTCTCTTCATTACCTACAAGTAAATTGGCAAGTCGAAAAGACCAACTATCCATTGGCCCTGAGGGAGGAAACCCTTGGTTAAGATAACCAACTCTCCCGGGATAATCTTGCACTGATGTTTCTAGTCCTTGTTTAATAACTTCAAACATCTAAAACTTCTTATTATAATCTAGTTTAGACAACCAGTTTTTATATTTTTTGATGGAAAATTTATGCTCTTCAATTAAATCATATCGATATGATTTATCTTCGACTTTTTTTTCAATCATTTCAAACTCATCATAATCACAAGGCACAAATTTAATTCTATCTCCTGGCCTAAATAGACAAATACTATCTTTGAAAACATCAAAATTCTTGTCAGGATCCCAAATGGGTACAGGAGTTCTGCCAAAAATTTGATAACCTCCAGGTAGCCTATCAGGATAAATAGCTGTGGATGATCCTCCCATGCCCACGGTTCCTTTTGGTGTCCACGTTCTAGGTGGGTTATACTTTGGAGCGGTTAATTTGCACCTAGGGTCAAGAGGCATTGTAAATGGTAAACCAGGCCAAAAACCAAGCGAAGCCACCCAATACTCAGTTCCAGAGTGAACTCTAACAAAATGATTTACATCATCTAATTGATTTAATTCTGTAATGAACTCAGGATCTGGCTTTTTAATTGTGATTTTAGCTATATAGTCTTCAATTGCTTCTTTAGTCCATTTGTCAAGATAGACAGTTGGGAAATGAAAAAGTCTGCTATTTACAACAGTATCATCATTATCTTTCATATCTTTAAGCAATGATTTCAATTCATTAATTAAATCTTGATAGCCGATATCATCTGGATTGTAATGAACTATCATCGAGGCAAAACATGGGAGTGTTTCGTAAACTCCCTTTATATTTGCTGTCTTAATTAAGTTTGATAGCCCCTGAGCTTTAAAGTTCAATTCTAAATTCATCACATTACCAAATTCTATTAATAAATACTTATCACCACCTGGTAAAAACTTTGGCTCAGGGTAAATTCCCTGAAATATCTCTGAGGTTTTATCTTTTGTATTCTTTGAAACTAAATTGGGATAAGAGCCATCCTCGTTTATATGTTTTTTTACAGAGAGTTTACTTACATTTAATTTAGGTTGAGAAATATTATGAGGATACATATTTTTGAAACTAGCATAATCATCAACATCGATTTGAGAGAATAAAATATCATCAAGTTTTTTTGATTTATTTT
>CACPCY010000032.1 GCA_902632575.1 uncultured Alphaproteobacteria bacterium | reverse complement strand
AAAATGATGAAAAAATTGTCCTTTTTTTGAAATTATTAAACACAAAAATTAATGTTGATTTTAATACAATATTGAAAAAACACCTCAAGACATCGCTTAGTCCAAGGCATGTTCCTTGGAAAATATTTATAGTCAAAGACATTCCAAGAACAAAAAGTGGTAAAAACTCTGAAATACTTGTCAAAAAAATTATCAATAATGATAAAGTGCAGAACTTGGGATCGTTGGCAAATCCTGAGTCAGTAATTGAATACAGAAAGATAATTATTAATGAGTGATGTTTTTATAATCGATGCAGTTAGAACACCAATAGGAGCTTATCTAGGTAATTACAAAAAAACTGAATCAGTAGAATTAGGAACCTCTTGTCTCAAAGAATTATTTGATAGAAATAAAACAATCAATACTAAAGAAGTTGAAGGATTAATTTTAGGACAAGTATTAACTAGTGGACTAGGAATGAATACAGCAAGGCAAGTTGCGCTAGGTTCCGGAATGCAACAGACATCCTTTGCTTATGTAGTAAATCAAGTTTGTGGAAGTGGTATGAGAGCTACAATAGATGGTTCATCTAAAATTTATTCCGGCGAGTCAAATTTATTAATTGTTGGTGGTCAAGAAAGTATGTCAAGGGCACGCCATGCGTATCTGAGCAGAACTGGAGAAAAAAAATTAGGAAACAATATCTTTATAGACACTTTAGTTAACGATGGCCTAACAGATGCTTTTTCAAAAGAACATATGGGCATAACAGCCGAAAACGTTTCAAGAAAATATAATGTTACAAGACAAGACCAAGATCAATTTGCTTATCAGTCTTATCTAAAAACTTATAAGGCAATTAAAAATAATTACTTCAAAAACGAATTGATAAAAACACCTCTTAAAGATGAAGTTCGAAAAGATACGACTTTGCCAAAATTAAGCCAATTAAAAGCTGTTTTTAAAAAATCTGGAACAGTCACTGCTGGAAATGCTTCTTCATTAAATGATGGAGCTAGTTTTTTGGCTTTAGCTTCTGAAAAATATGTAACTTCAAACAAAATTAAACCAATTGCAAAAGTACTATCTTGGGCGTCCTCGGCGGGCAACCCTGATTATATGGGTGTTACTCCAATTACAGCTATACAGAAATTAATGAAGAAAATGAGTGTAAATATTAATTATTTTAATTTGGTTGAGATCAATGAGGCGTTTGCTGCAACTTCAGTTGCTGTTCAAAGATCTTTAAAGATTGATCCAAGTAAATTAAACATTGCTGGGGGCGCTATTGCATTAGGACACCCTATTGGCTGTTCAGGTGCAAGAATTATTACAACCTTGTCTCATCAACTCAGAAGAACAAAACAAAAGTTTGGTGTTGCAGGCATGTGTATTGGCGGTGGTCAAGGTCTAGCAATTGCTATTGAAAATTTAAAATAAAAAATCTAAGTGAGTGTTTCTCTTAAAGCAGCCGTATTTTTATGTTTTGCCTCCTTATTTTGGTCAGGCAATTTTATAGTAGGAAGATTATCCTCAGTTGAGGAATTAGTATCACCCCTATCATTATCTTTTTACAGATGGGTAATTGCTTTAATAATTTTAACTCCCTTTTGTATAAAAAATGCTTTAGTTGACTTACCCCTTTTAAAAAAACAACCAGGAATGGTTTTTTTGATTATTTTAACTGGTCCGACACTTTTTAACACATTAACTTATATTGGTCTAACAGCGACAACTGTTATTAATTCTTTATTAGTTATTTCGACAACCCCTATGTTGATAATCCTCTTAAACAAATTGATTTATAAAAATCAAACAAATTTGTTTCAAATGTTAGGTGTCATTTTGTCTCTTATTGGTGTTAGTTATGTTATAACAAAAGGTAACTATCAAAATATATTTGATTCAAAATTTTACTCTGGAGATTTATTCATTTTACTAGCTGTTATATCTTGGGCATTGTATTCAATATTTCTAAAAAAAAATGAAACAGGTGTTTCAGGATTTAGTTTTTTATATTTATCATTCGTATTTACAGTAATCTTACTCTTACCTGTTTATTTGTATGACATTATAATTCAAAATAATTTCATAACATTTGACCACAAAACCTTATTAGTAATTGGCTACACCGGAACGTTTCCTAGCATCTTGTCATATATTTGTTGGAATACTGGAGTGGCTTTAATTGGCCCAAATAAATCAGGCCCTTTTCTCCACTTAATGCCTATTTTTGGTGGAATTCTTGCATATTTAGTCTTTCAAGAAACACTTCAGAGTTATCATTACGCTGGAATTTTATCTGTGATTGTTGGTATAATGATAGCTAATAAAAAATAATTAATTATTTCTAATATGAGAGGGGAATATTTATGGCAAAAAAGAAGACGAACAATAAGACCATGAAAAGAAGAAATTTCCTTAAAGGTGCAGGTGCTGCAGCACTGGGTGCCGCAGCAGTTTCTTCATTTCCAGCACCAGCAATATCAGGTGGACACATGGAATGGATTGCATGTTCTGCTTTTGGTAAAGCAGGAGGTCTTGGTAAAGCAATAGATAGATTTGCAAGTTATATTAACAATGCTTCTGATAAATTAAAAATTACTGTTTATCATGGTGGCGAATTAGTACCACCACTTGAGTCATTGGACGCAGTGAGATCTGGAGCTGCTCAAATGGCTTATGGCGCAGGTTATTATTGGACAAACATTAGTATGGCACCATCATTTTCTGCAGCTTTACCTTTTGGTTTAACAGCTCAAGAACAAAATGCATGGTGTTACTATGGAGGAGGAATTGAAGCAGCAGACAAAGCTTATAATGCCATCGGTGTAAAATTTCTTCCTATGGGTAATACCGGTAACCAAATGGGTGGTTGGTTTAATAAAGAAATTAATTCTCTTGCAGATTTTGAAGGTTTAAAAATCAGAATGCCTGGTCTTGGTGGAGAGGTATTAAAATCTTTTGGTGCTAATACAGTTCTTTTGGCTGGAGCGGATGTGCTTCCATCACTTGCCTCAGGTGCGATTGATGCAACAGAGTGGATTGGTCCTGCTGCTGACTTAGGCAAAGGATTACACCAAGCAGCTAAGTATTACTATAATCCAGGATGGCATGAGCCAGCAACTATTTTAGATTGTTCAATAGATATGTTTGAGTGGGAAAAACTTGATGACGCAACTAAAGAGCTAGTCACAATTGCATCTAAGGCAGTTAACATGGAAGTACTATCTATGTTCCAAGCTGCAAACGATAGTTCGTACCAAAAACTTATTAATGAGCATGGTGTTCAAATGAGACAATTACCAGATCCAGTTATGAATGCACTGGGTCAAAGAGCAGGAGAGGTTTGTAGTTCAATAGCAGCGGAAGACCCTGTTTCTCAGGCTCTTTTCTCACATATTGTTGAATTTAGATCATCAATTCTGAGATGGACAAATACATCTGAAAAAGAATACATGAGAGTAAGAAGCCTCCCATTTACTTATCCATCAGCATAAATAAAAAATTAAAATCATCCCCGATACTTATTCGGGGATGATTTTTTTATCAGAACATTTTATTTGGCAACCAAGTTGCTATTTCAGGATAAAAACCAACAATTAAAATAGCTAATACTTGAATACCAATGAAGGGAATTACCCCTCTGTACATGTTTTTAGTTTTAATACTACTTGGCGCTACTCCTCTTAAAAAAAACAAAGAAAATCCAAATGGAGGCGTCAAAAAACTAGTTTGTAAATTTAGTGAAATAAGAATACCTAACCATAATGGGTCTGCCCCGTTTGCTATTAATATTGGACCAACTAATGGAACGATGACAAAAATTATTTCGATATAGTCTAGAAAAAAACCTAAAAGAAAAATTACTACCATAACTAAAATAAGCGCTGCGTAAAGCCCACCAGGTAGATTTCCAAGAAAATGCTCTATCATTTCATCACCACCAAAACCACGAAAAACAAGAGAAAACATTGAGGCACCAATTAAAATTACAAATACAAATGAACTAAGCTTTACAGTTCCTAAAGCTGTCTCTTTAATATTCTTGAAATTTAATTCACCCTTTAACAGTGCGATTATCGCAGCTCCAACAGCTCCAACTGAAGCAGACTCTGTTGGAGTAGCTATTCCAAATAAAATTGAGCCTAAAACTAGCACTATGAGAGTTATGGGGGGCACAACGGATTTAGCAGCTTCAATATATATCTCAGTTCTTGATTTTGTAGTTTCGACTGGCGGGCAACTTAATGGATTTATTCTCGCGTAAATGAAAATAAAAATTATAAATAAAATTACTAACATCAATCCAGGTAAAATAGCACCTGCAAATAAATCAATTGCTGTAACTGGATCTGGAGCTAAATTACCAACTAACATCGCTGCTTCTTCATTTGCTCCTTGTAAAATTGTTGCCAGTAAAACTAAAACAATTGAGGGAGGTATTATTTGTCCTAATGTACCAGCGGCACAAATAGTTCCTGTTGCTATTTTCTGATCATAGCCAGCTTTCATCATTGAGGGTA
>CACPCY010000031.1 GCA_902632575.1 uncultured Alphaproteobacteria bacterium | reverse complement strand
TCTATCAACCAAAATTTCTAAATGAAGCTCGCCCATACCTTTAATAATTGTTTGTCCAGACTCTTCATCTGAAGTAACTCTGAAACTTGGATCCTCTTGAGCTAACCTTCCCAAGGCTTGTCCCATTTTTTCATAGTCAGCTTTTGTTTTAGGCTCAACTGCAACTTCAATAACAGGATCAGGGAATTCCATTTTTTCTAAGATAACTTTTTTTGATGGATCACATAATGTATCACCAGTAGTAACATTCTTTAAACCAACTAAAGCAACTATATCTCCTGCCTTTGCATCTTTGATTTCCTCTCTAGTGTTTGAGTGCATTAAAAGCATTCTTCCAATTCTTTCTTTTTGATTTTTTGATGAATTAAGTATGGTTGATCCTGAACTTAAGTTTCCACAATAAAGTCTACAAAATGTTATTTGACCAACAAAAGGATCAGCTGCTACTTTAAACGCCAAGGCCGCAAAAGGTTCTTCAGGGGTATTAGGAATTTGTAATTTATCATCTGAGCCTTCTTTTATTCCTTCAACAAAACCTATGTCTTTAGGAGAAGGTAAATAATCTACAACTGCATCTAGCAATGGTTGAACACCTTTATTTTTAAAAGCAGTTCCACACAAAACAGGAACAAATTTAAAATCAATTGTTCCTTTTCTTATACAAGCTTTTAAAGTATCAACAGATATTTCTTTTCCCTCTAGATAGTCCTCAAGTGCTTTATCATCTGCTTCAACTGCATTTTCTATTAACTCTTCTCTTTTTTTCTTTGCTTCCTCAATTAAGTCATCGCTAATTTCAGTTACATCATATTCGGCACCGAGACTATCATCTTTCCAAATAATTGATTTAAAATTGACTAGGTCAACAACTCCTTTGAAATCAGCCTCTTTTCCAATTGCCATTTGCAAAACAAGAGGATTAGCTCCCAATCTATCCTTTATAGATTGAACATTCATTTCAAAATCTGCACCAAGTCGATCCATTTTATTACAAAAACAAATTCTTGGAACTTTATACCTATCAGCTTGTCTCCAAACTGTTTCTGATTGAGGCTCAACTCCCGCAACGCCATCAAAACATGCAACTGCACCGTCTAAAACTCTTAAAGATCTCTCAACTTCAATTGTGAAATCAACGTGACCCGGCGTATCAATAATATTTATTCTGTGATCATTCCAAAAACAGGTTGTGGCAGCAGAGGTTATTGTTATACCTCTTTCTTGTTCCTGTTCCATCCAATCCATAGTTGCAGCACCATCATGAACTTCGCCTATTTTGTGAGACTTACCTGTATAATATAAAATTCTTTCGGTGGTAGTGGTTTTACCAGCATCAATATGGGCCATAATTCCAATATTTCTGTATTTACTTAAATCCATTTTACCACCTGTAATGTGCAAACGCTCTATTTGCCTCTGCCATTTTATGAACTTCGTCTTTTTTCTTAACAGAATTACCTTTGTTTTCGAAAGCATCTATTAATTCATTAGCAAGTCTTTCTCTTTGAGTTTTTTCATTTCTTTTTTTTGAGTTTGTTAATATCCATTTAAAAGCTAAAGCCTGTGCTCTAGTGCTTCTAACTTCCATAGGTACTTGATAAGTTGCTCCACCTACTCTTCTAGATTTTACTTCAACAGATGGTTTTACGTTATTGATAGATTTTTGAAAATATTCTAATGGATCATCACTTTGATTATTTGTTTTAATAATATCAAGAGCACCATATACGATTTTTTGTGCTACAGTTTTTTTACCACCTACCATCACTTCGTTAATAAATTTATTTAGAACAACACTATTATAAATAGGATCAGGTAATACTTGTCTTTTTTCTGCTGCTCTTCTTCTTGACATGATTTAAATTTTAATTTTTTGGCCTTTTTGCACCGTATTTAGATCTACGTTGTCTTCTTTTTTCAAGTCCTTGGGTATCTAAAGTTCCTCTAATTATATGATATCTTACTCCTGGTAGATCTTTAACTCTTCCTCCACGAATTAACACAACAGAGTGTTCCTGTAGGTTATGTCCTTCACCAGGAATATATGCTGTCACTTCTTGACCATTCGTCAGCTTGACTCTAGCGACCTTTCTTAAAGCTGAGTTAGGTTTTTTAGGAGTGGTAGTGTAAACTCTAAGACAAACACCTCTTTTTTGAGGGCAAGACTTAAGAGCAGGAACTTTATTTCTCTTAGAGACTTTCTCCCTAGATTTCCTAACTAATTGATTTATGGTCGGCATAGTTCGCAGAATATATTTATAGTATTAAGTATAGTCAACATCTATTTAGAGCTTTCTAGCTGTTTTAATAGTGTATTATCGCGAATTTTAGCCTCTTTTCGAAGAGCTCTAATAACGTTACCTGTTCCGGCAGGAATTAGTTTACCAACAATGACATTCTCTTTAAGACCAGTTAATTTGTCAACTTTTCCATTAATTGCTGCCTCAGTTAAGACTCTAGTTGTTTCTTGGAAAGAGGCCGCTGATATAAAGGAATTAGTTTGAAGACTAGCTTTAGTAATTCCAAGGATCATCATTTTATACCCTATCTCTTTTTTACCCTCTTTTTTTAATAAACTGTTCTTCTCAATAACGTCAATTTTATCTTTTACATCACCAACTAGATATTCACTGTCTCCAGCATCAATTACTTCAACTTTTTGAAGCATCTGACGAGTGATGCATTCAATATGTTTGTCATCAATCAAAACACCTTGTAAACGGTAAACTTTTTGAACTTCTCTAACCATATATTCAGCTAAAGCTTCGATACCAAGAATATTTAAAATATCTGATGGAGCAGGTGTGCCATCAACAATCATATCCCCTTTGTTTACCTTATCTCCTTCATTGAAGTAAATATAAGTACCTTTAGGAATTAAAAACTCTACAGGCTCTCCTTCTTCTGGGTTGATAATAATTCTCCTTTTGCTTTTAATATCTTTTCCAAATTCAATGGTTCCAGAAATTTCTGCTAAGACTGCTGGGTTTTTAGGTTTTCTAGACTCAAAAATATCAGCAACTCTAGGTAAGCCACCAGTTATATCTTTTGTTTTAGATGAAGCTCTTGGTATTCTTGCTATAACATCACCTGCTATAACTTCTTTACCTTTTTCAATATTTAAAACAATGCCAACACTTAAATCATATGTAGATGAATTTTTAGATTTAATTGGATTGCCATTTTTGTCTGTAATTAATAACTGGGGTTTAAGATCTTGCTTTCCCTGAAAACTTTTCCAATCAATTATTACTTTAGATGAAATACCTGTCGTTTCATCAAACTTTTCGATAAAAGATACGCCTTCCACTAAATCACTAAAATCTAATTTACCACTTTCTTCTGCTACAATAGGTACAGTATATGGATCCCACTCAAGTAATAAGCTATTTAGCTTCACTTCAGAGTTATTTTTCACTAATAATGTTGAACCATATGGTGCTCTGAACGAAGAGACTAATGTTTTATTATTATCATATATTTCAAGTTCAGTAGTTCTGTTAATAATTATTTCACTACCAGATCCGTTTATAACTGATCTAAGATTTTTAATTTTTACTTTTCCATCACTAGGTGACTCAAAATTAGATTTTTCAGCAGAGGAGCTCGCAACACCTCCGACGTGGAATGTTCTCATTGTTAACTGGGTACCGGGCTCACCAATGGACTGTGCTGCAATAATACCAACAGCTTCACCTGTATTAACTGGGACTCCTTTAGCTAAATCTCTTCCATAAGATTTTGCACAAATACCATGTGTTGATCCACAAGTTATAGGTGACTTTATTCTAACTGATGTAATATTTTCCTTTTCTAGTAATTCAATTTCTTCATGAGATATATATTCACCATTTTTGATTAATAAATCTCCTTTTTTATTTTTGACATCATCAGCTAAATATCTTCCAAATACTCTTTCAGTCAGAGGTATGGAAACTTCACCAGACTCATAAATAGTATCAACAGTTAAACCACCACAGCTATTACAGTCTTTAGAGGTAATTGTTAAATCTTGAGCTACATCAACTAATCTTCTAGTTAGATATCCTGAACTCGCAGTCTTAAGAGCAGTGTCTGCTAATCCTTTTCTAGCGCCATGAGTAGAGTTAAAATATTCAAGAACTGTTAAGCCATCTTTAAAGTTAGATGTGATTGGGTTTTCAATAATCTCTCCTGATGGTCTTGCCATCAAACCTCGCATTCCCGCTAATTGCTTAAGCTGGGCTTCAGAACCACGTGCACCAGAGTCAGCCATAATATAAACGGAATTAATTTGGCTATCTTTATTAGATGAAACAGTTTTCATCATTGCTTTTGCTACTTTGTCTGTACAAGTAGACCACAAGCCAACGACTTTGTTATATTTTTCTCTTTCGGTGATAAGTCCCTCTTGATATTGATTTTCAAGACTATTTACAAGTTTTTGTGTATCTTGAATTAAAACATTCTTTTCATCAGGAATAACTAAATCATCTTTTCCGAATGAAATACCTGCTTTTGCAGCATATTTAAAACCCACATTCATGATTTGATCAACGAATATACAGGTAGCTTTTT
>CACPCY010000030.1 GCA_902632575.1 uncultured Alphaproteobacteria bacterium | reverse complement strand
TTATGTACCAGAAATGGATCAACTTGGTTCTCAATCGACTACAAATAAACAAGGAAGATCAAATACTTTAGATAAAAAATTTGCAAAACAAGCCCGAGATTTAATTCAAAAAAACTCTGAACAACTTTATGATGACTACCAAAATTTATTGAATGGTAAACTTTTGAAAAACGACGAATACGTTGAAGGCGAGGGATTAGCTAGAGAACTAGCTCGAACAACTCTTCCATTAAATTATTACACACAGTGGTATTGGAAAGTAGATCTTCATAATCTTATGCATTTTTTAAGATTACGAGCAGATAGCCATGCTCAGTATGAAATACAAATTTATGCTAAAAAAATGGTTGAAATTTTAAAAAAGTGGGTACCCTTAACATACGAGGCTTTTGAAGATTACCGTTCGGACTCATTCCAACTCTCAAAAGAGGCTTTGAAAATTGTTAAAGATAAATTAGCGAATAAAAAAATTAAGAAGTCTAATTATAAACTGTCACCAAGAGAACTTAGAGAATTAGAAGTAAAGTTTAATATTAACTTATCTTAACTTAGAAATTTTTTTGTAATTGCGTTTGTTATATTTTCAAATTTTAGAGAATAATCGTCTTTATAGTCAAAACAATAGGGTTTTCCGTCATCACAACTTTTAGGGATATTTAAATTAAAAGGAAGTTCTTCAATAAAATTTATATTTTCTTTAAGTAATAAAGACTTAGTCTTAGACTCACCAAAAATATATTTTTTTTCATTTTGCTCTTCTAAATAAGACATATTTTCAACTACACCAAGTATTGGAACATTAACCTTGATAAACATATTAATGCCTCTTATTACGTCTTTTAAAGATAGAAGCTGAGGAGTAGTGATAATAAGAGTTCCATCCAGTTTGAGTTTTTGGGACATTGATATTTGTACGTCTCCAGTACCAGGGGGAAAATCAACAATCAAATAGTCTAAATCACCCCAAATTGTCTTATTAATGAGTCCATCAAGCCCTTTCGCTAACATTGGTCCTCGCCAAACAATTGCTTGTTCTTCATTGACAAGAAATCCTATCGACATTGCCTTTATCCCAAATACTTCAAAGGGTAAAAACTTCCCATCTTCAACTTTAGGTTCCTTATCTCCGATGCCGAGTAATGTTGGGACACTAGGTCCATAAATGTCTGCGTCTAAAAGGCCAACTTTGTATCCTTGGTTTGCTAAAGTTATAGCGATATTGCAAGCTACAGTTGATTTACCAACACCACCTTTACAGCTTGATATTCCAAAACAAGTCTTGATATTCATATATTAAACACTACATATAATGTATCGTGAACAAAAACAAATTTAAAATTTTTGCACTTGATGGCCCATGGGGACCATCATCAGGGAATAATAATAGAGGTTCTGGCGGTTACTCAGGCGGTAACAATGACTCGATTGATGACCTTCTCAAAGATCTAAAGAATAAATACAAAATTAAAATGCCTTTTAAAGGTGGTTTTAAGGGTGTTTCATTTTTAATATTAATAGCTTTTATAATTTGGCTTGCGACAGGTTTTTATAGAGTTGAGCCTGACGAACAAGGGGTTGAACTACTTTTTGGTAAATGGAATGAAAGCACAACAGATCCAGGGCTCCATTATTTTTTCCCAACACCTATTGGAAAAGTCTTAACTCCAAAAGTTGAAGCAATCAGGAAAATTAATGTTGGTTTCAGATCTAATGGTAATTCTACTAGAGATGTACTCGAAGAAAGTATGATGTTAACATCCGACCAAAATATATCTGATCTAGACTATACAGTGCTTTACAGAATTAAAGATGCTGGCCAGTTTTTATTTAATCTAAGAGACCCCGAAGAAACAGTAAAAGTTATATCTGAAAGTGTGTTAAGAGAAGTTGTAGGTCAGACTAACTTAGAAGGCCTACTAACTGTATCTAGACAATCAGTTGAAAGAGACTCAAGATCTTTACTACAAGAACTTTTGGATGAATATGAAGTTGGAATACTAATCCAATCCATACAATTACAAGATGTTAATCCCCCAAGAGAGGTTATAGATGCATTTGATGATGTTCAGAAAGCAAGACAAGATAAAGAAAGAACAGTCAACCAAGCAGAGGCTTATAGTAACAGAATTGTGCCTGAGGCAAGAGGTGAGGCTGAAAAAATTCTCCAAGAGGCAGAGGGTTATAAAAATAAATTAATTAAACAAGCTGAAGGTGAAGCAAGTAGATTTCTTCAGGTGTTAGATACATATGAGCAATCTAAAGAAACAACAAAAAAAAGAATTTACTTAGAAACATTAAGAGACGTCCTATCAGGATCTAGCAAGATAATGATTGATCAGAATTCTGGCAACGGAGTTGTTCCTTATTTACCTTTAAATGAGTTAAACAAGAACAAGCAGACAGGTAACAACTAATGAAGATGAGAAATTATATTATTGTTGGATTATCATTCTTCTTTATCTTGTTCGCATCAGGCTTTTTCTTTGTTGTAGATCAAACAAAACAAGTAATTGTTCTACAATTTGGTGAACCGCGTGCTGTGCATCAATCTCCTGGTTTGAAATTTAAATTACCATTTATACAAAACGTCGTTTACTACGACAGCAGGGTGTTAAACCTAGACCCTGCTCAAGAAGAGGTAATCCTAAGAGACCAAAAGCGTATTGTTGTCGACTCAATAGTTAGATATATGATTAAAGATCCTCTAAAGTTTTTTCAAACAACTAGAACAGAGTTAGCTCTTAATGATCGTTTGGGGAGAATTGTAAACTCATCTGTAAGAGGTGTAATAGCTCAGTATCAACTAAATGATTTGTTATCTGATGATCGTGATAAAATTATGGCTGAGATTTTTGAGAATGTTCGTGAAGATCAAGATACCTTTGGTATTGAAATTGTTGACCTAAGGTTAAAAAGAACTGAACTTACGCCAGAAGTTCAATCTAACGTGTTTGATAGGATGAGAACGGAAAGAGAAAGAGAAGCAAATTTATTAAGAGCGGAAGGTCAAGAGATCTCACAAAAAATTAAGGCAACTGCAGATAGAGAGAAAATTGAAATTATTGCTGAAGCAGAAAAACAATCTAATATTTTAAAAGGTGAAGGTGAGGCAGCAAGAAACCAAATTCTAAATAAGGCTTTTGCAAAAGACCCTGAATTTTTTGAATTTATTAGATCAATGGAAGCATACGCTGATACTTTTAAAGACGGAACAACTACCATGGTTATATCTCCTGATAGCGATTTCTTTGAGTATTTTGAAAACTCTGAAGGCGCCAACTAAATATAATCCCTGAAATGAAAAGAATTTTTGTTTTATCTCTTTTCAGTATTTTTTTTACAATCCAAAGTGCATCAGCACAATTTGAGAGAGGTTATGCAGATTTAGTTGACGAGCTTCTACCCTCTGTTGTAAGCATTGCTACTAGTCAAACCGTAGAAAGACAAACAAGGCAATTACCTGAATTACCAGAAGGCCACCCTTTCAATGATATGTTTGATGATTTTTTTGGCAATCAAATGCCAAAACGTGAAAATTTAACTGGTCTTGGGTCAGGTTTTATTATTAGTGATGAGGGTTATGTAGTTACAAATAATCACGTAATAAGTGGAGCAGATCAAATAACTGTAATTTTTAATAATGGAATTGATGAAGTTCCTGCAGAACTTGTTGGAACTGATCCTAAAACTGACTTAGCTGTTTTAAAAATTGATCCCTCATCTGTTGATATAAAAAGTGTTAACTGGGGAGACTCGGATTTGTCAAGAGTTGGAGATATTGTACTAGCTATTGGTAACCCTCTGGGTTTAGGCGGAACTGTAACTTCAGGAATAATATCATCTATAAATAGAGATATAGGCGGAGGCCCTTACGTTGACTTTATACAAACTGATGCACCAATCAATAGAGGTAACTCCGGTGGACCTTTATTTAATTTAGATGGAGAGGTAATTGGAATTAATTCAATGATTATCTCTCAAACAGGTGGAAGTGTTGGCTTAGGTTTTTCTATTCCCTCTCAAACAGCAAAATTAATTGTTGAGCAAATAATCTCATTTGGTCAGGCAAAAAGAGGAAGACTTGGTGTTCAGATTCAAGATTTAACTGAAGAATTTTCTGAGAGTTTAGGCTATGACTCAACAGAGGGAGCATTTGTTGCTTCCGTTGAACCAAATAGCCCTGCTGCGTTATCAAACATTCAAGCTGGAGATATAATAATTGAGTTTAATAATCAAAAAATCACATCATATAAAGATTTGCCTAAAGTTGTTGCAGAAACTCCAATAGATAGTGAAGTAATTGTTAAAGTTTGGAGAAACGGAGAAATTATAGATATACAGGTAAAGGTTGGTGAATTAGAAGAGGGTCGCAAACTCACTAAAAATAATGGAGTTTATTTAGAAGAGTTAGATGTTACTGTTCTTGAGTTGACAATAGATGCTATAAATTCTTTAGGGTTAGACTCTAAAACTAAAGGTATTTTGGTCACAGAGGTAGGAGATAATAATGAAAATCTTTTAAAGAATGATGTTATTATCCAAGTATCTAGTGAAAAAA
>CACPCY010000029.1 GCA_902632575.1 uncultured Alphaproteobacteria bacterium | reverse complement strand
AATTTAAAAAATACCCATTAACCTTTGGTATTACACCAATTGAGTTTTTACCCAGACTTTCAAAACATATTGATAAAGACATTGAAATTTTTGCAAAAAGAGATGATTGTAATTCAGGCTTAGCCTTTGGTGGCAATAAGTTGAGAAAACTAGAATACATAATACCAGATGCAATTGCATCGGGCGCAGATACTTTAGTCTCAATTGGTGGAGTGCAATCTAACCATACTAGAATGGTAGCTGCTGTTGCAGCTAAGATTGGGATGAAATGTAGATTAGTTCAAGAAAAATGGGTTCCGCACCACGACTCTGTTTACGATAGAGTTGGCAATATTTTATTAACAAAATTAATGGGTGCTGACAGCCGTCTAGTTGAAGATGGCTTTGATATAGGAATTCGAAAAAGTTGGGAAGATGCAATTGAGTCTGTAAAAAAAGAGGGTGGTATCCCTTATGGTATCCCAGCAGGTGCTTCTGTTCATAAATATGGTGGTCTTGGTTATGTTGGATTTGCTGAGGAGGTAAGACAGCAAGAGAAAGATCTTGGTTTTAAATTTGATTATATAATTGTATGTGTTGTTACTGGATCCACACAAGGAGGCATGGTTGTTGGATTTGCAGAGGATAACAGAGCTGATAAAGTAATCGGTATAGATGCTTCTGGTACATTAGAACAGACTAAGAAACAGGTCCAAGCTATTGTTTCTAATACAGCAAAGTTAGTTGAGTTAGGAAGAGAGATTAAAAATGATGAAATTATTATCAATCCTAACTATGCTTATCCAGCTTATGGCGTTCCAAGTGAGGAAACAAATGAAGCTATAAGATTATCTGCAAGGTTAGAGGGTATGATAACTGATCCAGTTTATGAGGGAAAATCTATGCAAGGTCTTCTAGATCTTGCTAAAAATGATTTTTTTCCAAAAGGATCTAAAATTTTATATGCACATTTGGGAGGAGCTCCTGCGATTAATGGCTATAGTTATTACTACCGTAATGGATGATTATAAATACATAAAATTCAATGAAAAAAATTTTACCTAAAAATTTAACTGAGGCAAAATCGTTTCTTAAAAAAAACCCTAAAATAAAATCTATTGATATTGTATTCCATGATGTAAATGGAGTGGGTAGGGGAAAAATAATTAGAAGACACGAACTTTTAAATCTCTATGAGTCAGGAAGACAGTTTCCTCTTTCTGTGCTTGGGATGGATATTACTGGAGAAGATGTTCCTGATACTGGATTAATTTTAGAGCAGGGAGATGGCGATATAAAAGCTTGGCCAATAGTTTCATCTTTAAAATCTATTTATAATAGCAAACCTCCAAGAGGTGAACTTTTTATGACAATGTCAGATATTGAGGGAAATAAACTTAATATCGATCCTAGAAATGTTTTAGAGTCTTTAATTAATCAATATGAAAAAGAAGGAATTAAGTTATTTGGAGTATTTGAATTAGAGTTTTTTCTTGTTTCAAATAACTTAGATCAATATGGCAAACTTCAACCAGCAAAATCAATTATTGGAAAAAAAAGAACACACAGAAAAACTGATGTTTATTCAGTGGACAAACTTCATGAAATGATCCCTTTATTTAATGATATTTATGAAGCAGCTAAAGTTGCTGGATTAGATGTAGAGACTGTTATCTCAGAGTATGCACCCGGTCAATTTGAATTAACATTGAAACATCAGAGTAATCTTTTGAAATCAGCGGATGATATAATACGACTTAAAAGAATAGTTAGGGCTCAATCAAGATCTCATGGAATTACAGCATGTTTTATGGCTAAACCAATGGAGAGCGTATCCGGCTCTGGCATGCATTTTCATATCTCAATGTATGACAAAAAAGGAATTAATTTATTTTCTGAAAATAATAAAGGTAAAATTAACCCAAATCTTTTAAATGCAATTGGTGGTTTATCGCAAACTATGGGTGAAAGTATGTTGGTCTTTGCTCCACATGCGAATAGTTGGAGAAGACTTGTTTTGGGATCATATGCTCCCGTGAGACCAAATTGGGGTTTAGATAATAGATCAGTAGCTTTTAGAATTCCAAGTAGCTCTAACAAGAATAGAAGAATAGAACACCGTGTTTCAGGTGTAGACGCAAATCCCTATCTAGTAGCTTTGACTGTCTTATCGGCTATACGTTATGGAATGAAAAATAAAATTAAACCCCCTGAGCAAACTAAAGGAAATGCTTACAAACAAAAGCAAAATTCAAACATAAAAATGCCCCATGATTGGAGCTCTGCTATTATCTTCGCAAAAAAATCTAAATTTTTAAAAGAAACATTAGGGCAAGATCTACATAAAGCCTTTATCGCTATTAAAGAAATGGAATATCAAAAAGTAGCAAGTACAGTCTCAGAGTTAGATATTGATTTGTATTTAAATGCTATTTGATTTTACTTTGGAATTTTTCAAATTCAGATAAATCCATTTTTATAATATGTTTGTCTTCAGGATAGTTACCACTTTTAATATCTTCTAAAAACATTTTAAATCCTTTTTCTCGTAATTGTTGTAATTTGTCTTCTTCTTTTTTTATATCTACATACTTCTTAGCATGCCTCGGGTAATGACCTGAATTAATACCTAATATATCATTGCAAAATAAATATTGAGTATCACAAACATCTCCACAACCCATACCCATTGTGATCATCTTTGTATTTTTAGTAATAAAATCAGCCAGTTCAACAGGCACAACTTCAACTTCAACACAGGCTGCTCCAGCGTTTTCTAAATCTTTAACATTTTGATAAACTTTTATTGCTTCCTCTGCTGTTTTTCCTACAGCGCGAAAGTTCGTCCAAGTAGCTCTATTTGGGACTAACCCAACATGAGCTGTAACAGGTATTCCTTCTTTTGCCATTCCTTCTATCCAATCAATAGAATGTGAACAATAAACAGCATCACCACCCATATCCAAGATTTCAAAACCTTTTTTAATGGCTTCTTTTTTGGAACTGACTGTTCCATGTTTTAAACCTACCGAAAGAAAAGCATTTGGAGCAACTTCTCTAACTTTTTTGAAATAATTATCTGGTTCACAAGATATAATTTCTATACCAGATTTATATGCAGCCTCTGCTTCTTTATCTGTATCGATATGAGTTTGGGCCCATTTTTTTTTTCCTTTTTGGCTCCAAAGGTCATAGACACTTGGTCTATTATGCATTTTGATTATTCGGAACAGCTACATTTAATTCGTATGAAGGATCTTTTGCCTGTTTAAATATAGTAGGTATTATTTCAGAGTATGCACCCCAAAGACCATTTTTTGCGGGAGGCATTTGATCTTTAACTAATTGATGAAGTTTAGGCAAATTATGCGATGGCACAGTAGGGAACATATGGTGTTCAATATGATATTCCATCTGCCAATATAAAAAACTGAAGATTGGGTTTAAATGCATTGTTCTGGTACTATATCTATGATCTTTGATATTGTCTTTTAACCCAGTGTGTTGAGTTAATCCAAAAAGTCTTTTGAGTGTTATCCCATAAAAGTTTGGAAGTAAAAAATATAAAACCGGTAACCAAGATTGAAAAGCAATTGATATTGTAATTAACAAGATCCAAATACCAACATGTAATCTTGAAGAGTTTATACATTTTTGATGTTCTCTTTCAGGAATTACTTGTTTCATTACTTCTGTTTTTTTGCCTAAAGCATGAAGAATTGTTTCGTATTGAGTTGTTTTTTTAAAATTAATTATGTCAAAGAAAGGTATGAATAAACTGAAAAAGTAAAAAACGTCAGTAGGTCTTCTAATAGCTATTTCAAAATCAAGAGGATCATCGAAGTAAGTATAACCATGATGACGGAAATGAGACCATCTCCATCTTACTGGTTCAAATCCATTCATATAGCTACCAATTTGATAAAAAAAGTTATTCCAATAGTTTGTTTTAAAAGCTGTTTTATGTCCAGTTTCGTGCCAAATAGGATCTGCGCAATTCCATATATTTCCATATATTAAAAAAAATAACAAAGACCACCAAGACCCCCATGTCATATAAGCTAAAACTCCGAATACAACTAAAGACCCAAAGAAAATAAACATGTGTTTAAAACCTTGATAATCCGACTTCTTAAGAAGTTTTACAAATTCTTCTTTATCAACGTCGCAATGATGCCATTTATCTAAGTCAACTTTCATGTAGAGAAAAATATCATAATCAAAAAAAAAATAAATATAGTCGGACAAAAAACCCTATTACAGCAAAAGTGGTTAAAATTTGTACTAATTTAGTCAATGATACTGATTAAATATTGTATTTTTGATTGGTGTTAATGATTTTTTACCAATACACGCAAAAAAATATCATTATTTAATATTTATGAGTTAATATATTTAAAAAATTGAATAAAAAGAGGATTGTTACATTAGTAGGAGCCGGCGTTATTGGTGCTGGATGGGCTACTAGAATGCTAGCAAATGGCATAATTGTAAACGTCTACGATCCATCTAAAAAAGCAAGAAAACAACTTTTATTGAATACTAAAAAAGCTCTAAAGAGCCTTAAAAGAATAGGTTTAAATAAAAATGCTAAAATTAGTAATTTAAAGATTTTTTCTAACCTTACGGATTCTCTACTTTCGACCACTTTTGTACAAGAGAATGCTCCTGAGAATGAAAATTTGAAAAAGAAACTTCTCAAAGAAATAGATAATCAATTACCAAAAAATATAATTATAGCATCTAGTTCA
>CACPCY010000028.1 GCA_902632575.1 uncultured Alphaproteobacteria bacterium | reverse complement strand
CTCGACACGCAAGGGGTCACAGGTTCGAATCCTGTCACGCCCACCATTTACTTTTTAACTTGATTATGTATGATCAATTTGAATGAAAAAATATTTATTAAGCTTAATAATTTTTGTCCTTTCATCAAACATAACAATTAGTGCTAATAGTTATTCTATCTTTGGAGGCACCTATGATTACGATGATGACAATACAACGAATTTATTTGGTCTAAATTATCATCTATCTAATAGTGAAATAGATTTGATTAATATTTTAACCATTAACCCAGTTATTGGTGGTTTCATTACAGCTGAGAGCGCATCTATGTTTTATGGCGGGTTTGAAACAAATATTGGAGCTGAGTCAATTTATTTGAACCTCTCTTCATCAGCTGGTATCTATAGTAATGGGGATGGTAAAGACTTAGGAAATGCTCTCCAATTTAAATCCGAAGTAAATTTATTTTATAGCATATCTAAAGAAGCTAGATTCGGTATAGGATCTCATCACATTTCAAATGCAGGTTTAAATTCAGTAAATCCAGGCACAAATAATTATTACTTGATTTACAATAGAAATTTCTAAAACTTTCAATAATTATACAATTGTTAATTTGCAAAATTCGTTTATTTTTAGCTGAATGACTAAAAATTTTTTAGCTTATTTATTATTCTCAATCTTAATTGTGATAATTCTTGTAATTGGATATGAGGAGATTAAGTATTATTTTGATGCCAATCCTTACATAAATGGAATAATTCTTCTAACTCTCATAATTGGTTTTCTTTTGTACTCCTTTAAGATATTCACTTTAAGCTCAGAGTTTAGATTCATGAATTCTGTTGCATTTGGAAAATTAAAACTAAACGACTCATCTTTAAACAACTATCCAATTACCAAATCTATTGCAAATAATCTTGGTATAACAACCACTAACAAAAGTATAACTAAAACGCTTGATGAGATACTAGATGATCTTTTATCTACAGTTGAAAGTGGTAGTGAAATATCAAAATATCTTATCAACCTAGCTATTTTTTTAGGGCTTATAGGAACTTTTTATGGATTACTTTTGACTATAGGGAGTGTTTCAAATGTTATTGATAGTTTGTCAATTGAAGAACAAGATTTTGGTGCATTTTTTAACAATCTAAAAGATGGATTAAAATCACCTTTATCTGGTATGACAATAGCCTTTAGCTCATCATTATTTGGTTTGGTAACCTCTTTGATTTTAGGGCTTTATGAAATAATCACTAAAGGCATTAAGCAGAATTATTATGAATTTTGTGAAAATCAAATTCGACTTTTTTATAGATCTAGCCCAAATACAAATAAACTTAATCAGAATTCCGATAGCACCAACTTCTCTCAAACTATTATTTCTAAAGTTGATGATTTGGTTGATGGTATGAAAAATTCTAATGACAATTTAAGGAAAGAAGTTATTACAGAACTTAAGTCTTTAAGTAAGTCTATCAAAGACTTAGACAAAAAGTGAGCTATCTCTCTAAAACTCAAAGTTCAGATAATGGAAATATAATTTGGCCTGGATTTGTAGATGTATTGGCATCTACGTTGATGGTTATAATTTTTATAGTTTTACTATTCACAGTTGCTCAAGTTTATTTGGGAGATCTTGTAGTAGGAAAAAATGAACAAATACAAAGTTTGGAAAAAACAATTGTTATACAAGACGAAACTATTGTGGAACAAGATGTAACACTCACAGATAAAGAGATTGAATTAATTGATAGACAAAATCTTATAGAAAAACTTGATGAAGAGATATCTATTAAACAATCTCAAATTTTAGCTCAAGATACGATTATTCAAGACCAAGCACTTGATATAGATAAACTAAATACGATAATTGCTAAAATTACTGATGAATTATCTTTATCTTTAGCTGACAGAGACACTCTTCAGCAAAATCTTTCTGAATTAAATAAACAACAAGAAATATTAAAATCAGATTTAATAAAACTTGGTGGAGAAAACAGTGAACTAGTTGGACAAATTGGCGAGTCACAAAATAGAATCGAAAATCTTCTAGAGTCATTAAGTTCCTCAGAAAATATAAATCAAGAACTGCAAAACAAATTATCTACTTTAGAGGAGGAGTCAGCAATACAATCAAGTGATTTAAATGAGGCTCTAAATTTGATATCTAATTTAGCTTTGGATATTGAGATACTTAGTAATGAAATTAATCTCTTAAATAACTTACTGGAGTCCAAAGAGGCTGAAATTGCTCAAAATGAGATAGAACTTGGAGAATTAGGAGATAGATTAAATAGAGTACTTACAAGTGAATTATTCAAATTACAAAAGTATAAATCAGAATTTTTTGGCAAGTTATCTGAAGCTTTAGCTGATAGAGACGATATTCAAATTAAAGGGGATAGATTTATTTTTCAATCAGAGATCTTATTTGACTCTGGAAGTGCTAATATTCAAGATGAAGGTAGGGTTGCTCTATCTCTTATTACCAAAACAATTATAGATGTAGCAGAGTCTATACCATCCGATCTAAATTGGATTTTACAAATAGACGGTCACACTGATAAAATACCTATTTCAACCTCTCAATTTCCATCTAATTGGGAACTTTCTCATGCTAGAGCACTTGAGGTTGTAAAATTTCTTATTCAACAAGGTATCCCTGCCAACAAATTGTCAGCAAACGGTTATGGTGAATATCAACCTATTAACTTAGGAGATACTAAAGAAGACCTTAAAGAAAATCGAAGAATTGAATTAAAAATTACTCAAAAGTAAATTTATTCAATCCACATTTTGATAATCTTATCTGGTTCATCTACCAGACCGTTTTTTATAGGATCGCCTTTTTTGATTGCATCAACAAATTCCATTCCTTCGATTACTTCGCCCCAAACAGTATATTGTCCGTCTAAGTGCGGAGTATCACCGAAACAAATAAAAAATTGACTATCAGCACTATTTGGATCTTGTGCACGTGCCATACTTAAAGTTCCTCTTTTATGTGGCATATCATTAAATTCTGCTTCAATATTGTTACCAGAACCACCTGTACCAGCTCTTCTCAAATCATAGTTATCTAAATTTGAATTACCAAACTGAACATCTCCTGTTTGGGCCATAAAACCATCTATTACTCTGTGAAAAACTACTCCATCGTAACTGCCTTTGGCAACTAGATCAGTAATTTGTTTAACATGCTTTGGTGCCTTATCTTCAAAGGTCTTTATTTTGACGACTCCGTCTTTAAGTTGTAAATTGATGACATCCTCCTTGGAATATAAATTGCTAGAAAAAAGTAAAAATGAAATTGAAATAATTAATTTAATCAAACTCATTTGATCAAATTAGCATATTTTACAATCTATAAAATTTATTTATTTGATAATTCTGTCGCTATTGATGTTATTTTTTTCCTGAGCGAATTAAGGCCATTAGATCTTGATTGACCTAGATGATTAGAAAGACCAATTTCTTCAAAAAAAGATAAGGGATTATTTACTATAGTTTCAGGAGTTTCTTCATTATAAGCATAATAAACTAAATAAAACAAACCTTTTACAATTACAGAGTCACTTGAACCAGACAGTCTAATTTTTCCATCAATGAATTTTGGTACCATCCATAGATTTGATGTGCATCCTTGAACACGATACTCCTCAGTTTTATAGTTATCTTCAAGATCAGGGAGTTTTTTTCCTAAATCTATTAGGTATTGATATTTATCTTCCCAGTTATCAAAAAATAAGAAATCTTCTTTAATTTTGTTGATTTTTTCATGAATTAACATAAATTTTTTCCTTATTATTTATAACTAATAAATTGAATTATGAAAATTAAAAGTTCTCTTAAAACAGCTAAAACCAGAGATAAAAATAATCAACTGGTAAGAAGAAAGGGTAGGTTATATGTAATCAATAAAACCAACCCAAGAATGAAAGCCAGACAAGGCTAAAATCAATCTAGATACTTCTCTACTTCTAACGCTGCCATACATCCCATACCGGCGGCGGTAACAGCCTGTCTATAAATCTTATCTTTTACATCCCCTGCAGCAAAAACTCCTTCAATTGAAGTTTTTGTACTATCTGGATCTGTAATTATGTATCCACCCTCATCCATTTTTAGTTGACCTTTAAATAATTGTGTTGCTGGATCGTGCCCTATCGCAATAAAAACACCGTCTATTTTGAGATTTGAAATTTTGTTATCTTGTTTATTCGTTAAGTCTATTGACTCCAAATCATCATTGCCATTAAACTTAGTCACTTCACTATTCCAAATAAACTCTATTTTAGAATTTTGTTTTAATCGATCTTGTAATATTTTTTCAGCTCTTAATTTATCTCTTCTGTGAACTAGATAAACTTTTGTTGCAAACTTTGTTAAAAATAATGCTTCCTCAGCTGCACTATTTCCACCACCAATTACAGCAACCTCTTTATCCTTAAAGAAAAAACCATCACAAGTTGCGCAAGCAGATAGTCCATGACCTTGAAATTTAGCCTCATTTTCTAAACCTAGCCATCTTGCTTGTGCTCCTGTACTAATTATCACAGTTTTAGAATTTAGAGTTGTGCCATTATCTAAATTTAATTTTTTAATTTTTTCGTTTAAAAAAACTTCTGTCACTTGTGAATTGATGATTTCAGTTCCTACGTGTGCGGCTTGGTTTTGCATTTGTTCCATTAACCAGGGCCCTTGGATAGGATCTTCATACCCTGGATAGTTTTCTACATCAGTGGTTATGGTGAGTTGACCGCCAGGCTGAAAACCACTGACTAAAATAGGCTTTAAATTAGCCCTAGCGGCATAAATTGCAGCAGTATATCCAGCAGGTCCTGAACCTATAATAATAACATTATTAATATCAGCCATCTATTGGCCAGCTAGTAGGAAAGGTTACATAATTTATTTGCATGCATCTTCTCTCAACCTTAATTTCTTTTTTTTCAAGTCCGTGCCAAGTATTATTTCCAGAGGCAAAAAAATAACCTGTGTTATGTTTGTATGGAACTGTTTTAACAAGATTCATATCAGTATCATAAAAATCTGTTCCAAGTTTTTCTGATTCATCGTAGGTATTAATAAATAACATCATTGTCATAAGTTTTTCTTTGATATCCAAATGGGGTTTTAACCAAAAACCTTTACGATCTGATATGTACTCAATTCTAATAAAACTATTTGATAAATTTTTTTTGATTTTCTCTTGTATTGACTCTATTACATCCCTGTCCCTCAAATCATCAATTAGGTTCATACCATTTGATAAGTTTTTTGAATTATCACTCTCTAAAAAAACTCTAAGTTTACCATCAATTCCATCTCCACCTGCGTCAGCGGCTCTGGTGCCGTCAAAGGACCGAGGTGCATCAGATATATCTACTTCATTAAGTTCTTTTATGAGTCCATCTGTAAAAGGGGAGTCTAGCTCCCAATGAGGAAAAGGTTCTGAATATGTTCTACAACGATTTAATATTGATTCCTTAAGCATTTCTTGATCTGAACCTTAAATTAGATTGTATCTTATTCAAGATCTTAGTTTTGAGATTTTTGTTATATCCATCAATAGAAATTTCATAAGGTTTTAAATTTT
>CACPCY010000027.1 GCA_902632575.1 uncultured Alphaproteobacteria bacterium | reverse complement strand
ATTTATATGCTCATCTTTAATTTTTGAAATATCAACATAGTTTATATTAAAGGTTTTCTTTTTATAATGACTTATTTCTGCATTACAAATATTACATGAACCATTAAAGTATACTTTCATTTTGATTACGCGGGAGGTGGTGTTGAGCCATCCTTAAATAAATCATATCCTTTTAAGACAGCAGGTCTAAGTGATATTTGATTATACCAGCGTAATAAATTGATATATTTATTCAGACCTATATCATGAATTGGATGTCTAGCGATCCAAGGAAATGTTGCAATATCTGCAATTGAATATTCATTTGCCAAATATTCATTTATAGATAAATGATTATCTAAATTTTTGTATATCGTTTCTGCGATTTTAAAATACCTCTCTTCACCAAAATCACTTTTACCGAGATTATAATGATGAAATTGATGATGCTGACCTAACATTGGGCCTATATAACCAATTTGAGCCATCAACCACTGAGTTGTTAAACTTTGATTTGAGCCATAAAACTCTCCTGATAAATCAGCTAAATAAATTAAGATAGCACCAGACTCAAATATGGTCTTTTTATTATGTCTTAAAACAGGAATTTTTGAAAATGGAGAAATTTTTTTAAACTCATCGTAAAATTGTTCACCCTTATTTAAATTAATTAAAGTCAGATCATAATTCTCATTAATCTCCTCTAACATTATTGAAATTTTTCTTGCATTTGGAGTTGAGTCTGCGAATAACTCAAACATTCAAATTAAACTCATAATATATTTATGAACAAAATATCCTATTACGAGTAAAGTCAATCCAATCAAATAAATTAACCAAAAATTCATATATAGATTTTTTGCAAAGAAAAAAGGTAAGAAAAATATGTATGAGACAGGTACACCAATAAGAATGCTTTTTGCAAATATTACAGTATTTTCGGTATTTTTATGCTCTAAGAAAGAGAACGCTATGGCTATTATACTTGCTATAGGAAGAGCGATAATAAATCCAGATAGCTCAGGTTTTTTACCGGAAAGCCAACTTGCAAATGCAATCACAAGAGCAGCTAATAAAACTTTTAAAGCAAAAATCATAATTATCTATTTTATACTAATTAATAAAAATTAAAGATTATTTTTAGGTATTAAGAAAGTTGTTGATGCCCAATCACTATGCCAGATTGGCTCATTTTTTTCTGGGTTTGCTTTTAATGGATAAATCACAACTGAGTCTAAAAGGTATTCCCTTCCTGGTTCAATATCAAAAGTGAATTTTCCATTATCATCCGTTATGGTATTTACAATTGATAACTTGGTATTTTTATATTTCGAAAAAATTGTAACAAGATTATTTTTTAGTGGTTTTTTTTTGTAATATAAAACTCCACTCATTTGCTTTGAGTTCAATTCTTTGTAAGGATTTTGGTCTAAAACAAATTCAAATATAAGTCCTGTTTTTTTATCCTTCCCCTCATTGCCATTTAATGTAATGAGAGATTTTGCATACCGACGATAACTCTCAATAAAATTACTTTCGGGAAATCCTTTCTCAAAATGAGTATTGATTAGATGCTGGTAACCTTTTTCATTAACAAAATCCTCGAATTTTTGAAACTTTTTATAATCAACATATTTATCTTTAGTTTCATGATAAATAATTAATAAATTGTCTAAATTAGTGGTTATATTAATTGCAGGCACATCACCTAGTATGCCCTTAATTTTTTCTTTTTTATTTTTAGATCCAGATAATATTTTAAATGTTTTAAAATCTTTTGGATTATACATTAAAACCATACCTTGAAATTCTTGTCCTACCCTCAAGTGAGCATTTATTAAGTCATCATTAAGTTGATATTGCTTGGGCTCGATCCAAAATTCATGAGCGTTTGCTCTAATAAAACAAGCAATAAGAAGCAAAAAAATATAAAGAATTTTTAGATGAATTTTGGTAAACATGACCGAATGATTAAGCACTTATTTTTTCTAATTTTAATATTGAGCTCTCCTCTGCATTCACACGAAATTAGTCCCGCGGTGATGGATATTACCATTATTGAAGGAAATGCATCAATCGAATTAAAATTAAATGCAGAAACTGTTCTTTCTGAAATTGATGCCTCTTTATATCAGGATACCAACGACTCACCTCAATCTCAAAAATATGATGAATTACGTGCCCTTTCCACTGAAGAAGTAGAGAAAATGGTCATAGAAAATGAAAACAAATTTACAGATAAGATTAAAATCAATATTGGAGATGAAACTATTCCACTTTCTTTAAGACATGTAGAAACTTTTCAAGAAATAAACGATGAATTTCCTAGAGATACAGCTTTAAGCATAGATTTTGAAATAAAAGATGAGTTTTTTACCATTCAATTTGAAAAAGAATTGGGTCCCGTGGTAATTAGACATTTTGAGGATTTATCAAAAGAGTCTGTTTTATTTACAACTTATTTACAACCTGCTGAAAGATCATCATTCATATCCCAACAGACACGGTCTTCAGCTTTAAGTACAACAATTGAATATTTGGTTTTAGGTATAGAGCATATTGTTCCTAAGGGACTTGACCATATCTTATTCATAATAGGTATCTTTTTTTACGCTATCAAATTTAAACCTTTATTACTTCAAGTCACAATGTTTACAATTGCGCATTCGATCACACTTATTCTAGCTAGTTTTAATTTAATTTTTATCCCTGCTGCTATTGTTGAACCGTTAATAGCATTATCTATAAGCTATGTTGCAATTGAGAATATTTTTCAAAGACGTTCAACTTTACTTCGGTATTTAATAATTTTTATTTTTGGATTAATTCATGGTTTAGGTTTTGCATTTGTGCTGGGAGATATTGGTTTAAATACTAGTCAACTTGTCTTAAGTTTAATCTCATTTAACATTGGTGTAGAAATAGCACAGATAGCAATTATTTTCTTTGCATCAATAATTTTTATAATACCTTCACGTCAAAGTTGGTATCGAACATTTTTACAAATTCCTATTTCCATGATAATTTCAATAATCGGTTTATATTGGTTTGTTGAAAGGGTATTCTTTTAAAAATTTATTTTAATAGAACCAAGAACTGATAGAGATTTATCGGTTATCACCATTTCTCCTGAGCTTGGATAATAGTCAAGAAAACCTCCTACAATTACATAATGGGTTACAAATATTAAATTACCTTGACTGTCGTCCCAATTTTTTATGAATTGATGTAATTCATACATTTGTTCTGAATGGTTTTTTTGAAAATCAGCAGCAAATGTTGAATTTAAGGCACTTAGGCTCTCAAAATTCCCAAATGCCAGACGAGCGGTTTCTTTGCAGCGACACCATTGGCTGGAATAAACAGAGTCTATTGGAATAGAATATTCAGAGAATAATTTTCCCATTCTTTTAGATTGATTAATTCCTTGTTCATTTAAATTTCTTTGCGTTGAACAATCGTATAATTCAAAATTATTGGGATCACCGCCTCCAGGAGCATATGCGTGACGAATAAAAACTACTTTACCGCCCTCTTTCAATAATTCCCAACTTGTTGTTTCATCAGATAAGGAATTAAATGTAAAAAATATAAAAATTATGAAAAATAAATTGACAATTTTCATTGTTGAGAGAGGTATTGATGATATGCCTGCTTTTTTACATCATTCCAATATTGATCTGCCTCTTCAGCTGTATATTTTCCATAAAGTTGCATCCAAAGATCAGTGGTCACTAAGGACAAAGCTTCCTCTTTTTCTTTCCACTCATCATAGACCCAAGGGTCTAAAGAAGGATCAACTCCTTTTTGTGAAAAAAAATTAACCTCTTCTTGAATTCCCTCTATGTCTATAATCATTGTTTTAGGAGAAAACTCTACATCTTCAAAAAAGCGTATACGTGTGATATCTTCTTCTCTTAACCCTTTAACCACTATACCTTCAACGCCTGAATAATTTTCACCGAAGATTATTACAGGGAAGTTTTCATTAATGACTAAACGCAATTCACTTTTCGGTGCAAAAGCTGGAGTTATTTTTAAGTGATCAATTTTTCCTCCTATAACCTTCTCTAATATTGCAATAGAGCGAAGAGTGCCGTAAAAAAAATAGTTATTCATATTAGTCCTAGAAAAATTCTTGAAGAGCTGCTTTTTTTATCTTCATTTCATGAAGGAGTATGCAAATTTGTTCAGAAATTTCAACACTATTTGGCGTATCACTGTGAACACACACTGAATGAATATTTGTTTTTAGAGTATCCCCATTACGTGAAATAATTCCTCCTTGAGTAAGCATGGCCTTTACGTGTTCCTTAGCGCTGTTTGGATCTGTAATCAAAGAGTCATTAAAAGATCGAGGTGTTAAAGTAGCATCATCCTCATATGTGCGATCTGCAAAAATCTCAAGGGCGGTAGGTATGTTGCTTTTCATACCAATTTTAGCAAGTTCACTTAAAGCTGGTGCAAGTAATATCATTGATGGGTAATTTTTTTTTAAAAAATCTACTATTTCACTGGAAAGGTCTTGATCAACGCATGCCATATTACTCAAAGCCCCGTGAAGCTTAACATGTGTTACTGGAAAATTAATATCAGAGGCAAGATTATGCATAAACATTAATTGGTCTTTGATAATTTCTTGGATTAGTTTTTTGTTCCAATTAATTTTTGTGCGCCCAAAATTATCTCTATCTAAAAAAGAGATATGCGCACCAACTGAAACATGTTTTGTTTTACAGTAACTTAGTGCTTTAAAAACAACGTCTTTTGACCCCCCATGATATAAACAAGAAAGATTAGCAGAGGCAATTTTATTTATTAGCTGCATATCAACAGTATCAAAAAAACTGAGATCTTTTTCTGCTATATCAGAATTTAAATTAATTTTATTCAAATGCATCAAAGTTACATTATGATATTAGCGTGTATTTCAAAGGAATAAATTCTTATGGGGATCGGGGTTTAGTCTTAGATTTTGGAAATGAAACCTCAAAATCTATTTCACAGGAGGTTAATGAGGCATTTTTAAATATTTCAAACCTTAATCTTCAATCACTTAACATTATTCCCTCCTTCAATAAAATAGTTGTAATTTTTGAGAATTCAAAAATTAGAGATCAAAACAAAGACAAAATTATTATGAAAATGAGAGATACAAACTCTCAAACTAACAAAAAAATCACTAAAACATGGGAAATACCAGCATGTTATAATGAAGATTTTGCTTTAGATATGAAGATCATCCAAAAACTACACCAGATTACAAAAGAAGAGGTTATCAATCTTCATTCATCAGTTCGTTACTATACATATTATATAGGATTCATGCCGGGGTTTCCATATTTAGGGGATGTTCCCTCCCAATTAATCACACCGCGGTTAGCTACTCCAAGGGTAAAAATTCCTGCTAGATCCATTGGCATAGCAAAAAACCATACCTGTATATATCCAAAAGTTTCTCCTGGTGGTTGGAATATAATTGGACAAATACCATTTGATATTTTCGATTTGCAAAGTTCTTATCCTTCCCTTTTTCTTGCAGGTGATGAAGTAAAATTTTACTCCGTCTCGCTTTCAGAGTTTCAACAAATTAGAAAATATAATTTTTCATTAAATGAATTGATCAAGGAATACTCGTCATGAACTCAATCATAATCACTCGTACAGGAACTCATTCAACGATTCAAGACTTTGGAAGATTTCAATATCAGCACTTAGGAGTTTCACCAAGCGGAGCAATGGACCAAAGAATTATTATAGAGTTGCAAAAAATTATACCCAATCATCAAAATCAATTTATAGAATTTGCATATGTGGGGCCATCAATAAAAGTAAAAGAGGGATCAGTTAAGATTTGTGTTGGTGGTAATTGTAATATGAGTATTCAGAAAAATAACAATAGCCAGCTTGAGTGCCAGCCCTATAAGAGTATTAATTTATTTGAGGGTGATGAATTGATTATTCACAATACAATAGACTCAGTATATGGATACATAGCTTTTGAGCATGGACTTGGGTTAAAGCCTTGTCTTAATAGTTACTCTACTGACACAAAAGCAGGAATAGGTTCTATTAATCGGCCTCTTAATAACGAAGATACATTTCATATTAGTAAAGATGTCAGCTCTTGGGATCTTATCTCTATACCAAAACCTAATTTAGAGAAGGTAACTAACTTCAAAGTATATCCCGGCCCTCAACTTCAATATTTCTCAGACATTACTCTACAATCTTTTATTAGCAGTGTTTTTACAATAACTAATCAAAGTGATCGAATGGGTATCAGGCTCAAAGGTGAGAGTCTCATTAGTTCTAAGTCTCATGATATTTTGTCTGAAGGAATATTGCCTGGGTCTATCCAAGTACCAAGTGATGGGCAACCCATTATATTAATGCGGGACATTCCTTGTACTGGGGGATATCCAAAAATTGCAATTTTAAATGAAGTAGATATTTCAAGAATCTCTCAACTCCCCCCTGAAACCAAAATTACCTTTGATTTACAAACAATCTATTAGCACAGATTTTATGTATAATTAAAAGTGAAAATCTCAAGTATTCAAGATCTAATACCAACATCAAAAAATTTG
>CACPCY010000026.1 GCA_902632575.1 uncultured Alphaproteobacteria bacterium | reverse complement strand
ACCAATTTAAACGTTTATCTACCCAATATTTATGCCAACTCTCATCAGAACCAGGTTTTACAAAATACTCAAGTTCCATTTGTTCAAATTCTCGAACTCTGAAAATAAAGTTTCTTGGAGTGATTTCATTTCTAAATGCTTTTCCAATTTGAGCTATACCAAAAGGAGGCACCCTACTGGTAGAGTCGACAACATTTTTAAAATTTACGAATATTTGCTGAGCAGTTTCTGGTCTCAAATAAGCAAATGAACTCCCGTCATCTACAGGGCCAATAGCTGTTTTAAACATTAAATTAAATGGTCTAGGATCAGTTAAATCAGTTGATTTACAATTTGGACATTTTCCGTCTTCCAGTTGATCAGCTCTCCATCTTGATTTACATTTCTTGCAATCAACTAAAGGATCAGAAAATGTATCCTCGTGGCCTGAGTATTTTAAAACAGTAGGTGAGGTTAAAATAGTTGAGTCCAATCCCTCAACATCATCTCTTTCATAGACTATTGATTTCCACCAGGCTAATTTTAAATTTAATTTTAGCTCTACACCCATAGGTCCAAAATCGTAGAGTCCTTTCATGCCGCCGTAGATGTCATTTGATTGAAAAATAAATCCTCTTCTCTTACACAGAGATACTAAGTCTTCCATATTTTCTGCTGTCATTTATCAAATACCAAATTTGTTAAAAAGAAACTCCTCTTTTAATTTAGTAATTAAATCCTCACTATTTAAAGAATTAATACCAAGACCAAGCTTTTGTTTTAGAGACTTTGGTTGTTTTATTTTTTTAATTTTAGTCTTTTCGCCAAATTTACTTTTAAAAAAAGATGTCTCAGATGAAATTCCATCAATTAAACCTAATTCTTTTGCCTCATTAGCTAACCAAAAGGAACCAGAGAATATAATTTTTTTATTTTTTTCACTAAGTTTCTTTTTTCTTCTCGAGGACACCCAATCAATAAAATTTTGGTGTATTAACTTTTGAAGTTTTTTTAATTTTTCCTCATCTTTTTTATTAACTTTTAAAAATGGATCTAAAAAGCTTTTGTTCTCTCCAGCTGTAAATATCCTTCTTTCTACTCCAATTTTTTTAATGAGATCAGTAAATCCAAAACCACCTGATATCACACCTATTGAACCAACAATAGAATTTACATCTGCGTATAACTCATCTGCTGCACATGCAAGCCAATACCCTCCAGATGCAGCAACATCCTCAACAAAACAATAACATTTCACTTTTTTCTTATCTGAAATTTCTCTTATTTTTTGTGCAATTAAAGATGATTGCACCGGAGAACCACCAGGAGAGTTAATTATAATTGATAGTGCATCAAATTTTATTTTCATTACCTTTGAGAAAAGTCCATTTAAATTATCCATATTCAATGGTGCTCTACTTCCAGATGCAATCATTCCTTTAAGATCGATTGAGATTACTGTTTTGTTTGGACTGAACATTATTTAAACCAATTTTCTATATCTTTAGAATACTTTGATAAATTATCGTGGATTATAATTGCATTTGATGTTTTCTCTATAAAATAATTACTTTTAGTGATTTTTAGAAGGGCATTTTTAGGTTTTCTATCTTGAAAGGGTAATAAAGGTGTTGTTGTAACTTCTAGATTAAATTTTTTCAATATATCTAACATAAAATCCATGTTTTCAAATCTGTTTATGATAAACGCTGTTCCTTTTATTTTTAAATAAAAAATTATGTTGATAATCCATTTTTTTAAATTTGACTCAGTTATATATTTTGAGGCATTTATGGAAGGATTTTTAGACTTTAATACTTTATTTGCAAAATAAAAAGGAGGATTTGATAAAATTAAATCAAAGTAATTCTCATATTTTTTATCAAAAATACAATTGTCATGAACTTTAAATTTTAAATTTTTTAAGTTATTTTCTTTATGATTTAAAACTGAAATTTTATGATGTGTTTCATTTTTTTCAAAACCAATTACTTCAGATTCTGGGTTTCTATAAGCAACAATTAGGGAAATAGAACCACAACCAGAACCCATATCTAAAATTTTATTGTGCTTTTTTTTTGCATTAGAAGCAAGAATAATAGGCTCTATACCACTCCTATAGCCTTTCTTTAATTGATAATATACAATTTTACCATCTAGTAGAAAATCTTTGGAGTATAAATTCATAGTATATGCAAAAAATTAATTTTGAACAAACAATTAAGTTAATTCATAAAGAAATTAATGTAAAGTTAGTTAAAACTAATAAAGAGCTTGATAGGTTTCTTGTAAGTGCTGTCCCAATTATTCCAAAATTAGGCAATTATTTTTTCAAAAAAAGGGGAAAGCAATTACGTCCAGTTATATGTTTGCTATCAAGTAAAATGATAAATAAAAATTATTCACAAATATCAAGCGATATTTATATGTCTGCTGCAATAGAATTCATTCATGGAGCTACCCTCCTACATGATGATGTAATTGATGAGGGTAAACTACGAAGAGGCCAAAAGAGTATTAACACAATATGGAATAATAAGTTTAGTGTATTGTTTGGTGATTTTTTATTTTCAAAGTCGTTTCAATTAATGACAAAAGCTAATTCTTTAAAAGCAATGACTTCACTGTCTCAAGTAAGTAGTAAAATTTCTGAAGGAGAATTTTTGCAACTCACTCATGAGAATAATATTCATATCTCTGAGAGCAAATATATAGAGATTATATCCTTAAAAACTGCAGAATTATTTGCTGCATCAATGAAAATTCCTGCTATTTTAACCGGTAAAAATTTAAAAATAATTTCAAGTTTGAATAAATTGGGTTTGTATTTTGGAATTATATTTCAAATCATGGACGATTTCCTTGATTATTTTGGAAATAGAGTAACTGGTAAAAAGAATGGTAAAGATTTTTACGAAGGAAAAATTACTCTACCAATTATATTACTTTTAAAAAAGTCAAATAATACTGAAGTTAACTTTATCAAAAAAGTATTCAACAAACGCAAAAGATTAAAAAGTGATTACGCGGAAATAATGAATTTAATGAAAAAATATAAAATTAACCATGAAGTGAAAATATTCTGTGATAAATATAATAAAAAATCTTTGAAAATTTTGAAACTATTTAAGGGCTATCAAAAAGATCTTTTTATAAATCTTCTGATAAGTTCTATTAAAAGAACTTATTAGTCATATCTATATTTTTTATTAGGAAATTTATTGCTATTAACTTCTTTAGAGAATTTTTTTACAGCAATTTTGATATTTTTTGATAAATCATCATATCTTTTAACAAATTTTGGATTTTTATTTCCATACATCCCAAGCATATCCTCCGATACTAATATTTGACCGTCACAAAACTCGGAAGCACCAATTCCGATTGTAGGTATTGATAAGACTTTAGTAACTTGTTTTGCTATTTTTGTTAACATTCCCTCCAATAGTATGGATACAGCACCTGCCTTTTCTAAACATAATGAGTCCGAAATAATTTTATTTAAATCCTCTTTCTTTTTTCCATATATCTTAAACTTTTTTGTAGAACTAAATTTCTGTGGTTGTAAGCCCAAATGCGCCATAACTGGAACTTTTTTTTTCTTCAAATACTTTATTATATCCTCTAATTCAGTATTACCTTCGATTTTGACACCGTCACATGAAGTTTTTTTCATAACTGATAAAACTCTTTTTACAGTATTGGACTCACTAAAATCTTTATTATAAGGCAAATCAAAAAAAACTAGTGATTTCTCTGCAGCTTTTTTTACTGCAGTAGCATGATTAATCATTATTTGATCGTCAATAGTTCTAGTAGAGTCCATCCCATACAGCACGTTACTCATTGAGTCACCAACTAGCACTACATCAACGAGATCGTCAATAATTTTTGTGTAATTATAAGTATAAGATGTTAGGCAAATAATTTTTTTTTTGTTTTTTTTATTAAATACTGATTTAATTGTTCTTTTCATGAATAATAATTTAAAAAGTATTCGAATTATAAAAGACTTTCCAAAAAAAGGTATCGCTTTTTACGATATCTCAACAATATTATCAAATCCAAAAGTTTTTAATAGAGTTGTTAACTCAATGTCAAAAGAGGTAGTTAAATTAAATGCTAATACTGTAGTTGGGATAGACTCAAGAGGGTTTATTTTTGCTTCAGCTATTGCTTACAAATTAAAAAAAAAGTTGGTAATGATAAGGAAAAAAGGGAAGCTACCAGGCAAAACTTTTAATACAAGTTACAAACTTGAGTATGGCTCTAATCAATTAGAAATTCAGAGTGATATGATAAAAAAATCAGACAATATTGTTATTATAGACGATATTTTTGCCACAAGTGGAACAATACGTGCATCAATGAAATTAGTCAAAAAAACTAAAGCTAAAATTAAAGGTATTGTAGTTCTTCTAGAATTAAGTTTTCTCAACGGAAGATCTAAAATTAAAAATAAACTAATAAGTTTAAATAAAGTTAATACTTAGAATATTCTTTTTCTTCTGTGATTTTTGAGTCAGTCAAAAGATTAATTTCTTTTTTTATTGACGCCCTAATATCATTTTTAAAATGCACATCTCTTGATATTTTAATAAAAATCTCTCCAAATTGTTTATTAGCCTCACACTCTCTTTTAGTATTTTCTATATCCCAGAGCTCTTCATTTATTTCTTGCAGTTCTTGAACATATTTTTTTAAAATTTTATCATCTTTTATAACTATTTTATTACTTTGCTCTGATAGAGCATTTAACTCAATTTTGATGTTCTTTAATTTGTTAGGGTCATTAATTTTTTTTAATTTGATATTTAATATAGTAATTTTGTCATAGAGCTCTCCAACAGAAATTTCGGCTAATATTTTCAATTTTTTCTTCCATAAATATCTGAATATCTTTTTATATCTGATTCTAAAAATTTACTTCCTGTTTGAACTTCAATTAAAACTAATTTCTTTTTTGAGCTCTCATTTAAAACCCTATGCTTTGCTTTTTTAGGTATGAATATATTTTCATTTTCTGATCTATAAAATGTACGGTTATTTATAATCACAGTTGCTTTACCCTCAATAATTATCCAGTGTTCTGATCTTAAATTATGTGATTGATATGATAAAACACCCTCTGGTTTTACAATGATCTTTTTGATTAAAAAATCTTTTGATTTATTAAGTATAATAAATGAACCCCAGGGCTTTTTGATAGATTTTATCATGAAAACATTCTCTTATTTTCGCTGATAGACATGAAATTTAATAATAGTGCACAAATTATTAAATTACTCAACAAAGAACTGCCCCCATAAGACATAAAAGGTAAAGCAACTCCAACTACTGGTAAAATACCAATAGTCATAGATATATTTATAAGAAATTCAAAAAAGATTTTAAAAGATAATACAAATAAGATTATTTTATTAAAAACTTGTGTGAGTTTATATGTTTTTAAAACTGGAATTAAAAACATGATAAAAAAAAGTGAAATTAATAATATGGATCCTGTAAAACCAAACTGCTCAGAAAAAATTGCAAAAACAAAATCTGTCTCTTTTTCTGGAAGAAAATCTAAGCTACTTTGGGAACCCTCAAGAAAACCATTGCCATGCAGTCCGCCAGAACCTATTGCAATCTTGGATTGAATAATATGATATCCTTTTCCAAGAGGATCTAGGTCAGGGTTTAAAAAAATTTGTATTCTATTTTGTTGGTAAGGCTTTAAAAATGTCCATAAAATTGGACTTATCGACAAAATAACGCCTAACGATAATAAAGGATAAATTAGTTTAATTCCTGCATAAAAAATAACAACAAGACCTAAGGCTAGAATAATTACAGCAGTTCCCAAATCTGGCTGAATAGCAACTAATAAGAAAAAAATTATTGATAGAAGGAGAGGTAGTATTGATTTAAACAAGCCTATGGTTTTTTCTGCATTGAGTTTGTGAAAGTATTTAGCCATGGAAATAACTAAGGCTATTTTTGTAAATTCTGACACTTGTAAATTAAATCCAGCAATTCTTATCCATCTTGTTGCACCCATCCCTGTATATCCAAAAATTAGTGTTACTATCAGTCCAATTAAAACTAAAATTAAAAAGATCTCTGCAAAATTATATATAAACTTTGGCTCCAACATTGTTACTAAAAAAAACAAAGGTAAAAAAAATAAAAATCTTATCAACTGATTTGATGCCCATGGATCTAGAGAACCACCAGCAGCTGAGTAAAGATTGATTTCTCCAATCCAAAAAATTATCAAAAGGATAAAAACGTAAATCCAATTTAAATTATATATACTTTTAAATTCTCTAAACATTATTTTTGTAAGCAAAATTTAAGACCTTATGGGCAATTGGTGCAGCTACCGCTGATCCAGATCCACCATTCTCTATAATTACAGAAGCTATATATTTTGGATTATCATAGGGGGCATATCCTACAAATACTGAGTGGTCTTTAAATCTCTCTTCTATTTCCTTTAATTTATACTCATCATCCTCTCTTTCACTTTCTTTAATTCTTATTACTTGAGAAGTTCCCGTTTTACCACCTATTTTGACAAATGCTGGATTAGAAATACTTAGTTTATATGCTGTACCTCTTGGCTCTTGAACAACAGCATTTAAAGAATTAATTATAATTTTTTTATGTTCACTGTTTAGTAATTTACCTGTAAATCTTGTAGGTGTATTTTTATTAATTTTAGGTATTGGATATTTTCCTCCATTTAAGATAGCAGAATAAAGTGTTGCAAGCTGTAAAGGAGATGTTTGATTGTATCCTTGCCCGATACATGTAATTAATGTCTCACCCTGATACCAACTTTCGTCTAAAAAGGCTTTTTTCCATTTTTTACTAGGTACCAGTCCTTTTCCTACATTTGACAAACCAATATCGTACTCTTTATTTAAACCTA
>CACPCY010000025.1 GCA_902632575.1 uncultured Alphaproteobacteria bacterium | reverse complement strand
GAATTATATTTTTGATAAGCATAAGTAGAGTCAAAAAATCTATCAAATACAATGAAATCGTTCTTTTCAATTGAAGATAATAATGCAAATCTAGATGCAAAGAAAAACATTATTAAACTTAAATTATTGAATTTAGATTTTAAAATCACATTTCTTATCTTTTCTAGATCTTTATTACCTCCAGGCTCTCTAGTAAAAGTAGATTTAATATTATTTTTTATAAAATACTTTTTTAAAAGTTTTATCTGTGTCGATTTTCCAGAATATTCGAAACCTTCAAAACTGATTACTTTCATTCTATATGATAATATTTAGTTAGATCCAAGAATGATATAATAAATAGCTGAAAATATTCTTGAAAATAAATTCTTTTGCTCAATGTCCTCACCTGAAAATAAAGGAAATTCAGAACTCTTATCAGCAAAAGATATCTGAAGTTTGGCTATTTGATCACCTTTTTGAATTGGAGTTGCAATAGGCTCATCTACAATCACATTAACTTTAGCTGAAGATAATTGCGCTTTTGGAATACTCACGCTTATATCGTTTAAAGCAACTAGGTCTACTTTGTCGTCTTTACCTAGCCAAGTATCAACTTCTTGAATAACCTCATTTTTTTTAAAAAAATCTACTAATTGAAAATTGTTAAAACCCCAATCCATTAACCTTAGTGACTCCTGGGCTCTTGATTTGGAAGAGTCTAGTCCATTTAGAACAATAATCAGGCGCCTATCCCCTCTTTCAGCAGATCCAACCAAACCGTAGCCAGCTGCTTCTGTATAACCTGTTTTAAAGCCATCAGACCCCTCAAATGTATATAGGAGTGGATTTCTGTTATCTTGTTTGATCCCGCTATATGTAAAATCACTTAATTTGTACATTTGATATAATTCATAATGATTTTCAATCGTGTACTGAGCTATTTTAGCAAGATCTTCAGCTGTAGTGTAATGATTGTCATCAGGCCAGCCACTGCTATTTGTAAAATTAGTCTCTGTGAGTCCTATTTTCTTGCCTAAATTATTCATTTCAATAGCAAAAATTTCCTCAGAGCCAGATATACCCTCTGCTAAAGCAATCGAGGCATCATTTCCGCTCTGAACAATAATTCCTAGTAACAAATCATAAACTTTTACTCTTTTGTCTACCTCTATAAACATTTTTGATCCGCCCATTTTCCATGCCTTTTTACTTACTAAAAACTCTTGATCTAAAGATAAAGTACCATTTTTGATTTTTTCAAAGGCTACAAGAGCGGTCATCATCTTGGTCATACTTGATGGATATGTTTTGGTTTTAGAGTTTTTTTCTAAAAGAACTTCGTTTGTTGATAAATCGATTACAAGCGCCGTTTTTGCCAAACTTTCAATAGTAAGAGATTGTTTAGGAAATAGAATAATAATTGCTATAAATAATAAATTAAGGGGTTTTTTTTGCATTCAAATATCCATTTTTAATTAGAAAATCTAACTTAAGATTTATATCACTCTTTAGAAATGGGCCAGCAAAAACCTTAACCCCCTCTTCATTTTCTTCATAAAACAATCCTAAATTCTTGATTTTATTAGTTTTAAGCTTTGCTAGATTTATATCTTTATAAATTTCAACTAATATAGTGTTTTGTTTTTTAGAATTTTTAATATCTAGATTTTTAATTTTCTCATAATCAAGTTTTTCACTGATTTCAATTTGATCTTGATCTAACTGTTCAAATGAAATTTCTGTATCATCCATCTTTATCTTACTCTCTTCTTTTGAGTCGACAACATTTCTCAGAATTATTGATTCATCTTTTAAATATTTTAAATATACTTTTGTATTTAGTGATATTTTATCAATTATCTCTTGACTTAATGAAAGCCTATTTTCAGTATCTAGCTTAATATTTCTGACAATAATACTATTATCTAAGTTATTGGGATCTGATAATCTTACAACGCTGGGTATTGGTAAATTAGAATGATGAATATTATTACCCTCTATTCTTGCATCTGTAACGAACTTTTCTAAAACACTTAACTCAATGTTATAATTATCAAGTGGAGATACAATAACATCTGATTTTTTAAAGTAATCTTGGGTTGTGACTTCTTCTTCTATTTTTACATCATCTACAGTATCAATAGATGTTACTGTGCAAGATGATAAAATAAGTAAAAACAGTATTTTATAGTAACTATTTAAATTTATCACTTAATAATCCAACTGAAAGACCATAATAGTTTGAGCAGTTGTAAGAGAGAATATTTAAATAATTATCATAAACGATAAAATACCTGAAATCACCCTCTTCCCTACCCATCCTTAATAAATAACTATTTATATCTAAATTATCTAATGAATTTCCATTCATCTTTTTAAAATTCATAAGTCTAAATTCACTTAACGGTAATTGTTTAGACAATTTTTTTACTGCTAAACAACCTTTTTCTCTTTTAATGAATAATTCTGGTTCTAAAGATTTTATATTTGCCGGGGGTATTACTTCCCTACCCCAAGTGTAATTTGGATCCCATTTATTTGAACCTACTCCTTGTAGATATCTTGCTATTGAAGCTAGTGAGTCCTCTGTGTCAGTCCAAATATTCTTTTTGCCATCATTATTAAAATCTTGGGCATAATTTAGAAAACTAGAGGGCATAAATTGATTTTGACCCATAGCTCCTGCCCAAGAGCCTTTAAAATCAATAACATTAATGTGTCCTTGCTCAAGAATTTTAAGAGCGTTATATAATTCTTTAGTAAAGTATCGTCTTCTTCTCTCATCATATGACATAGTTAAAAGACTCTCTAATACGGGATAATTACCTGTAATTTTTCCATACGCAGTTTCTAAACCCCATATTGATAAAATAAATCTTGATTGAACATTATAATAATTATCAATTTTATTTAATAAATTACTGTATTTACTTTTATTTTTAAAACCATTTTGTATTCTCAAATCAGAATTTCTTTTCTCAATATATTCAGAAAAAGTCAAAGTAAATTCAGGCTGGCACTTATCATTTTCAATAACTCTTTTATTGACCTCATATGGTGCTATTAATTCAGAAACAAAGCTTTTATCTAAGCCAAAATCAGCAGACCTATTTACTATTTCTTCTTTCCAATCATCAAATCCCGAAAAATCATAATTTTGAAGCACATCACAATTTTTGGGATCATGAGCAATAAGATTATTTATAAAAAAAAAATTCAAGAATATATAAAGTAAAATTTTAATCATAATCTGATTCCTGCTCTATTATATAACCATTATAATCTAATAGTTATTTCTTAAAATTTATCAAATTATATTAGTTACTGTTAAAAAAGATGATATTTGCTATAAATATTTAATGATTTTAACAAATACAGGAAAAAAATTTGTATATGCATCTGTTATAATGATGCTACTTTCAATGGTCCTTCCTTGGGACTCACTAGAAGATTATACTTATTCTGAGTCAATGGGTTTGCTAATGAATGTTATTCCTGCTGTTATATTTATATGTGCTGTGGCTATTGTTGTTTTAAAGCCATTAGCTTTGATATTATCTAAAATTGGCACAAATATTGTTTTTTTACTACTTTGTTTAATGAACGCTATCGTCTTGTATATGGGAATGCAATATTATCCAGATACCTACACTATTGGCTATTTTTTATTTCCATCATCTGTAATTGTTTTTATGTTAGGGGCTATTTACAGTGTAAATCGAGTTGATGGAACCACTAGTAATTAATTAAATTTAAAGAAAAGAATTTATCAATATTATTCCACTCATCAGTAATAACATTAAGTAAAATAATTTTTTAAATAACTTTTCTGATATAAAACTTCTTATTTTTTTACCAAAAAGGAACCCAATCATTACTGGAAGAGTAACAATTAATGAGGGAGCAATTGTATTAATACTAATCAGCTTACTATACGAAAATGATATAAATTGCATAATGCTATATAGTAAAAAAGCTAATCCCATAAATTGTACTGTTTTTTCTTTATTATATTTAAGTGATTGTAATAAGAAAACAAAAGGCATGGTGTAAATACTAGTTAGGCCTATGATAAATCCATTAAGAGATCCAGCTGAAACTTGGATGATTGAATTTTGATGATTAGGTATAGCAACAACTCTATTTGATAGAGATAAAGAGGAATTCATAAAAAGTAAAATCGCTATGAATATCAAGATTAGATCAGACTCAAGAACTTTTAGTAAAAAGACACCCGGTATTATGATTAGTGTTGAAAAAACAAGAAAATATTTAGTATCTTTAATTATTGCTTTTAAATTACTACCATTTGTCATTTGAAAAAAACTTGTGACAATTGTTGGAATTATAACAAGTGCAATAGTCTCTTTTACATCAATAACAAATGAGAGTAAGGATATAACGACTGTTATAAGACCTACTCCTAATACTCCTTGAGTTACTCCACCTAAGAAATAAGCAAATAAAACATAAATAATTGTTAATAATGATAGGTTACTATAAATCACTTATAAATATAACATGAGATACTTGGTTATGTATTTGTTAAAAGATAAAATTTATAATTGATTTAAAAATGTCCTAATATATACAATCTAGACGCTTTTATCTTCGGAAGGATGGCTGAGCGGTTGAAAGCACCGGTCTTGAAACCCTTTTTTTATTTAACAATATTAACAAAAATTACTGATAAATTTAAAGTTTTTATGTTTGTTCTCTAAACATAAACAGTTGTTTTATATCAGTAATGTCACACAATTGGCACTGAGTGCCAATTAGAATTTACCTAATGACTAAGGTTGACTCTTAATTTTTTCAAAATAAAGCGAATATCTAAAAATACTTGGAGCAAAAGGACTGATTTCTTTTTGATATTTATCATCTGGTAAATGAGGATAAATGCTTAATTCTAAATCTTTATTTTCACACATTTTCTGTAATTGTAAAAAATCATCAGAACTCTCAATTATTTCTTGGAAATTATCACCAACAAAAAAAATAGCTTCTATTGGTATCATCCATGCTTTTAAGTCTTTATTATAATTTTCATCAATAATATATTCAGTAATTCTATCATCAAAAAAATTAATTATATTTTTAATAAAACCTTTAGCATATTTCATGCCATCTTGATTTTGAGGTAAGAGGTTTTTCATATTTTATGAAGTATAAACTTTTTATTTATTATTTTTACCTTGACTCAAAAGTTTTTCTGCACAGATAACTGAATAATTTGTTAATTTTTCTGAGAGAAGACTTTGATTAGACTCGTATAAAGATAAAAATTCATCCCATGTCATAGAATTCTTTAAAAGTATTGTTCCACACTCACAATATTCTAATATAAATTCATTTGAAAACTGTGGTGCCTCTATTGAGGTTTTCTCAATACAATTATCTGTCAGGCTTTTCATATTTTCATTTGTCCAAGAAAATAATACATTTGGAGTCAATATTAAAAAAAATGCCAATTTAGATATATTTTTAATCAAGTAAGCCTTCTTCAACAAAATATTTTTTTATTTCTATTAATTTTTTAGCGTAAGTAGTATAAATCAGGGTAGTGGCGTAATCACACCCCTCCTCTCTTACGATTACCTCTGCTTCTTCTTCGGTTTTTAGTGTAGAAGCTTCTATTTCATTCATTTGAAATTCATTTATTAATTTTTCATTAAAAGCAGCATAGAGAGTGCTAAACATAATATCTTTTCCCATTTCATAATCATGATTTTCTTTACATAATGACATCATCTTATTAGCTGAAATACTATAAGTAATGAAATCTTTTATATTCAAATAAATTTTATCATTTCCTTGACTCAAACTAGGGATTAGCAAGAATAATGATAAAAATATTTTCATTTAGTAAATTTACCATAACTTACCTGTTGTGAAAACCGCTGCAATCAATCGCTATTTTATAAATTTTATTGGCACTGAGTTGGTACTGAAATATTAATTAATTTTTAAAATTTTTTTTTATTTGCTTTAAAAGTATTGTGTTATATACATTTCTGACACTTTGTAATCTATGGAAGGATGGCTGAGTGGTTGAAAGCACCGGTCTTGAAAACCGGCAAAGGGGCAACTCTTTCCTGGGTTCGAATCCCAGTCCTTCCGCCATAAAATCTAATTTATTTTTTTATCTATAGGTTTAGTGAGTTTATACAATTTAAAAAAGGTAATATTTACTTAAATTACTACTTCAAAACCTTCAAACTGTGGGTGTTCTATGTAAACATTTTTATGTTCACCAGCATTCTTATGCGCCATCCTAAAAGCCTCAGATTTAGTCCAATCTATAAAATCTTGTTTTGAAACCCACTCACTATGAGAGGCATATAATGTATATTCTTCATTAGACTCACTTTTAATTAAATTGAATTTCTTAAAACCAGGAACATCGTTTAAATGAGTATCTCTGCTCTTCCAAATCTCCTCAAAATGTTTCTCTTCACCTAATTTTACTTTGAAACGATTCATTGCAATAAACATTTATTATCTCCTATGAGCTATTCTGAAATTATAATTCTTGTGTTGGTTCCTATTGCAATAGTTACTCTAGAACCAATGGGTATTTGTTCTGCACCTGATTGAACTATCGAAATATCATCATCTGTGTCATCAACATCTACAACATATTGAAATCCTGTATGATCCCCTAATGACGAACCAGCAACATATCCTACAATGGCGCCACCAATAGTTCCAACTACAGCTGCAGCATCTCTGCAGTCATCATCAAAAATACCCTCTCCACATCCTACAACAAAACCTACTAAACCTCCTGTAAGAGCACCAATACCAGAACTTTCACCAGTAATTTTGACTGGTTCAGCCGCAACGAGTGTTCCATATTTAACTGTGTTAACTTTTTGAGTATCTGATTTTTTTACCCCAGTATTAAAACCACCACATGCTGTTATCAATGCAAATAAAAATAAAAAAGATAATTTATGCAGGCCTATCATATTCAACAAATTTTTTAAGCGAATTGGTGAGAAAATTTTCATAATTATCAATATTATAATTGATATTTTCATAAATATCCAAATGTTTTGGGTCTAGAATGAAATCATAAGAGGGTTCAAAAAAGAAAGGTATCGAAATACGCTCCTCCTGATTAAAAAGAACTCTGTGATTAGTTGCTTTCATTTGACCATTTGTTAAACACTCTAAAGCTAAACCTGTATTAATAACAAAAGCATTTGGATCATGAGGAACATCGTACCAATCCAATGAATGTCTATTTTGAACTTGTAAGCCACCTTTTTTATCTTGATATAAAATAGTCATTATTCCACTATCTACATGGGTTTCACAACCTAAAGCAACACCGTCTTGTGAAGAGACTTCAACAGGTTTATCTTGTTTAGGATAGTAATTAAATCTTAGAGTTG
>CACPCY010000024.1 GCA_902632575.1 uncultured Alphaproteobacteria bacterium | reverse complement strand
CCAATACTGTTCGCTAGTAGTCATTATTAAAGGCCATAGATATTGGTTATAACCAAATACAAACATAAAAATGAAAACAGCAGCTATCATTGTTTTAGATAAAGGAACTAAAAAATCTATAAAAAATCTCCAACTATTAGTTCCATCTAACTTAGCAGCTTCTAATAACTCATCAGGAATTGATTTATAAAATTGTCTAAAAAAGAAAGTTGCTATTGCTGAGGCAGAAATGGGAAGTATTAGACCAGCAAATGTATTTACAAGATTTAATTTAGACATAACTAGATAAGAAGGCATAATTCGGAGTTCCAAAGGCACTAATAGTGTAATAAAAATTAACCAAAATATTACAGTTGCATATTTTATTTTAAAATAAACTAAACCATAAGCGGCCATTAGTGATGTAACTACAGATAAAATAGCTATTCCTGTAGCCATAACAAAACTATTAAAAAACATTTTAAGAGCTGTTATTTCGTTAAAAAAACCAGATTTTTTAAATAAAACTCTAGAATAATTCTCTATAAAATTATCTCCTAAAAAAAATTGTAAACCGTTTGTATTTATAAATAGACTTGAGTGTGTTGAACTTGCGAAAATTATCCATATTGGAACAATCATAATCAGTAAACCAATAGAAAGGATAAAATGATTAATAGTTGATGATATATTATTTGTCATTAATTATAGTGAATTTTACCCTCTATATATCTGAATTGAAAAATTGTTATTACAAGAACAATTATCATCATCATGATTGATTGTGCACCAGCACTTCCAAGGTCTAAACCTTTGAAACCATCAATATAGGCTTTATAAACTAAAGTTTTAGTTTCACTCCCTGGTGCTCCAATAGTAGTAGTATCTATAATTCCAAAAGTATCAAAAAAGGCATAAGTAATATTAATTATTATCAAGAAAAATGTTGTTGGCATTAACAATGGAAAAGTGATTGTCCAAAACCTTCGAATATTACTTTTACAATCGATGATTGAAGCCTCAATAACTGTTTTTTGAATGGCTTGAAGACCAGCCAAAAAGAAAATAAAATTTGCACTTATTTGTTTCCAAGAGCCAGCGATAATTACGTATATATATGCATCAAAAACGTTTTCATACCAATTAAAACCCCATAAATTATTAAATAAATGATGGAGCAATCCATATCTTTCACTGAAGAAATAATTAGCCATTACTCCAACAACAGCAGGTGCAATAGCGTATGGCCAAATTAAAAGAGTCTTATAAGCGCTCTTACCGTGCATTACTTTATTAGCTTGAACTGCAAGTAATAAACCAATTGAGCCTGTAATAAGAGTTATCACAAAACTATAAATAATAGTAAATTTAAATGCAGTAAAATAGGAGGGATCAGAAAAAATAAATAGAAAATTATCAAAACCAGCAAATTGAGAACCAAAACCAAAAGCATCTTGCATAGTAAAGGCATCTCTAAATGTTTGAATAATAGGCCAATATAAAAAAATTAATAAAATTAATAATTGTGGGGCTAAAAAAAAGTATTGAGAAAAATTTGATTTAAATTGAACTTTTTTCATGAAATTTAAAGGAGGATAATTAAATATCCTCCTTTACTAAATAAAATAATTTAAAGAGTTTTTGCAAACTGTTTTAACAGTTTTGCAGCACCCTTATCCATGTTTTTTAAAGCTTTTTCGACAGTGATATCACCGTTAAGCATTGGCTCAACATTTTCGTAAATTACTTCACGAATTTGTGGCCAGTTACCTGCTCTATAACCGCCTGGTATAGTAGAACCTTCGAGGCCTAATTGATCACCTACAGCTTTATGATACGGAGATGCTCTGTAAAAATTAATTGTTTCAGCTAGCTCAATACCACCCTTAGTAACAGCAGCGTAACCAGTCATATTATGGTAGTATAAATCCATTTCTGGTGAACCCATAAATTCAATGAATTTTGCTAGTCCTTTATACTCTTCCTCTGTATGACCATTTAAAATCCAGTTAGCTGCACCACCAATAAATGTTGGATATTCTTTTCCGCCTGTTACAGAATCCCAATATGGAATTGGGTTAGTTGTAAAGTTTGGAAGTACGCCTTTCATACCTCCAAAAGATGCAGCAGATCCAAACCAGAATGCAGCCTCACCGTTTGTAAATGGTGCTTGGTTATCTCCCCAAGCTCTTCCTTTATATCCGTAATAACCTTTTTCATACCACTCTTTAACTTTAGTCCAATGATAAACAAATGCTTCTGTATCAGCAAAAAGTGTTTTTGTTGGAACATCATCATAGCCATTGTTGCCATCTGTCATCAATAGGTTATGTCTTGAAAAGAAGTTTTCTGTCCAAATCCAAGGACTATGACTTTGAAGAAGAGGAATATATCCTGCATCAAGTATCTTTTGAGCCATACCTTCAAATTCTTCATAAGTTTTTGGAACCTCTTCAATGCCAACTTCATTTAAAATATCCATATTTGCATACATTAGACAAGTAGAGCTATTAAAAGGAACACCTATCATTTTACCATCAGCGTCTGCGTAAAAGTTTTTTATACCTGGTATGTAATTATCAGCATCTACATTGATACCATATTTTTCAGCCATTTCTTCAAAACCGATTACAACACCATTTTTAACTTGTGCTACCATGATAGCTGCACCTGCGTCATAAACTTGTGAATAGTGAGGTTGGTCCCCTGCTCTAAAAGCAGCAATTGTAGCTGCCATGTTGTCCTCATAGCTTCCTTTACCAGTAGGAATAACCATATATTCGTCTTGTGAGTCGTTAAATCTATTAGCTATTTCTATGATTACATCACCTAAAAAACCACTGTTACCGTACCACCAATGAATTTCTGTTTTACTGTAACTGTTGGATGTGAATGCAAAAGAAACTAAAAGTACAAAAATACTAACTAGTTTTTTCATAATATCCTCCTATAGGAACTTTGTTATTTTTATTATACATTTATTAGTCTAACTCAGAAACAGATTGTTTGTGTATAACTTGAAAAAAAATATTAAGAAAATTAAAAAATTTGATAATTAAAGGTTTTTTACTAAGTATCTTAGTCCATAAATAAAACCATCTTTACCCATTCCTATGATTGAACAGTTACATGCCGGTGCAATAAGGGACTTTCTTCTAAAATCTTCTCTTGAGTAGATATTAGATAAATGAACTTCGATTTTAAAAATTGATTTAATCTCTAAAGAGTCATGTAAAGAAACTGAGGTATGAGTTAAACCACCTGGATTTATTATTATACCAACGCATGTTTCATCTAGACCATTTATTTTATTAATAATCTCTCCCTCTATGTTACTTTGAAAAAAATCGAGGCTACATCCTAATGACTCAGACTCTTTTAGTAATTCTTTTTCCAAATCTTTTAATGTAAAATTTCCATAGACGCTCTCTTTGCGTTTACCTAACATTTCAAGATTAGGGCCATTAATTATTAAGATTTTTTTGTTCATATTTACTGATTTTATATCAAAAATTTTAGTATTCCCAATAGGTATAATTAACCAATATTTTTATATTTTTTTGGTTAAAATCTATATATTTAATGATATTTAAGATATTAAAAAATAGGAGGTTAATTATGAGAAAATTTACAATTGATATGACTATGTCATATGACTTTCAAGTTACTATTGAAGCTGAGTCAGAAGAAGCAGCAAAAGCAAAATTCACAAACACACCACTAGAACAACTTGGTACTTATAAATTTGGTTCATTTTATAAAACTTTTAGAGGTATCAAATTAGATGAATTTGATCCAAGATTTTACAAAGACGAAGATAAAGTAAGATAAATACAAAAATAGAATATGAATAGAACAATAACAGAAAACCTTTTTGGTACACATTTCTTTTCTAAGTACTATTTGACTATATTAGGAGTGATTTTACTAACTGTATCTTCTAAAATTGCTATTCCTTTTTACCCTGTTCCAATGACATTACAAACATTAGTAGTTTTCTTCATTGCTGCTTCAATGGGAATGATAGGGTTTTATTCAACATTAATCTATGTAGTTTTAGGTATCCTTGGACTGCCTTTATTTGCAAATGGCGGTGGAATTGGATACATTTTTTCTCCAACATTTGGTTTTTTATACGGAATGGTCATTTCCGCCTTTCTCATTGCATATATTCTTAAATCTGAGCTTAACACGAGTCTAATCAAGCTATCTCTTACAATTCTGGTTGGTGCTTTAGTAATATTCTTATGTGGTATTAGTCACCTTTCGTTTTTCGTAGGGCTTGAACAAGCTATAAATCTTGGTTTATTGCCATTTTTATATAGTGAATTCCTGAAGATTATACTGGCTATTGTTATAATTTTTGGGTTAATTCAAAGAGTTAATCAAAAAAAATCATAAATAATTTTTACTTACAGTTTCAAATATCGAGAAGTGCCTTGAGGCTAATTCTTGCCTATCCTTACTATAGCCACCTCCTATGACAGTACAAAGTGGTATTTTTTTTTCTTTAAAGTATTTACATACAATTTCATCTCTTTTTTTAATACCTTCATCTGTAAGATTTAAATTGCCAAGATCGTCATTAGAATGAACGTCTACTCCTGCATCATAAAAAACAATATCTGGTGTAAAATTAGACTCAATTTGATAAAGCGTTTTTGTGAGGATATTAATATATTTAATATCATCTACTTCATCATCTATTGGTACATCTAAATTGCTATTTTTTTTGTCAAATGGAAAATTATTTTTACAATGAATTGAACATGTAAAAATATTATCAATATTTTCACAAATAGAAGCTGTTCCATCTCCTTGATGAACATCTAAATCTAATATCAAAATTTTATTTATTTTTTCTTGATTAAGTAAAGTTATTGAAGCATAGGCTAAATCGTTAAATACACAAAAACCAGATCCACAGTCTTTAAAAGCATGATGAGTCCCACCTGCTAAATGACATGCAATACCATAATCTAACGCCAATTGTGATGTTTGTAGTGTGCCTTGTATAGCTAGGAAAGATCTTTTAGCTAATTTGTCACTCCAAGGTAAATTTATTTTTCTCTCCTGATCTCTAGATAGATTACCCTCTTTAACATTCATGACATAATCATGGTTGTGTACTACTTGTACATCATTTATAAGAGCTGACTTACTTTGGTGAATTGTCAAATTCGTAAATAAATTTGAGTTTTTGATATAATTATATAAATCAGAAAATTTAGTACCAACAAATCTATGTCCCTCTGGTAGAGGAATGTCATAGTTATCATTGTAAACAACATTTAGTTTTTTCATCAATTTAAATTTTCTTTAATATTCGCTAATCGTAACTATTTCATCAGACTCATATATAATTTGATTTAAGTTCTTCTTTACAATATTTGACATTGCATTAGCTACTTTTTTTGCATGAATTGGTCTCATTTTTTTAAGCTTGCCTAAGAATAATGGGGTTAATAGCTTGAAAATTGGAATTCCAATTTTCTCAGCAAGTCTAAATTGTATTCTTTTACCTAGTAAAAAAGACGGTCTTAGAATACCAAGGTTGTCAAAGTTTAATCTTTTCAATTCCTCTTCAACTAGACCCTTAAACCTTAAATATTCACCTTTATTATTAGGATCAGCAAAACCAGATGAGATATAGACAAAGAACTTGATTGAGTTGGATTTACATATTTGGGCAATTTCCTTAGGTAAATCTAGCTCTATCCTTTGATATTCACTTCTTTCAGGAGAGTTTTTCTTAGTTGTGCCAATACAAAAAAAACAACAATCTGCAATAATCTGATCTTTAATACTCTCAACATTTTTTAAATCAGTATTAATAATTTCTAATTTTGGATGTTTTATATCTACTTCTGAACGTGTGAAAATTTTAACGCTAGTATAGTATTCATCATTTATTAAATTTTTTAATAAATAACTGCCAACTAAACCAGTAGCACCAAATATAACTGCCGAAGACATATAAAACTTATATATTAATATTATAAAAAAAGAATATTTTTGGGATTTAGGAATATTTTTCTTTCAAAATATTTTTTTGAACTTTTCCCATGACGTTTTTTGGAAGTTCATCTAACACTATATATTTATATGGAATTTTATATTTTACTAAGTTTTTTTTTAAAAAATCTTTAAGATCATTTAAATCTGTGAATTTATTCTTCATAACTATTGCTGCAATAGGCACTTCTCCTAAATCGTCATTAGGGATACCAAAAACAGCAGACTCTAAAACTAATTCGTGTTGATTAATAATGTCTTCAATTTCTCTAGGATAAACATTATATCCACCACTTATGATTAAATCTTTATTTCTTCCAGATATGAATAGATATCCATCATTATCAAAATATCCAATATCACCAGTTATAAAAAAACCATCTTTAGTAAATGCTTCTTGTGTCTTTTTTGGATTATTTAGATAACCTTTAAATACATTAGGACCACTTATTTCTATTGTTCCAATATCATTTCTTAGTTTTTTATTATCACTTTGAATATTATTTATTCTTATTTTAATATTTTTTAAAGGTTTACCAACTGATCCCGCTTTTCTTTCCCCATCACAAGGATTAGAAGCATTCATATTAGTTTCAGTCATACCATATCTCTCTAATATTTGATGGCCGGTTACTCTATGAAAATTTTTAAATGTTTGATTTAACAATGGAGCACTACCAGATATAAATAATCTCATATTTTGTGTTAATTTCTTATTTAGTCTTTTGTCATTCAACAATCTCGTATAAAAAGTTGGAACACCCATCATCAGAGTTGAATAATTAAATGCCTCAATAATTGAGTCTGTATTAAAATTTTTTATAAATCTAATAGTTGCCCCACTTATCATGGAGGTATTAATAGCAACAAACAATCCATGAGTATGATAAATTGGGAGTGAATGTATTAAAATATCATTGCGATTTATATTCCATAAATTTATTAGTTCTTGAGCGTTCGAAACTAAATTTTGTTCAGTTAACATAGCTCCTTTAGGTTTTCCTGTAGTCCCAGAGGTATATAAAAGTGCTGCTAAATCATTATGTGTTCTTTTTGATGGTTCAAAAAAACTATCAAGGTTTTCTAAACCATCAGTAATCTCTCCAATTCCGTTCGCATTTAAAGATAAAATTCTACAGCCAATTTCGTCACAAATTGGTTTCAAGCTATCAATTTCTGATTTTTCACAAATAAGAAAAGACGGTTTTGAGTCTTTTATAAAATAAATTGTTTCATTAACAGTATAACTTGTATTAAGTGGAAAAAAAACTGATCCAGTAAAAATAGATGTTAAATAAAGAGCTAAAGTCTCTTTACTTTTGGCAGACTTTACAAGAATATGACTTCCTGCTTTTAACCCTAATTTTGATAATTTGTGAGAAATTTTTGATGCAAGAATTATGAAATTTTTATAAGTTATCTCAGATCCATCATCTAATATTAAAAAAGTTTTATTATTGTCTAAATTAGTTTCAATAAGATTTGAATAAAGTGAGTCTGTCAAAGTATATCAACGGAGTAATTAGGATGGCCCTGCAATATACAGGGCCTAATAAATAAAATAAAAAATTTAGATTATTCTAAGATTATGGTAACCATTTCTCCCAAGTAGATTTATTGTTTGCTTTCCATTCAGCAACAACATCATTAAGCTCTCCACCATCGCGAACTTTAACGAGCATCTCTGCTTGATCTGCATTTGATAAAGCCATTTTACCAAAGAACTCAAGTGCTTTTTGGTTTTCTGGTTTAGCAAATGTATCAGGATTACCGTAATTCATTGGATAGTCAACAGCCCAACCAGTAGCTGGCCAATAGTCAGCTCCACAAGTTTCCCAGTTGTTAGCCTCAGTAAAGGAGTCACAAGTTTTGTTTGGAGCTAATTTAACACCAACTAATTCGTTAACACCAAAGAACCAATGAGGCTCCCAAAGATACATTAAGAAAGGTTCACCTCTATCATACATACCTTGCGCTTCTGCAAGAGCAGCAGTTTCAGTTCCTAATTCATCAGCTACAAAGTCTAGACCAAGTAAATCTAATCTTTTTTGATCATGACAGTTCCAACCAGCAACTGGACAACCAATTAATCTACCTTTGCCACCAGATTCCATAGTCGCAAAATCCTCTTTGAATTTATTTAAATCAGCATAACTAGAAAAATCTGGATTTGCATCAGCCCAATATTTTGGAACATAATAATCTGACATACCGGTAATACCTACAGTTCCAAGTAATTTTACACTTCCATCACCAGAGTAAGTCATTTTAACTTCTCCACCATGGATAAGGTCGCCACTTAACATAACGTCATCAGCTTCAGCGTAACTAGGCCATGACTCGCAAGCAAAATCGATATCACCTGCAGCAATAGCCTCCCACAAGCCTGTTCCTGAAGCAAACACGATTCTATCAATTTCGTATCCTAACTCATCCTCAAGTATGCTTACAGCTACTTGACATGAAATTTCTCCACCTGTCCAGTCAGCGATGGCTGCTAATAATTTTTCGGCATTAGCTTTACTGAATGTTGCGGTAAAAAGAATAGAGGATAGAATAAAAGTTATAATTGTTTTAGATATTCTCATAGATTATCCCTCCCATATAGTAATCTATATTAGCAAAAAATAGTCGAAGTACATATGCAATTTATTCATCAATAGGTAACAAAACCTTTAAAATTTGTTTTTTAATAGTTAATTAAGTGTAATACTATCAAAAATGATGAAAACTAAAGTATTTCTTACATGTGCTGTTA
>CACPCY010000023.1 GCA_902632575.1 uncultured Alphaproteobacteria bacterium | reverse complement strand
TGGAATAATTACATAGTGTATTGACAGAACAATTCCAGCAGATATAGCTAAACCAAATATCATTTTTAAAAAATCTTTACCTATAATTGGGAATACATATTTTCTAAGGTTGGTTTTATGGTGAGTGGCTATTGCCAATTCTCTACCGCATAATAGACCAACAAAAACCCATGTAGTTGACATGGGTAAATCGTTTAATTCTTTAAAAAAATACAGAACTGCACAGTATACTAAGTCTATTATTGTACATGATCTTGCGTATCTAGTGCCTGTTTTTTCCAAAACGATTTTTTGAATCGGCCCTCCCTCTCTCCAAAAAATGTAATAAATAAGAATTACGAAATAAACCATTACCAAAATAAATAGCATTGGGTCTATTTTTCTCGGTAAATATACTGCGATATTTGCAACATCGTGCATTAACCAGGTAGCCCAAAGAAAGCCTGAAGCTACCCATTGTGAATTTCTCCAAAAAGCTTGTCTTTTAGGGTCTGTAATTTCATCATCTTTTTCGTTAATGTATTTAGAAACTACAAACCAGACAATATATGCAGCAGAGGCTGCAATTGCATATCCTACAATACTTTTGAGTAAAACTTTTTCTAAAATAACTGTAGAAGCAAAAGCAGATAATACTAAAAATGTAGTTGATACCGGTATACCGACACGTGTTAAAATAACTAATACAAGAGGGGCAACGGCGTGGTACCATTGAATTTCAATATATGGAATTTTGTTTAAGCGACCAAAAGTTATATCACCATCATAGACTATCCATCCGTATGTAAGGGTTCCAACAAGTACAACAGAGGCTGCAGTTGCTAAAACATACCATTTATACCACTTTTTTTTTGCAGCAATAAAAGTACCAAGTGTTTGTATAGAGTCATTACCAAAGACAGAGAGCCCTGCTAAAGAAAATCCTATTACAGCGTATATAAAAGATAACTCCATGCGAATCTCCTCATTATATGGGTTACAATTATAAAAATTTTATATACAGCTGTAATGTTATTACAATAATAAAATATAAAAAAAATTTTTTTTTGTTTTTAGCCCTTTTTTAAAAATGCAAATATTGCATGATCATGTTGTTTTAACTCTCCAATTTTGGAAGCGAACTAAAATCTTTTTGGTTATAAGCACATAAACTATTCTTACAGCGGCATTTGTATAAAAAATCATCATACCCATAGCTGCCGCAGGAGCTATATCTCCAGCATCATCCATATTTAGAACTGCCACAGAAGCTAAGGTTGTTTTTGAGCTGTATAGGAAAACTACTGCCGATACAGTAGTCATAGCATTAACAAAAAAGTAAATTCCTATTTCAAATATAGCTGGAAGGCTAATGGGTACCGTGACACGAAAAAAAGTTTTGTAAAAAGGTTGTTTTAGTGATGATGAGACATGCTCAAATTCATTGTCTATTTGCTTTAAAGATGTAAGGGCTGTCAAATGAGAAACTGTATAAAAGTGAGTGATGGTACAAATGACCAATATAGCCATCGTTCCATATAAAAAGTTCAAAGGATTATCTGGATGATTAAAAAAGAAAATGTAGGCAAGTCCTAAAACTAATCCAGGGATGGCCATCGGCATCATTGATAGTAAGTGAAGTATCGATCGTCCCGTTTTTAGGCTTCTGGCCTTTTCTACAAAATAGGCGCCCGCAAAAACAGCTATAGTTCCAAAGACTGCAGTATATGAAGCCATTCGAATTGAATTGTAATAAGAATCCCAACCTCCTCCATCCATAAGGTCGAATTGATAGTTTTTTAATGAAAGAGTTAAATTATATGGCCAAAAAGTAACAAGGCTTGCGTACAAACACATCCCTAAAATAGTTAAAATTAGTACTGAAATTACAGAACAATAACCAAACATAATTCTATCGAAAGTTTTGCTCTCATTAGGCTCATGCACGACAGAACGAGAAGTTAATATTGCTACTTGTTTTCGTTGTACTATGCGATCAACTGCAAATGCTATAAGAGCAGGGAATACTAAAACCATACTCACAACTGCACCCATTTCAAAATTTTGTTGACCGATTACTTGCTTGTAAACATCAACTGCTAAAACGTTATAATTACCTCCAATGACTTTGGGAATTCCAAAATCTGTAATAACTAAAGTAAAAACTACAAAGGCCGCACTTATCACACCGTATTTTGCAGAAGGTAGAGTAACAGTAAAAAAAGTTCGAATAGATTTTGATCTTAAAACTTTTGCTGCTTCATATAATCTTGCGTCACCAATTGAAAGTGCTGTCACAATAATTAGTAATGCATGAGGGAAGGTATAAAAAACCTCAGCGATAATTATTCCGATAGGTCCATAAATTTCATAACCCATTAATAATTCTCTAAATATTCCTTGCTTACCAAATAAGTAAATGAGTGAAATACCAGACAACAACGAAGGAACCAAGATAGGTATCATTGCTATGGAGCGGAACACTCCCTTTCCTGCCATACGACTTTTGGTCAAAGCATATGCAAAGACAAAGGCAAGTGAAATAGTAATGACCATTGTCACTATGGAAACAAATAAACTATTATATATAGAGTAGACTAATGAACTATTTTCAAAATAACTTTGGTAGTTTTCAAAACCAATAAAATCGCCATCTTTATTTTCAAAACTTTTTGACAGTATGGCGTACATTGGAAAAGCCAGCGAAATTAAAATATAAAATCCAATGATTGAAATGAAAAATAAAGTTAAATAATCGTCTCTGCTTTTTTTCATACTAAAAATTACTCTTTAACAATTTTAATTGCATGAGGTTGAAGAGAGATATTAATTGAGGCGTTTGTTTGAATATTTTTATTTTGAATATATTCGGCAGCAAAATTACAAAGAACAATAGCCTTATCAGACTCAAAGTTAACCTCAATATGACCTCTGATATTAGATCCTAAGAATTCTAGTTCTTTGATAGTTCCACTCAAAATATTTTTACCTTCTCCACTATCAGAGATTTTAATATCCTCAGGTCTTATAGTTACCGTTGAAACGTCATCATTGATATTGTCATTGCACTCTAAGACAGATCCGTGAATCTCTATTGAATTTGAAGATATTTTTTTTGCCTTAAATAAATTGGTAGTCCCGATAAAATTTGCAGAAAAAGCAGTTGTGGGTTTTGAATAGATATCTTGAGGAGAGCCTTCCTGCTCTATAACGCCATTATTCATTAGAATAATTCTATCGGCCATAGTTAATGCTTCCTCTTGGTCGTGCGTAACCATAATAGTTGTAACACCAAGTTGCTTTTGAAGATTTTTAATTTCTAATCGTAGATGTTGTCTAACTTTGGCATCAAGGGCAGAAAGAGGTTCGTCTAATAATAATAACCCTGGAGAAGGCGCTAAAGCTCTTGCCAAAGCAACACGTTGTTGTTCACCGCCTGATAATTGCGCAGAGTACTTATTAATATGATCAGATAACCCAACTAATTTTAATAATTCATCAACTCGACTATCGATTTCATTTCTATTTTGTTTTCTTGTTTTTAAACCAAATGAGATGTTGTCTTTAACAGTTAGATTAGGAAATAAGGCATAAGATTGAAATACAATTCCAAAGTCTCTTTGATCTGGCGGCAGTAAGGAAATATCATTATTATTTTGTTGAATTGTTCCTTCTGATTGGCTTTCTAATCCAGCTATTACACGAAGAAGGGTTGTTTTACCACATCCCGAAGGCCCAAGAATACAAACAAACTCCCCTTCATTAACATCAAAATTAATATTGTTTAGAGCTTGAAATTTACCAAAGTATTTAGCTACGTTTTTAACTGATAAATATTGTTCCATATTTTTTAAAAGAATAAAAAGCTTACAAAATTAATTGTAAGCTTTTTATATAAGATATTTATTTAGCTTTTAGGCTCAGACTTAGAATCATATCTTCTTTGCCATTCAGCAAGGATATCTTTTCTATTTTTAGCAGCGTACTCAAAGTCATTTTTGATCATCGCTTCTAATAAGCCCTCAGGGAAGTGTTTAACTGGTTTTGCAACACCAGGCATACCAACTACAGCATAAGCATCGTTGTACATTTCCATAGCTTTTCTTGAAATAGACCAATCAGCTAAAGTTTTAGCAGCCTCTAAATTAGAAGTACCTTTAATAATAGCTGTTGCTTCCATCTCCCATCCAACACCTTCTGCTGGAACTATAATTTCAATTGGAGCTCCTGCCTCTTTAGATCTAGCGCCTCTAAATGCAAAAGATACACCAATTGGAACCTCTCCTGAAGCAGCTTGCTTACAAGGTTTAGATCCAGAATGAGTGTAGTGAGATATGTTTTTGTGAAGTCTATCCATATAGTCCCAACCACCATCTTCACCAAAGATTTGTAACCAACTAGAAACATCTAAAAATCCAGTTCCAGATGAATTTGGATTTGGCATAGCTACGTGGCCTGCATAAACGGGTTTAGTCAAGTCTTCCCATGAACCAGGCATTGGTAAGCCATACTTTTCTGCTTCAATTGTATTAACACATACAGCTGCAACCCATGCGTCCATTCCTGTCCATGAAGGAGGGTTTGCTGAGTCACGGAATTTAGGATCAAGCTGATCTAAACCCTTAGGTGCATAAGGCTCAAACATACCTTCAGCTTTCATAAGCATTGCACTTGTTCCTGCCAGACCCCAAATGATATCTGCTTGAGGATTATCTTTTTCAGCTAAAAGTTTTGCTGTGATAATACCCGTTGAGTCTCTAACCCAGTTTATTTCAATATCTGGATGATCCTCATTGAATGTTTTTGCATACTTTTTTAAATCCTCTGCTTCAACAGCTGTGTAAACAGTTAGCTGTGTTTTAGCCATCAATGAAGCTGACCCAAACATGAAAACAGTAAGTATTAAAAAAAGACTTTTAATTTTTACCATTACATTTCCTCCGTAATAATGAATAATTAGTATAAATCTAATTTTGTTATGTTAAAGATTTATTACTTTTTGACTGTTTATAACTACTAAAATGCTTGAAAGTGCTGATAAATGACAAAAAAAATTAAGGGTATCTTATTCGATTTTGATGGGGTAATTGCAGAGTCAGAGAAAATATGGTTTGGCACTGCAATATTAACTCTCAAAAAAATGGGTCTGAATTATGACAAGAGTGTTAAACAAAAATCTACTATTGGAATTATATCAGAGGATTTATTTAAAAGACTTCTGTTGGAGGATAATTACAACCTCTCAAAAATAATGAGCAATTATAGAAAAAATCTCAAAGCAGCATTTGCAGAGCAAAGTCCACGTATCTACCCGCACCTAAAAAATTTTTTACGTTCGACCAATTTAAAAGTAGGTATCGTCTCTAATGCTCATCATAATTACATACTAAAAATATTAAAAAAAAATAATTTGTACGGTTTTTTTAAAGGGAATATTACTTCTTGCACAGGTAACGTTCCTTATAAACCTAATAAAGACGGTTATGTAATCGGTACAAAAAAGTTGGGACTTAGACCAAGCGATATTTTGGTAATTGAAGACTCAGATGTAGGAATAGAGGCAGCACTAAAAGCAAAGGTTCAAAAAGTTTTACGCCATACTGACCATGATAAAAATTTACCAAAAAAAATTAAATTTCGTATTCCAAAATTGATGGGTTACAAAGAGTTTAATAAATTTTTCTCTAATTAGCCTGTTGCTGTTCTAATTATAACACAACCAATTACAACAAGCACAGCAGAGATAACTTTAACAAGTCCAAATTTTTCTTTTAAAAAATAAACTCCATAAATAGATGTAAATAAAATACTTATTTCTCTTAGCGCCGCCACTGATGGAACATTTATTTTAGTATAAGCATAAAGTATTGGAAGATAGGCAAACGTAACCAATACACTAGCAAATAAAATATTATTTTTTTCTTTGGAGATAAATTTTAGAGGAATTTTTTTATCTTTGAATACAAGTATGTAAGCAATATTAAAAATAATTCCCTCCATAGCAAACATATACATCCCGTAAGAGAAACCATTATCTGATATTCTAGCACCGGTTGCATCAACGAGCGTATAAACAACAATTGTGCTAGCTACCATTAAAGATAATCCCAAACCTTTAAAATCAATTTTTTTGTAATCACCCTCTGAAAATATTAGAAAGAAAATTCCACTTATTAAAATTAATGCTCCAATGTTATTTAAATAACTAATTTGGTCGCCTAATAATAAAGGTGTTATAAAAAGTAATATTAATATGGGGCTACCCCGAGCGATGGGATAAGAGAAAGATATCTCAGAGTGTTTATACATTTTGATCAGAAAAATATTATAAAAAATATGAATAAATAAAGATGCTGCTAAAAATATGAAAGCATTAGAAGGCAAAGGTTCAATAAAAAATAAAGTAGGAATAAATATAATACTTCCCATCAATGTGAAACATCTAAGAAATAGAGCTTTGTTATCTGATTGTTTTAGTAAAACATTCCATGTTGTATGCGCTAGAGCAGTAAAGATTATTATAATGAAAAGAGTAATTGACAAAATTTTAGCTTAAAAACTTTAGAAATTTAATAAAGTTTATTTATGACATCCTCTGCAAATGAAAATCCAGTAGACATGCCTATACCAGTTGTAACATTTGCAATACAAATATTTTTATCTATCCAGTGATCAAGATAATCTTTTTTTCCTGCAGGATATTCTCCAACCCATCTCTCAATGACATCGTATTTTCCAATTGGTAAGACTTGATCAAATTTTTTTAAAATTAAGTTATCTATTTTTTCATTTTCAAATGGAAAATGGGTGTCATGGGTGTAGTGATGAGAGTCACCAATAGTTAATGAACCATCATTTCCTTGAACAGCAATGACATGAATACCATGATCTAATTCTGCTTTAGATGTTTTCTTGATAATTTTATCAAGCTTTTTCTTAGAGGGGAGATTTTCGTAACCAGGATATCTCATCAAAGTTAAATCTGCCATAATACCTCCTGGTAACTTAATTTTTTTCTTTGGCATTATTCGAAGCATATGTAACCTGCTTGATTGGACTTCCTTTTTTTCAAAAATATCTCTCCCTAAACCTTTAAGATGATTACCTGGTGCCATAATCAAATTTTTATAATCAATTTTTCTTTTTTGAGTAATGATTTGTTTATGGGAAAAATCTAAAACTTCTTCCTTCCATAAAAAGTCGATACCAATGGATTGTAGGTATTTTGCTACTGCGGGAATAGCAAGACGTGGCTCAATTCGAACCTCATCACTACTATATAAACCACCAAAAACCTTATTGTTTTGGAACAACGTGCTTTCTGCAGCAATTTCCTTTTTTGATAAGAGTTTTACTGTTTTACGCGGATCAACCTTTAGATACTCCTCTAAAACAGGCATGCTTTCTTTATGTTGTGCTAAAAGGTAAAGACCTCGATGGTTGACTTTGATTTTTGCTTTTTTGGTTAGATCGAGCCAGATGTCTCGCGATCTAAGAGCTCGTTTTTGCATCAATTTTTGCCTGAGGCCAGTTATAGTTATAAAACCAAAATTTCTAATAGACGCACCAGTACATGCTTGGTGACGGTCAATTACTAAAATTTTTTTTACCCCTTTTTTGTGTGCAGCTAAAGCAATGCCCATGCCAACAACACCCGCTCCCACAACAATTAATTCATAATTAGATTTGGCCATTTAATTTTTTATTAAATACTGAAGTTTTTGTAAAATATACAAAAAATTTTTTAAACTTGATTCATACAGATTAGAACACCACATTTAAGTTAAACATATATGTTAATATATATAAAATAAACATTGCAATAATCATTGTAATGATAGGGAGAACAACCCAACCAACAGAAATTTTTCCTGCGACTGACCATTTAACCTCTTTGCCCCCTTTTAAAAAACCTATGCCTATTACACCTCCAACGATAGCTTGTGAACTAGAGACAGGAACTAATGGTATTGCAGGTAAGTTTAATGAGGTTAAAAAACTACTAATTCCTTGTGAGGCAAATAAAAATAAAACAATGGAGTGTGAAAGGACTATTACAAATGCTGATAAAGGTGATAGTTTAAGTAAATCATTTCCAACAGTGAACATGACTTTCTTTGAGTAAGTAAATACTCCAACCGCTATTGCTAAACCTCCAATTAAAAAAAGTTGTTGAACAGATGTGATAATAAAAAAGTTCGATACATTAATGTCTGTAAATGGAGAAATATTGACAAAAACACCCATCACGTTTGCAATATTATTAGCACCAAGACTGTAAGCGCCAAAAGCACCAGCCAATAATAGAGCTGCCCTTGTATATGCATCTAATCTTAATAAGTGTATTTTTGAAGCTGCAATAAATTTCTTTAGTCCAATGTATATTCCAATTGATATCAAACCCGCTAAAATAGGGCAAATTATCCAAGTTGCAAAAATTGTTGTTAAAACACCAAAGTCAATACTTGATCCTGTAAAAATATTCCAACCGATTATTGCGCCCACAATAGCTTGAGTGGTAGAAACAGGCAAACCAGACTTGGTCATCAAATAAACAGAAAACCCAGCGGCTACACAACATGCAAAAGCACCTGGAAGTGCATTTATAGCTCCTAATTTTCCTAGCGTTTCAGTTGTCCCTGCTCCACTAATCACAGCGCCAAGGATAACAAAGATACTGCATATTATCGCAGCTGTTCTAAAGTTAACCATTCGGGTGCCCACAGCTGTTCCAAAAACGTTTGCCGCATCATTAGCACCTAAAGACCATCCAAGAAATAGTCCACCAAGTAAGAAAAGTAAAATAGTTAATTCCATAAGTTAATTAAACTGAACGTTTAATTGAATAAATAATTAATTCGTCAGCTATATCTTCAGCTTGATCACATATACGATCAATTTTTTCTACAAAATATCTTAGGTGCATTTTTTGATCTAAGTTAAGATCTGAGTTAAAGATCCTTCTAGCAAGAGAACTAAAT
>CACPCY010000022.1 GCA_902632575.1 uncultured Alphaproteobacteria bacterium | reverse complement strand
AAAGATCAAATAACAGTATTTGAAATAATACCTGTCGCTGGTTTAAATGATTATACATATCTAAAAGAAGAGGTTTATTTTGGTTCAATTGATGCCAGCCTAATAGCAGCAAAACTAATAGATAATAATAACGATTTTTACATATATAGCGGACTATTTGAAAAAGATAACAAAAGATTTTTAATTACACTGTGTAGTGAATATTATGAGAAATTTAAGTTTATAGGTAATAGGGTTGGTACTGCTTATGATAATGGTTTCATGGGTAATTCTGATTTAAAAAAATATGGTAACAGTAGTTGTAGCTATCATGATGGTTTCCTTGGGCATTGGGAGGATGATGCCTATAGATTAAAAGAAAAGCAAACAAGTTTATCTCCTTTTCTTTTTGAAATTGAACATAAGTGGAAAGATGTATTAGATAATTTATTAGTATTAACTGAAGAGGAAAAAAATTATTATTTCAATAACTGGATAAGATAGAGAGTTATTGGTTCATACTGCTGAAAAACTCTTCGTTAGTTTTACAGTCTTTCATTTTATCAAGAAGAAACTCCATTGCATCAACTGTACCCATAGAGGATAGAATTTTCCTTAAAATAAAGACTTTTTGTAGATCTCCAGCATCTAAGAGTAAATCTTCTTTTCTGGTGCCTGACTTTTGAACATCAATAGCAGGATATGTTCTTTTATCAGATAATTTTCTGTCGAGGACAATTTCTGAATTACCAGTTCCCTTAAATTCTTCAAAAATAACCTCATCCATTCTACTACCTGTTTCTATTAATGCAGTGGCAATAATAGTTAGTGAGCCACCTTCTTCGATATTTCTAGCTGCACCAAAAAATCTTTTTGGTCTTTGAAGTGCATTGGCATCTACACCACCTGTTAAGACTTTACCACTTGATGGCACAACAGTGTTATATGCTCTACCTAATCTTGTAATAGAGTCTAAAAGAATTACAACATCATATTTATTTTCAGCTAGTCTTTTAGCTTTTTCAATAACCATTTCAGCAACTTGAACGTGTCTTGCAGCTGGTTCATCAAATGTTGAGCTAATTACTTCACCTTTGACAGATCGTTGCATGTCTGTAACTTCTTCTGGTCTCTCATCTATTAAAAGAACCATTAGATAAACATCAGGAAAATTTTCAGCAATTGACTTCGCTATTTTTTGTAAAATTACTGTTTTACCTGATCTTGGTGGTGCAACAATTAAAGATCTTTGACCAGCACCAACTGGTGCAATAATATCTATAATTCTTGATGATAAATCTGTGTCTGGTTTTTCTGTCTCTAGATTAAATTTTTTCTCTGGATAAAGAGGGGTTAAATTATCGAAATTTGTTTTAAATTTATTATTTTTAGCTATTTCTATAAAATTTACTTTATTGGTTTCAACTAGTGCAAAGTATCTTTCACCGTCTTTAGGAGGTCTGATAGGCCCCTCAAGTGTATCACCTTTTCTAAGACCATATTTCTTTATTTGATTTGGACTGACATATATATCATCTGGTCCTGGAAGATAATTAGAGTTTGCTGATCTCAAAAATCCAAAACCATCTTGCATTGTTTCTAAGACACCTTCGCCTATTATTTCCTCATTTTTTTCTGCGAATTTCTTCAAAACAGAAAAATATATGTCTTGCTTCTTTAAACCAGAGGCATTTTCTATCCCTAAAGACTCAGCATAGTCTAATAGTTCTTGAGGTTTTTTATCTTTTAGTTCGTTTAGATGCATATTGGAAATTACCTAGATAGTTAGATATATTGATTAGGTATATAACAAAAAATAAAGAGGAAATATATATATATTTATATATAGGATTGTTGTTGTATGTCGAATGATGTGGATTAACAACTTCTTATTTAAAAAAACCTATATTTAAGTACTTTTTTAGTTATTTAATAACAAATGTTGATAACTTAATATTTATAAATTAATGGTAATTTCGTTGTTTAAAACTCACAAATTTTATGGATAAGTCGCTTAATCCACAATTAACTAAACAGGTTATTATTGGCACAAAAAGCCAATCTAGGAGAAAAATTTTTAAATTAATGAACCTAAAATTTCAGTATAGATCGCCCAACATAAATGAAAAAAAGGTAAAAGATTTAAATAATGATAAATATGATGCATTAAAAATTGCAAAAGCTAAAGCTGAATATCTTTCTAAAAAATATAGTAATAAAATTATTGTAACTTTTGATACAACAATCTTATTTAAAAAAAAAACTATTTATAAATGTGCCAGTCCCGAGTGCTGTAAAAGAACCCTTAAAGCATTTAATGATAAATCTCACGATCTTTACACAGCGATGATTTTTATGATAAATAACAATCTAATAAAAAGCACTTTAACGAAAACAAAAATAACTTTTAAAAATACTAGAGTAAAAGATATCAATAATTACGTTGATAAGAACTTCAAACAAGTATCAAAGGCTGTAGGTTGTTATAACATAGAAGGAAAAGGAAATTTTTTCTTTAAAGATATATACGGCAGTTATTTCAATATTATTGGAATGGATGTTATTAATTTTTTAAAGACACTAAGAAGTATCTAAATGAATAAAAAAAAAATAGGTATTGTAGCAAAAAAACTAAACCATTCATTATCACCATTCATACATAATCATTGGGCAAAAAAAAATAATAAATTTATTTATAGAAAATACGAGGTACAGGAAAAAAAAATAGATAAATTTTTCGATAATTATAGAAGAGATAAACAATTTGTTGGGTTTAATATTACTATACCATATAAAGAAATTTTTATTAATTTTTGTGATAAAGTCACAACAAGAGCAAATAAAATCGGTTCTGTAAATTTAATTTATAAAAAAAATAAAACAATTTTTGGAGATAACACAGATGTTATTGGTTTCAGTAAGACTTTTAATTCCTTAAAAATTAAAAATACAAAATCTGTATTATTAGTTGGTGCAGGGGGCGCCGCAAGAGCAATTTTATATTTTCTAAATAAAAAAAATATTGAAAATATTGATATTTTTGCAACATCAATGAGAAGGGAAGAAAATCTTAAAAAAAAATTTAAATTTAATCGTTTCCTGATTAGATCAACTCGCCTCAGGAAGAGATATGATTTGATTATCAATGCATCTAGTGCGGGGATGACCAAAAAAAATAAAATTAACAGAAATATTTTGAATTTAGTTAAGAAAGCAAAGGGAGTAATTGATATAGTTTATAATCCAATTGAAACAGATCTATTAAAAAAAGCAAAAAAACATGACATAAAATACTCAGGTGGATTGAAGATGCTTGTAGAACAAGCAAAACCATCTTACGAAATATGGTCAGGTAATAAAATAGGAATAGACAAAAAAATTTATCAAATGCTTATAAATAAAATATGATTAAAGTTGCAGTTACAGGAAATATAGGATCAGGTAAAACTGAATTTATTAAATTTATCTCTAAGCTAGGTTTTTGTTGTATATCATCTGATGCTATAATTTCAAAATTATACAAAGATGACCGTACTAGAAAAATAATTTTAGAAAAATTAAAACTTAATGATCATAATTATAAACAAGAAATAATTAAAATGTTACAGAATGAAGAGTTCAACAGAAAACTTAAGAGAACAATATATCCTCTTCTATACTCCAAAAAAAAATTAGTAGCGCAGAAACATCAGTCTTATCAGCCAGTATTTTATGAAATTCCATTACTTTACGAAGAAAATTTGTTCAATAATTTTAATGTCACTGTATTCGTAAACACGGATACTACAAAGAGAAAACATAGGGTTTTAAACAGAGGTGTCTCCGAAAATTATTTTAAATTAATGAACAATAAGCAGATTAAAGAGAACATAAAAAAGAATAAATCAACTTTTACAATAAACAATAATGGTTCAATCTTGAACTTACGTGTAAATATAATTAAATTATTAAATAAACTATGAGAGAAATTATACTTGATATTGAAACCACAGGCTTAGAATTTAAAGAGGGACATCGTATTATTGAAATTGGCTGTATTGAACTTAACAAAAAAGAAGTCGGGGCCAACTATCATGAATATATAAATCCCTCTAAAACTCTTAGTGAGGACAATATTAAAATACATGGAATAACTAATGAATATTTGACAGACAAGCCGATTTTTGAAGAAATTGCAGACGGCTTCTTAGAATTTATTCAAGATAGTTTCATTGTAGCTCATAATGCATCTTTCGACATCGGTTTCTTAAACTTTGAGCTTGAGAAACTATCTAAACCAAAAATATCGAAGGAGAGAGTTATAGACACAATTAAAATTGCGAGACAACGATTTCCAGGGCAGCAAGTATCATTAGACGCACTTATAAAGAAATTAAAAATCAATACACTTATAAATAGAGATCAACACGGTGCTTTAAAAGACGCTAAAATCTTGACTGATGTATATTTGGAATTACAAGGCATAAACCAAATCGGATTAGAATTAAGTATGGCAAAATCAGAAAAAATTAACTTAGCTAGTGAGCCGAATTACGCATCGATCGTACTAACAAAAGAAGAGACAGAAGCCCATAAAGAGTTTATAAAAAATAAAATACCTAATTCAAATTGGGCCAAAATGTTGAAAAATTATGAGTAGTGAATTTATAGATATTGTGCTTTTTGGAGCAATTGCGATATTTTTAGTATATCGCCTAAGGAGTATTCTTGGATCTTCTGACGGAAAAATTGTGAATATTAGAACAAAAAAAAATCCTCAATCTAAGTTTAAACCTAAAATAGTTCCTAAAAATGATAATAGCGAATTTTTAGAAGGTGCTAATAAAGCATATGAAATGATCGTTCAGGCTTATCAAAGTAACAGTATTGAAAAAGTGAAAGATTTATTAACACCTGAAGCAATGCAAGCAATGGAACAAGCAAAAGCGCCAAAAGAAATAAAATTTTCAGAAGTTAAAAATAGTTCTATCTTGGATGATAAATCTGATGACTTGAGACTAGTTAAATCTGTGAAATTTGAAACTGAACATTACAATGTTGCAAACAACGAAATTCTAAATGTTGTCGAAGAATGGGGTTTTGAAAAAGATAAAAAATCCTCTGATCCTAATTGGAAGCTTTTTTCTATAAAACTTGTCTCGTAAAATTAAATTTAATTTAAATCAAGGACAAAATAAAAAACCATTAGAGGAACAACCTAATGAAAAAATTAGTATTTCAATCAACAGTTCTAGGGAGACCAAAAAAAAAATTGAGAATATAGATAATAAAAATATAAAAGCTAAAAAAATTCTTGTTAAACCAGTTCTTTTAGATGCCAATCTTCATAAACAATTTAAAAATCATCATTTTAGCAAAATTGATTTACACGGGCTAACCGTTGACCAAGCACACCAAAAATTAATCGAATATTTTTCAATAAATTACAAGAAAAAAAACTTATTTCATATTGTAGTAACAGGGCTTGGCAATAAGACTAATGGTAAGGAATTTTTTACTGGAAAAATAAGAAGACAATTTCCCTTTTGGTTAGATACAGAAAAATTTCAATTTATGATAAAATCATATTCCCCTTGTAAAATACAACATGGTGGTTTGGGTGCTTTTTATATTAAGCTAAAATCTAAAGAATAAATTTCTTTTCGTCGGTAGGTTTGATTTCTGATTTAACAGCATCTGTAACCCATGCTTTATTTACTACTTCAGTTTTTTGATCACTTAGGTTTGCATCAAAACTAATTCTTTCAAGTATTTTTTCAAACATTGTTTGTAATCGTCGTGCACCAATATTTTCTACCTCGGTATTGATTTGTTCAGTAAGTGTTGCAATTTCTTCTAAAGCCTCATCCTCAAACTTTAATTCAATATTTTCTGTTGCAAATAGGGACTTATATTGTTTGGTTAAGCTATTATCAGTTTCTTTTAAAATTCTAATAAAATCATCTTTTTTAAGTGCATTTAATCTTACTCTTACAGGTAACCTTCCTTGAAGCTCTGGGAGTAAATCACTTGGTTTGGATTGATGAAAAGCACCTGACGCAATAAATAAAATATGATTTGTTTCAATTGTTCCATACTTTGTGCTTACAACTGTACCCTCAATTAATGGAAGTAAATCTCTTTGCACACCCTCTCTTGAAACATCCCCACCACGTCTTTCACTATTGGGTGCAATTTTGTCAATTTCATCTATAAAAACTATCCCACTTTCCTGGACACTTTTAATAGCATTTTGAACAACATTTTGTTTTTCAGCGATTTTTTCAATTTCTTCTTGAATAAGTGGCTCATAAGCTTCACCTATTTTAAGTTTTGTTTTCTTTTTATTTTTTAAACCTTTACCAAATATATCATTCATATTAATCATTCCCATTTGAGCACCAGGCATTCCTGGTATATCTAATGATTGGAATGGATTAGATTTTTGATCTAATGCTATTTCGATCTCTTTATCATTAAGTTGATTATCTCTCAGCATTATTCGAAATTTTTCCTTAGTTTCTTCACTTGGATTGTCACCAAGCAGTGCCTTTAAAACAATTTCTTCTGCATTTGTTTTGGCTTCATCTATGAAACGATCTCTTATTTTTTTCTTTTCTAAATTAATTGCAACTTCAATTAAATCCCTAATTATTTGCTCGACATCTCTTCCAACGTATCCAATTTCTGTGAATTTAGTTGCCTCAACTTTTATAAATGGCGATTGTGTAAGTTTAGCTAATTTTCTTGCAATCTCAGTTTTACCGCAACCTGTTGGTCCAATCATTAATATATTTTTTGGGATGATATCATCTCTGAGAGTTTCATCTTTTACATTTAATCTTCTCCAACGATTTCGAAGGGCTATCGCGACTGCTTTTTTTGCATCATCTTGACCAATTACATAGCGGTCAAGTTCTTCTTTAATAACTTTTGGTGTAAGGGATTGGCTATCCATTAAATTTTAATTTCTGAGATGTTTAGAGTATCATTTGTATAAATACAAAGCTCTGCTGCCACTTTAAGTGACTCTGCTGCAATTTCTTTTGCAGATAAATTAGATTTCCTTTTCAGAGCTCTTGCTGCACTCAGAGCAAAGTTGCCACCTGATCCAATTGCAACAATACCTTCTTGGGGTTCTAGAACGTCACCGGTTCCACTGATAAGATATGTTTCACTTTTATCAGCCGCAATAATCATTGACTCTAATCTTCTAAGATACCTGTCTGTTCTCCAATCTTTAGCCAACTCGACACAAGCCCTCTTAAGATTATATGAAAATTCTTCGCATTTTTTCTCCAGTCTATCAAAAAGAGTTAATGCATCGGCGGTTGATCCAGCAAACCCAACAATAATTTGATCATTATGAAATGTTCTAATTTTATTGGCGTTTGACTTAATGACAGATGTACCCAAAGTTACTTGTCCGTCAGATGCGATAACTACACTCTCATTGTCACGAACGCAAACAACAGTTGTAGACCGTATTATTGTTTTATTTTTATCCATTATTCCTATAAATATAGGTACTAAATAGCTGATTACAAATGCGTGAATTTACATTTAATAGAGACACAAAAGAAACAAAAATATCAATAAAAATTAACCTTGATGGCTCTGGAGCAAATAAAATTGATACTGGAATTGCTTTTTTTGATCATATGCTTCAACAAATAAGCACCCACAGCTTGATAGATATAGAGTTAAAATGTGATGGTGACCTAAAAGTAGATATGCACCATACAGTTGAAGATGTTGGAATTGCCTTAGGTGAGAGTATTAAAAACGCACTTGGTGATAAAAAAGGTATAACAAGATTTGCATACTCTTATGTTTCTTTTGATGAAACATTAACAAGATCAGTTATTGATTTGTGTAATCGACCCTATTTTATTTGGAATGTAAAAACATCTTTAGAAAAAGTCGGCGAAATGGACCAAGAGTTATTTTCGGAATTTTTTAAATCTATTGTTACTGAGACAAGAATGAATTGCCATATCGAAACATTATATGGAAAAAATAATCACCATATTATTGAAAGTTGTTTTAAATCATTTGCATTATCACTGAAAAAAGCAATATCTATTGATCCAAGAAAAACAAATATTCCGAGTTCTAAAGGGAAACTTTGAAAAAGAAAGTCATAGGACTTATTGACGGGCAATCTGGAAATATTGGATCGATTAATAAAGCAATTAATGATATTATTAAAGGAAGACCATATCAATTAAAAATTATTAAAAGTCATTTTAATTATACTTCGTTTGATAAAATAATTTTGCCTGGACAAGGCGCTTATGCCACTCTTATGTCAAATTTGAAAAAATTAAAAATTATTCAACCATTAAAAAAATACTTAGAAAATAACTCTTCATATTTAGGAATTTGCGTTGGGATGCAAATTTTATCTGATTGGGGTTATGAAGAAAAAATCACAAGAGGCTTAGGAGTTATTAGCGGAGATATTAAAAAATTTAAAAATAAAAAACTTATGATTCCTCATATGGGCTGGAATACTATTAATTTAAACAAAGATGACACTATTATTACAAATAGTTTTGACAAGAAGGATTTTTATTTTGTTCATAGTTACATTTTCCAAAATATTAAAAAATCAGATGTTTTAGCTTTCACTCTTTATGGTCAAAAATTCCCTTCTATTGTAAAGAAAGGCAATATTTACGGAGTGCAATTTCATCCTGAAAAAAGCCACAAACACGGACTAAATTTGATAAAAAATTATATTTTGAAGTCATGAATATATTCCCAGCAATTGACATAATAGATGGAAAATGTGTGAGATTAACAAAAGGTATCGCCGATGATAAAACAATCTATCAGTATTCTCCTCTTGATATGGCTAAAACATACCAAGATGCAGGTTTTAATACCATCCACGTTGTCGACTTAGATGCTACTTTAGGCAAAGGTAATAACAATCAGGTTCTCAGTCAGATTAGAAGAAAAATTGATATTAATATTGAAGTTGCTGGCGGTATAAGAAGTAAAGATGCTATTATTAATAAAATTAATGAAGGGTTTAATACAATTGTAATTGGAACCTTTGCAATAATGAATATTGATGACGTTT
>CACPCY010000021.1 GCA_902632575.1 uncultured Alphaproteobacteria bacterium | reverse complement strand
AATAAGTGTTGAAATAGCACAGGATCTCCACCACCGGCTGGATCAAAGAAAGTGGTTCCAAAATTTCTATCAGTTAAAAGCATTGTTATTGCACCTCCCAAAACTGGCACAGCTAACAATAGTAAAAAAGCTGTTACCAACATTGCCCAAGCAAAAAGAGGCATTTTGTGTAGAGTCATTCCAGGTGCTCTCATATTTAAAATGGTTGTAATAAAATTAACTGCCCCAAGTATTGAGGACGCACCAGCTAAATGAAGAGAAAAAATTGCCATATCAACTGCGGGCGTACTGTGACCTGTCATGGAGCTTAATGGTGGGTATATAGTCCATCCTGTACCTGCACCACTACCAACAAACATAGATCCAACAATTAAAAACAAAGAGGGAACTAATAGCCAAAAACTAATGTTATTTAATCTTGGGAAAGCCATATCAGGTGCTCCGATCATAAGAGGTACAAACCAATTTCCAAAACCTCCAATCAGTGCAGGCATAACGACAAAAAATATCATCAAAAGTCCGTGAGCAGAAATTATTACATTCCACATTTGCCCATCTGAAACAAATTGCATTCCAGGTTCAGCTAATTCCATTCTCATAATCACAGATAAAGCACCGCCAACTACTCCTGCTATAATCGCGTAAATTATATATAGAGTACCTATATCTTTGTGATTAGTTGAAAAGAACCATCTGACAAAAAAACCAGGTTTATGATCGTGATGGTCATCAACTGTCGTCGTGTCATAACTCATAAATTTTTCTCCTCTAATTGAATAATATTTCTTGAAATAGTAATTTCTTTTTGTTCTTCTAATTGTAAGTCTTCATTTACAGCAAAATTATTTTTAGCCTCATTAACCCATGCCATAAATTCATTTTCTGGTAATACTTTTACAACCACCGGCATAAAACCATGGCCAGATCCACAGATTTCTGAACATTGACCTCTGTAAACCCCCGGTTCTTTAACATTGACCCAAGTTTCATTTAACCTACCAGGAACTGCATCGGTTTTAAGTCCCATTGAAGGAACTGCCCAACTATGAAGAACATCTCCCGCAGTTATTAATATTTGAATATTTTTATTAGCAGGTATTACTAAGGGATTGTCGACAGTTAAGAGTCTAAGATCGCCCTCTTCTAAGTCAATGTCTTGGATCATATAACTTTCAAAGTAAAAATCTCCATGATCAGGATATTCGTACTCCCAATACCATTGATGACCAATAACTTTTACTGTCATATCATAATCTTCACTTTTTTCTTGTTTATATATGAGCTTAAAAGATGGTATGGCTATAACGAAAAGGATTATAACAGGAATTGCAGTCCAAAGAACTTCAATAATTGTATTGTGAGTTGTGGTTGAAGGTATTGGATTTCTTTTTGCACTAAATCTGAAAGATACATAAAAAAGTAGGAAAAGCACAAATAGTGTGACAAGTGTCATTATAATAAGTATCCCGTTATGAAGACCAACAACACTGTTCATAAGATCTGTAGCAGGATTTTGAAATCCTAGTTGCCAATCATTTGCACTTTTTGCGTATATTGATTGGGTGGTGAATAAAAAAACAAAACTTAAAATCGATTTCATTAAATGCATATTATTAAACTTTTTAGGACAGTATATTGACAGGATGTCGCTAAAATTGGCTAATTTTCGTATAAATAATGAAACGTAAGACTAAGTGCGGCAATAACTGCTGTATCTGCTTTTAAGATGTTCGGACCAAGACTCACATTGTAGAAATTTTTCGAGCTATCTGAAATAAATGCTCTTTCCTCCTCCTCAAAACCCCCTTCAGGTCCTATGATAACTAAAATTTCACTATTTGATTTAATTTTAGCTTGGGATAAATGAATCCCTTTGAGATTTTCATCAAACATCAGCACTGTTTTTTCAGATATGATATTAGACCTATTTTTGAGATCAATTAACTTGTCTATATTCGGTATTGATAACCTTCCACTTTGTTGAGCAGCTCCTACTGCATATGTATTAAACTTATCAAGATTAATCTTTGTGTTTATAGTTCTATTAAATGTTGTCGGAAACAGGCATCTCACACCCATCTCAGTTGATTGCCTTATAATTGACTCACTGTTTTGGTATTTAATGGGAGAAAACATTAAGTCTATCAAAGTTTCTGTTCGAGGTGATGAAATTTGACTTATTGATTTCGCTTTTAAAAAATTTTTTTTGATATCAATTATTTCGCATTTCCATTCCCCAGAAATGTTGTTAAACAAAGAGATCTCATCTCCTATTTTAAGCCTTATAACTTTTACAAGATGGATATAATACTTTTTTTCTAGCTCATAAGTGCTACCCTGCTTTATAATTGAATTACAATAAACTCTCTTCATGAATAACAATTATAAGAATAATTTAATTTTTAAATTATTTCCACCTTTCACACACCCATACATTCTTTTAGTTAGATTAGATAAACCTATTGGTTTTCTTCTACTTTTTTACCCAATTAGTTTCATTTTAGCATCCTCAACAAATAGTTCGTCTAATAACATTTTAATTTTGTTTATAATTTTTTTTTTAGGTTCATTGGTTATGAGATCTGCTGGATGCATAGTAAATGATTTTATTGATAAAGACATTGATAGAAAAGTTAGTAGAACACAAAATAGAGCTTTAGCCTCATCACGAATAAGTTCAAAGAATTCACTGATACTATTATTTTTTCTTTTAATAATAGGTTTGATAATTTTATTACAATTAAATTATGAAGCTATTGTATTAGGGCTTGTTATCACTCCTTTGATAATTTTATACCCTTTAGCAAAAAGATTTTTTTTCTTACCCCAATTAATTTTAGCTTTGACTTATAATTGGGGCTGTTTTATTGGCTGGGTGGCAATGGGCTCAAACGTACCCTTTTTATCTGTTCTCATTTTATATGTGTCACTAATTTTTTGGACACTTACTTATGATACTATTTATGCTACTCAGGATGAAAAAGAAGACAAAGAATTAAAATTATATTCTAGCACATTATTTTTTGGAGCCGGTAGAATGATCATTTTAAATTTAATGATTTTTTTTAAATACTTTTTATTAGCAGTTTTTGGAAGCGGCTTGAATTTCAGTTTTTTATACTATGTATTATTAACAACGATTTTCTTGATAAACATTATAGATCTCAATTTTATATGGAAAAATTTACCTGAAAAGGCAGGCTCATACTTTAGTCGCAATAACTATTACGGTATCTGCATACTTTTTAGTATAATAATTGGAAGTCACCTTAATGTCTGAGTCTAAAGAACATTTTATAAGAATTTCTAAATTATTTCTTAATTTTAAATTAAGAATGTTTGTTGCTATTTTATGTATGATTATTGCAGCTCTATGCACAGGATTTCATGCATGGTTAGTTAAACCAGCTCTTGACAATGTTTTGATTAATGCTGATAGGTTTTATTTATATTTTATACCCATTGCTATTTTAATTACTGGGGTAATAAAAGGGTTTGTAACTTATATCCAAATTACCTCTTTACAATTTATGAGTCATAGAATTATTGAAAAACTCAGACGTGATGTTTTTAAAAATATAATAAATGTGCATTATGGGTTTTTTATTAAATATAAAATAGGATCATTAATTACGAGAATTACTACAGATACTTATTACTTAAGTGGGGCAATGGCTAACACATATACCGCATTAATAAAAGACTCTTTAACTTTAACTATTTTAATAGGAAATATGTTTTATCAAAATTGGAAATTAGCTTGCATTTCTATAGTGATTTTTCCATTGGCCATTGTTCCAATAAGAGTTTTAGGTAAAAAAATTAGAAGAGTCACAAAAAACTTACAAGAACAAGTTGGAACTTTAGCTTCAAATTTAGAAGAGGTCTTTAGAGGAATCAAAAATGTAAAATCTTTCAATGCAGAAAATTTTGAAATCAAAAGAGTTAATAAACAAATTGAGCAAGCTAGAGAATTGAATTTTAAACAGGAAAAAATTACTGCTAGATCCAGACCTTTTACTGAAACATTGGGTTCAATGGCAGCTGGTTTAGCAATATTTGGTGGGGGTATTTTTGTAATTAACGAGAATATGACAGCTGGGCAATTAATGAGTTTTTTAGTAAGTCTCATGTTAGCTTATGCACCACTTAAAAACCTAATAAATGTGAATGTTTTACTTCAAAGCGGTCTTGGTGCTGCATCCAGAATATTTGAATTTATAGATTTTAAAAACGAAACAATTGGAGGATCTAAGATAATAAAAAATTTCAAGACTTTGAGTTTTAAAGAGGTTTTTTTTAAATACGAAAATACAAATAAAAATATAATTAACCGAGTTAATTTTAACCTCAAAGCAGGGAAAAAAGTTGCATTTGTGGGACCCTCTGGAGGAGGTAAATCAACACTTATGGCTTTATTTTTGAGATTATTTGATATCACAAAAGGTGACATAACAATAAATCAAATTGATATAAAAAAATTAAAATTAAATAGTCTTAGAAATATATTTAGCCTAGTTAGCCAAGATACAGTTTTGTTTGATGGTACTATTTCAGAAAATATAAAATATAACTCTAGTCACAATAAATCAAATATAAATCATTTTGCTAATATTGCTTGTGTAAATGATTTTGCAAATAAACTACCTTTAAAATTAGATACTAAAATTGGAGAAAATGGAATTAAATTGTCTGGGGGGCAAAGGCAAAGAATTTCAATAGCGAGAGCTCTTGCTCAAAAAAGCCCTGTTGTATTATTAGATGAACCTACTTCAAATTTAGATCTTAAAACAGAGTCTAAGCTATTCAATAATTTGTATCATTTACCTAAAATTACAATGATCGTAGTTGCACATAGATTAAGTACAATTAAAAATTTTGATGAAATTTACTATTTAGAAAATGGTGAGGTTGTTGAGAAGGGAACTCATAAAACCTTAATGGCAAAGAAAAAACATTATTATAATCTTTATCAAAGACAAATTAAAAAAAATGCTTAAAAAATTATCTAAGAATAAATTCTTTAAGATTTTTTTTGTAAATTTAATTTATCTGTCATTATCACTTATAAAAAAAACAAGTAATTGGTCAGGTGTAAACGAAGAAGTCATAGAAAAACAATTACGAGATAATAAATCAATCATTGTACTTATTTGGCATAATCAACTTATGGGTTCTACATTTAGTTGGAAATTTAAACCAAAATTAAGACCCGTTGCAACATCTCATAGAGATGGTCAAATAAGCACTTTAGTTCAAAGAAAATTTGGTTTAGATCCTCTTTTACGCGAAAAAGATAAACCGACCGTCCTAATAAAAGAAATCACTTTAGCCGTAGAAAAAGGAGAGTGCATTTATATCACACCAGATGCACCTCATGGACCTCCTTATGAAATTAACACTAATATTTACAAATTAGCCAAAAAGTTTGACTTAAAGATCGCTTTACTAACCTTTAAAACCAATCGTTTTTTTCGTCTTAATAATTGGGACAAATTAAAAATACCATTACCTTTCAGTAAAGGTATTTTTTTTTGGGGTAAAGAAATAATAAACCCAAGTCAGTTCGACGAAAATTCATTTAATAAATACATAATAGACAATTTGAATAAAAATTTAAAAATAATTGATGCTCATTTTTAGCTATAGATTATTACAACTTGTGCTTTTTCCAGTGATTTTATTCATTGGTTTAATTAGAATATTCAATAGAAAAGAAAACTTTTTTTCATATAAACAAAAAATATTCGCGAACCAAAATTACACGCAAATCAGACAAAGTGATTTTTTAATTCATTTTGCCAGCATAGGCGAATTGAATTCTATTAAATTCTTAGTGGATACGCTTAATAATAAAAAAATTGTTTTATCATGTTCTACATTGTCATCTTTTGAATTGTCAAAAAAATTATACCCCAACCTTATTAGTATATTTCTTCCTTTAGATTTTTTTTGGAATGTAAATATTTTCTTATCAAAAACAAATTTTAAAAAAATTTTATGGATTGACTCAGAAATTTGGCCTAATTGGCTAATGATTTCAAAAAAGAAAAATTTAAAAAATATTTTAGTTAATGGAAGAGTATCGGATAAAAGTTATGTCAGATGGTCAAAATATTCAAATTTAAGTAAAATAATTGGAGAACAATACGATTTAATTTTTGCACAAAGTAAAAAGGATCAAGCGAATATAAATAATTTATTTGGTAAAAAAGTTTATTTTTTTGGGAACTTGAAATTTAATATTAATCCAAATATACCAAATTCAAAAAAAAAGATCGTTTGTTTTGCAAGTATTCACTTAAATGAATATGATAAAGTTATACATATAATAAAAAAATTAAATGTAAGTGAGATATTTGAAATAATTATCATACCGCGTCATATTCAATTCTCTGATAATTTAAGTGAAAAAATTATTTCTGAAAATTTAGAAAAAATCACAGTGCATAATAAATTTGGGGATATTATGTCAATTTTTGATCGCTCAAAAATAGTATTTATGGGTGGTTCTTTAATTAAACATGGCGGACAGAATCCTTTAGAACCTATTTCAAGAGGTTGCTTTGTGCTTTCAGGAGATTTTAATAAAAATTTTGAGGAAATTTATCTTGATCTCGAAAAACTTAATCTTTGCAAAACAATGAATAGTGATAATTTAGAAGATATAAGTAATGAAATTAACAGACAAATGGAAGAAGAATTTCATCATGTTAAGGTAATTGAAAATTTTATTAATAATAACAAAAATAGTTTAAAAAATATTACTGAGATGATTAATAAATGTTAAAAGCTCCAAAATTTTGGTACCAAAAAACAATTTCTTTAAACGCACTTCTTCTTTCTCCTTTATCAATAATTTGGTCTGTGGGAAATTTAATCAAAAGAAAACTATCAAAAGTTCAAAAAATTGACTTACCAGTGATAGCAGTTGGAAGTGCTATAATTGGTGGTTCAGGCAAAACACCCTCAGTCTTGTACATCTGTAGAGAATTAAAGAAGATGGGATATATACCTCATATTATCTCAAGAGGTTATGGTGGGTCTACTACATTAAATGAAGTTATAAAAGTAAAACCTCATATGGACTTTAATTTTGTAGGAGATGAGGCTTTAATGATGTCAAATTATTTTACAACATGGGTTAGTAAAAATAAATTTCACGCAATGATTTCAGCAAAGGAAGATGGTGCAAATATACTTGTACTAGACGATGCACTTCAATCTTACAATGTTTATAAAAATATATCGATTTATGTTTATGACTCTATCCAATCATTTGGTAATAGGCTTTTAGTTCCCTCTGGACCACTAAGAGAGTCAGTAAAAAATGCAATTAGAAAATCACAAATATTTTTTTTAATTAATACAGAAGAATGTAATGATTTAAATGATAGTCACTTTAAGCATATTTTGAAATATAAAATAGAAATCAACCCAGAATTTAAAGAAAAAAAATTAATTGCTTTTGCGGGTCTGGGTTTTAATAAAAAATTTTTTGACCAATTAAAATCTGAAAATTTAAATTTAGTATTAACAAAAGAGTTTCCTGATCATCATCAATATACTGTCGATGATATATTTTTATTACTTGATCAAGCAAATAAAAATGATGCTTTTTTAATAACAACAGAGAAAGATCATGTAAGGATACCTAATGAATTTAAAAGCTCTGTTGGAATAATACATGGAGAAATAGTATCTGATAACAATCTAGGATTTATTACGGAAATTGAAAAATATATTTAAAGTTTTTAGAAATTATATTGAGTTTATATTTTTTATTATACTTAAAAATATATTAGGTATATTTAGTTTTAATTTTGCCTCAAATGTTGGAGGAATTTTAGTTGGTTTTTTTGGAAAATTTACAAAATATGAACAAATCATAAAAAATAATTTGAAAGTATTAAACCTCAATGATGAAAAGAGCTCAAGATTAACAAAGGAAAATTTAAAAGAGACAGGTAAAGTTTTTTTTGAATTTTTTAACTTAAATAAATTTGATTGGAAAAATATAAATTTTGATAATACTCATATCATAGACGAGATAAAATCTCACAAAGGTCCTAAAATCTTTATATCAGCACATATTGGGAATTGGGAACTAACAAGAAATTTTATTTTGCGTCATGGTTTCACATTACATTCAGTTTATAGACACGCAAATAATGAGAAGATCGATAACTACATTCAGAAAAATAGAGAGAAAAATAATGCTTTTTTTTATAAAAAAGGCTCTGAGAGTGCTAAATCCATGATTAAGGCCCTTAAACAAAATGAAGACTTAGCTCTTCTTATTGATCAAAGAGATAGTAGTGGTTTAGAAATAGATTTTTTTGGAAAGAAAGTACTTGCAACAGATGGTTTTGCTAATTTGGCAATTAAATACAAAACAATGATTTGTCCAGTATACTCCATCAGAAATCAAAATAACAAATTTCAAATAATTTTTGAAAAACCTTTACGCTACGAAGAATATAAAAATTATGATGTAAAAGGCCTAGTTGAGATGATTCACAAAAAATATTTTGAAAAATGGATTAGACACTCTCCATCTCAATGGTTATGGGTACATAAAAGATGGAAATTATAATTTTTTTTTGACATTCATTACACCATCTTTCAAAGTAACATCAAAATTATTTAATTTTTTTAAAGTTTGTATACTTTTAATAATTTGATTTTCTTGTTTCAATATTGCATACCCTTTTTTTAAGTTTTTTTCTATCGAAGAAGTATTAAGTATCTTATTAAGTAAATATATTTTTTGAGAAAAATTCTTAAATTTATTTAAAATTAAAGTTTTGTTATTTTTATTTATGTATCCAATCTTACTTTGTATTTCTAATATTTTTTGTTTTGGGCTATTGTCTTGTAATCTAATCAATATATCATTAAAGAAATTTGATTTATCGTAAAAGGAGTCATTAACTATCTTTAAATTCTCACTGTTTATTTTACTTAATTTGCTCTCAACATCCTTGATTGAATTTGAAAAATAATTTATAGAATTTTTGAATCTCAATAATAGTTGTTCTATTGATAAATATTTTAGTTCGATAGATCGATTTAGTTTTACTTGTAAATCCTGAATTTGATTTAATAAATAATTTTTATCGGGAACTGCAATTTCAGCTGCTGCAGTAGGTGTTGGTGCACGCAAATCTGAGACATAATCTAACAAGGTATAGTCGGTATCGTGACCGATAGCTGAAATATTAGGAATTTTTAATTTAAAAACTCTTTTTATTAAATCGGGTTCGTTAAAAGGCATTAACTCTTCCAAAGAGCCTCCACCTCTAGCAAATATGATTAAATCTGGCTTTAAAAAGTCTTTTGAGTCATGATTTTCAATAAGATCTAAAAAATCTATAATTTCAATATGAGAATTTTTACCTTGAACAGAAATAGGGAA
>CACPCY010000020.1 GCA_902632575.1 uncultured Alphaproteobacteria bacterium | reverse complement strand
TATTGAAGGGCGATGCTATAATTTTTAACTCAAATTTTATCAAAAAAACATATGAGCATAAATTTAATGATAAAACTAAACTACATGTTATTCCAAGGGGCGTAGATACAAATTACTTTTCACCTTCGAGAAAAAAACTTGTTAGTAAAAGTATTTTCATACCCTCGAGGATTTCAAGTTGGAAAGGGCATGAATTATTACTAAGTTACTTCTCATTATTGCAGCAAAAGCACAAAGACACATTCAATATTCACATTGTATCTTTAAATAAAAGTAAAGAAGAAAAAAAAATACAATTACTAATTAATAAATTAAATATATCAAAAAAAATTATAATTCATAAACCTACATTAGATGTAAAAAAACTGTATCAAGGGGCATACTTGGTTGTAAATATCTCTAAGAGACCCGAAGGGTTTGGTAGAACTGTTTCTGAGGCATTATCCGTATCTAAAGTTGTTATAGCGCCTAATCAAGGTGGTACTAAAGAGCAACTTCTTAAATTTAATAAAAATTTGTTATTTGATGTTAATTCTTTTAAATCATTCCAAAAAACTTTTAAATATGCTTTAAAAAATTATAAAGAAATATCAAAAAAAGGAAGATCTTATGTAGAAAAAAATTACTCATCTGATCTTATGTGCAGAAAAACTTTGGACATCTATAATCATTTAATAAATTCATGAATATTCTAGTAATTAAACATGGTTCACTTGGTGATTTAGTCTTATCATTTGGAGCTATTAAAACTTTAAGAGAAAATTATCCAAACTCGAACATATACTTACTTACTCAGTCTAACTATAAACAAATTTTTAAAAACTTACCTTATGTGAATGAAATTTTAGTTGATAATAGGATATCAATTTTCCCTTCAATAAAAAATATTTTGAAAAAAGTTAAAGAAAAAAAAATAGATTTATTAATTGATTTACAAAATTCAAATAGAACAGAAATTTATAATTTTTTTATTAAGATGTTTACTAAATGTAAAATCTTATCTGCAAGAAAATTTTCAAGTTTCAAATATAAGCAAAAAAAACTTGGTATTCAACACATCACTAAAAACCATCAAGAACAATTAAAATATCTGAAAATAAATAATTACTCACAACCTGATTTAAATTGGATGCTCAAAGGTAATACAAAACCATCAAATAAAGTAATTTTTATACCAGGGACATCTAAATCTGGAGAATATAAAAAATGGCCTTCGGATAAATATGCCCAAGTAGCAAAGTATTTAGTTGGTAGAAACTATGAAGTTTATCTAACAGGCTCTGATTTGGATTTAGATACAATTAATGAAATAATTAAATTGTGTCCAGAGTCTAAAAATAAAATCAAAGAATCAAAGATTGAGGATTTCTATCAATTATGTAATTCTTCTGAGTTAGTCATTACAAATGACACAGGACCAGCCCATATTGCAGGTTTAACAAATAAAAACGTAATTTGGTTAGCAAATGATAACGAAATTTCTCGATCATGTTACCCTTTAGGGAATAATTTACATAAAATCACGGCATCTAACGTAAAAAATATTAGTGTGAACATTATTATCAATAAAATAGAACAAATATTAAAATAATTTATATTTACAATTGATCTATCTTTGCTAATAATCCTTAGATGATTTTATTAAAGCAATCACTAGGACATTTATAATTGCAAACCTTCTTTCTTTTCCATCACACAAAATATTTTGAATAAACCTTACCAAAGAAATAATAACTTTCGTGGCAAAAAAGATCTCCATAAGATAAATAATTTTATTTCTGCGGCGGATGTTAGGGTTATTCTTGATGATGGGGAGCAACTAGGAGTTATGAAAAAAAATGAAGCTATAGACATTGCTAAAGGTAGAGGTATGGATTTAGTAGAGATAGCTCCAAATAATAATCCTCCAGTTTGTAAAATAGTAGACTATGGAAAATTTAAGTATCAAGAACAGAAGAAAAAAAATGAAGCAAAAAAGAAACAAAAAGTAATCGAAACCAAAGAGCTTAAAATTAGACCGGGTACAGGAGAGCACGACTACCAAGTTAAAATCAGAAATGCTCAGAAATTTTTAAAAGAGGGAAACAGAGTAAAATTCAGCTTGAGATTTAAGGGTAGAGAAATGGAGCATTCTAATTTAGGTATTGATATGCTCAAAAGGGTTAAAACAGATTTGGGAGATCTTATCAGAGTTGAAATGGAACCTAAAATCGAGGGAAGACAAGCTTTTCTCGTAGTTGCACCCAAATAAATTTTATGATATTTAACTGACATCAACTGATCGAAAAGGCTTTTAAAGGGTATGCCTTAAGATCTTATTAACTTACTCAAAAGGAGATGAAATGCCCAAACTAAAAACAAAAAGTAGCGTCAAAAAACGCTTTAAAAAATCCTCATCAGGAAAACTAGTTGTCGGAAACGTTGGTAAACGCCATGGCATGTCTAAAAGAACAAACTCTTTTATCAGAAATTCTAAAGGTACAAGGGTCTTATCAAAATCTGCATCAATAATAATTGACTCAATGATGCCATATTCTAAATAGGTAAAGGAGAGATATTATGCCAAGAGTTAAAAGAGGTGTTACAGCAAGAGCCAAACATAAAAAAGTTTTTGAATTTACAAAAGGACATCGAGGTAGAAGAAAAAATGTTTATAGAGTAGCAACACAAAGTATGGATAAAGCTCTCCAATACGCTTATCGTGATAGAAGAAATAAGAAAAGAGATTTTAGAGGATTATGGATCCAAAGAATTAATGCCGGAGTTAGAGAGCATGGTCTAACTTATGCAAAATTTATTGATGGATTAAAAAAAGCAAACATTGAAATCAATAGAAAAATTCTCTCTGAAATTGCATTTCATGAACCCGCTGCTTTTAAATCAATTGTTGAGAAAGCCAAGGCTAATTTAGCCAACTAGATTAAAAATGGACATTAAAAAAGTCCTTAATGAAGTTACGAAAGAAATAGAGCAAAGCTCTAGCCAACAAGAACTACAAAACGTTAAAGTAGCTTACTTAGGAAAAAAGGGGAAAATAACTGAGTTATTGAAAAGTCTTAAGGATCTTTCTTTAGAAGAAAAAAAATCTTCAGGTTCAAAATTAAATTTACTAAGAATTGAAGTTGATAATCTTATTAAAAATAAATTTAACGATTTAAAAATTGAAGAAATAAACTCTAAATTAAAAAACGAATACTTAGATATAAGTTTCCCTCCACCAAATTCTATAGCCTCGAAGGCTCATCCAATATCAAAAACATTTGATGAGGTTATCACTATTTTTGGATCAATGGGTTACTCTGTTGCCGAAGGCCCTGATATTGAGACAGATTTTTTCAATTTTTCAGCGTTAAATATTCCTGAAAATCATCCTGCACGTGAAATGCAGGATACTTTTTATATAGATGACAAGGATAAAGAAGGTAAGCCCTACGTTTTACGAACACACACTAGCCCAGTTCAAATTAGAACGTTATTAAATCAAAAACCCCCAGTCAAAATAATTGCTCCTGGAAGAACATATAGGTGTGACTCTGACTCAACACATTCTCCAATGTTTCATCAAGTTGAGGGTTTGTTTATTAATGAAAATGCAAATATGGGAGATTTGAAGGGCACTCTAATTGAATTCTGTAAACAATTTTTTAACGTACAGAATTTAAAAGTAAGATTTCGACCTAGTTACTTTCCTTTTACTGAACCTTCTGCTGAAATGGATATTGCTTATGAAATAGTTAATAACAAGATCCAATTAGGTCAAGGTGATCGTTGGCTTGAGATTCTTGGATGTGGAATGGTGAACCCAATAGTTTTAGAGAACTGCAATGTGGATACGAATACCTATCAAGGTTTTGCATTTGGAGTGGGCTTAGACAGAATCACAATGTTAAAGTATGGGCTTACAGATATCAGATCATTTTTTAGTGGAAATTTAAATTGGATATCTAGCAATGGCTTTACAATAGGAGAATTTTAGTGAAGTTTAGTTATAGTTGGTTGTGTGATCATTTAGAGACAGATAAAAATGCAAATGAAATTGGTGAAGCTCTTACAAATTTAGGTCTTGAACTTGAGAGCTTGACTGACTATTCAGAATACTCAAAGTTTGTAGTTGCAACCATAAAAGATTTTAGAAAACATCCTAATGCAGATAGATTAAATATCTGTAAAGTTGACGATGGAACCAATACCTATCAGGTAATCTGTGGAGCAAATAATGTAAAGAAGGGATTAAAAGGAATATTTGCCAAAGATGGCATGTATATTCCAGGAACACAGATAAATTTAAAAAAAGGAAAAATTAGAGGTGAAATATCTGAGGGTATGCTTTTGTCTGAGAGGGAGCTTAACTTAAGTGATGATCATGAGGGTATTATTGAGTTACTCGATGATTTTGAAAATGGCACCTCAGCAGTTGAAGCTTTGAAATTAAATGATCCTATTTTCGAAATAGGTATTACACCTAATAGAGGAGATTGCCTTGGTGTTAGAGGCGTTGCTAGAGATCTCTCAGCTAAAGGTGTTGGTAAACTAAAGCCTTTAAATTTTAAAAAAATAAATCAGTTAGAATTCGCAAGCCCAATCATTTGGAATATTAACAATGATGATAATAGTTGTGAATATGTAGTAAGTAGATATTTTAAAAATGTAAATAATTCTAAATCCCCAGAATGGTTACAAAAAAAACTTATCAGCCTTGGACTAAGACCTATAAACGCTTTAGTAGATATAACAAATTATATCACTATTGATTTAGGCAGACCTTTACACGTTTTTGATGCAGATAAAATTGGAAAAAAACTAGATATGAGGCTCGCAAATGCGAACGAAAGAATTCTTGCTTTAGATAACAAAGAATACACATTAGATAAAAATACAACCGTAATAGCTGATGGAAATAATGCACTTGCTATAGCAGGAATTATAGGAGGAGACCTCAGCGGATGTACAGATGATACTAAAAATGTATTTCTTGAGGTTGCTCTTTTTAATCCGAATAGCGTAGCCCAAACTGGAAGATCTCTTGGAATAAATTCAGATGCTAGGTATCGTTTTGAAAGAGGATTAGATAAAAATATGGTCATTGAAGGTTTAGAATATGCATCATATTTAATAAATAAAATATGTGGGGGCTTAGTAAGTAAAAATATTGAAGCTGGAAAATTAGAAAATTTTGAGCATAAAATAAATTATAATTTTGATTACTTTAATAAGACTATTGGTTTAGAACTAGACCCACAAAAACAAATCAAAATATTAAAAGATCTTAAATTTCAAATTAATAAAAACAATGAAAAGGAATGTGAAGTCTTAGTTCCATCATGGAGGAATGATGTTAAAAACAAAATCGATATAGTTGAAGAAATTATAAGAATTTATGGATATGAAAATATTAAACAAAGTGTGCCCTCTGCATCAATCGATGAGATTGATAAAATTGATAATTCATCATCAAATAAGAAATTTAAATCAATAAAAAAACTTAAAAAAACCCTTATATCTAATGGAATTTCTGAAGTTATAACTTTTTCTTTTCACTCAATTAGAGCTCAAGAAATCCTTAAAGGAGATAAATCCTTAAAAATTTCAAATGCAATCAGTGATGATCAATCTTATATGAGAAATTCTATGATATTTAACCATTTAGAAAGTGCAGAATTAAATTTTAAAAAAGGTTTTAAAAATATTCAATTATTTGAAATAGGACCTATTTATAATTCATCTCAATCTCAAGAAAATATTCTATCATTGCTTATTTCAACTGAAGAAAATACAAACTCTATTTACAAATCTGAAGAATTTAATTTTTACTCTTTAACAGAATTAACCTCAATATTAATAAGTTCATTAAATTTTGACATAAAACAATTTAACATATTAAGATCAACTTCAAATACTTATCACCCAGGTCAGTCTGCTGAACTATTTATGGGAAAAAAATTAATAGCTAGATATGGAAAAGTTCATCCACTAATTACGGAGGAATTTTCTAAACTTAAAAATTGTTATGCAATTGAATTATTTTTTGAAAACCTTCCAATTGATTCAATTAGTAGAGCTAATAATATAAATATCTTAGATTCCCAATTTCAGTTCAGTGAAAAAGACTTTTCTTTTTTATTCGAAAAGGAGCAAAATCTCTATGAAGTTCAGAGATACGTCAAAGGTTTAGATAAAAATTTAATTAAAAATGTAGAATTTTTTGATTTATATATAGCAAAAGACTTAGGTGATGACAGTAAAAGTGTAACATTTAGGGTTACTATTCAATCTAAAGAAAAAACTCTTGAAGAAAAAGATTTAGAACAATTACATAAAAATATTTTAGAAAAAGTATCAAATAAATTTAAAGCAAAAATTAGAAGCTAATGGAAATTTCTAAAATTAGAAATTTTTCGATAATAGCTCATATTGATCATGGTAAATCCACTCTAGCGGACAGAATAATTGAAATTTGTGGAGGGATGGATGACAGGACTAAAAAAGACCAAGTCTTGGATTCAATGGAGATTGAAAGAGAAAGGGGGATCACTATAAAAGCTCAAACAGTCCGATTAAACTATAAAAATAAAAAAGGTGATGAATATCAACTTAATATTCTTGATACACCTGGACACGTTGATTTTTCCTATGAAGTTTCAAGATCACTATCAGCTTGTGAAGGCTCAGTTTTAGTTGTTGACAGCACACAGGGTGTTGAGGCACAAACTCTCGCAAATGCTTATCAGGCAATAGATGTAAATCATGAGATACTTCCAGTTCTCAACAAAGCAGATTTACCTGCATCCGAGCCAGAAAGAGTAAAAGAAGACATTGAACAAACAATAGGAATAGATACTTCAGAAGCTCGTCTCGTTTCTGCAAAAACTGGACTTGGAGTTGAAGATTTATTAGATCAGATTGTAGAGAAACTACCTTCTCCAAATACAAATGAAAAAAATCTCAAGGCTCTCTTAGTGGACAGTTGGTACGACAATTATTTAGGAGTAACAGTTCTTGTTAGAGTTCTTGATGGAGTTATGAAAAAAGGTATGAAGGTTAAGTTTTTATCTAATAATCAACAATACAATATCGATAGAATTGGATATTTCACACCTGAAATAAATTATTGTGATGAATTAGGTCCAGGAGAAATAGGTTTTATTAATGCTAGTATAAAGTCAGTTGCTGACTGTAAGGTCGGTGACACAATAGCAGAATTAAATGATCAAAAAATAAAACCACTTCCAGGTTTCAAGCCCTCATTACCAGTCGTGTTTTGTGGGATATATCCTGTTGATACATCAGATTATGAGAGACTTAAAGAGAGTTTTGAAAAACTTGCTTTAAATGACTCAAGTTTTACATATGAAAATGAAACTAGTGCTGCTTTAGGTTATGGTTTTAGGTGTGGTTTTTTAGGTTTGCTTCACCTAGAGGTTACAACAGAAAGACTTAGAAGAGAATTTGATTTAGATTTAATTACTACTGCTCCAGGAGTTGTATATAAAGTAATTGACAGAAATAAAAACGAAATTGTAATAAGAAATCCCTCTGAACTACCTGATCCAGCTGAAATAGATAAAATTTTAGAACCATGGGTTAAATCTACTATAATAGTGCCACAGGATTATTTGGGTACTGTAATAACACTTTGTATTGAAAAAAGAGGTAAACAAAAAAACTTAAATATACAAAACAACAGAGCTATCTTAGAAATGGAATTACCTTTGAATGAAATTGTTATAGATTTTTATGACAAATTAAAATCTTATTCAAAAGGTTATGCTAGTTTTGATTATCAGGTCTACGATTATTTTGAAGGAGATTTAGTAAAACTAAATATTCTTGTTAATTCAGAAACTGTTGATGCATTTTCAAATATAGTTCATAAATCAAGAGCTGAAACGATTGGTAGAAGGATTTGTAATAAGCTAAAAGATTTAATTCCAAGACAAAACTTTCAAATACCAATTCAGGCTGCAATTTATGGAAAAATTATAGCCAGAGAAACCATTAAAGCTTTTAGAAAAGATGTGACTGCTAAACTTTATGGCGGAGATGTGAGTAGAAAGAAAAAACTTTTGGAAAAACAAAAAAAGGGAAAGAAAAGAATGAAACAATTTGGTAATGTTGAAATTCCGCAGACTGCTTTTTTTGAGGCATTAAAAATAGGTGATAATGAATAATCATGGAGAGATGGCCGAGTGGTTTAAGGCGCACGCCTGGAACGCGTGTATAGGGGCAACTCTATCGTGGGTTCGAATCCCACTCTCTCCGCCAATAAAATGAGTGAGTCAATAGGATATAATCTTAGAAAATTTGCCAGAAAATTTACTGAGTTTCCATTAGTTGAAATAAAAGACAAAATAATCAACCACAAATCAATTAATAAAATACCCCAAAATGTCTATCAAACATGGGAGACTAGATCTCTTGGAAAGACTCACGCTAAATCAATTCAAGAATTTAGAGAAAAAAATCCAACTTTCTCTTTTTATTTATATGATAAGGAGAAAAGAGATAGCTACATGGAGTCTAGTTGGGGCAAGGAAGATATTTCAAAAATATATTTCAAAAGTATTTTTGGTCCAATGAAAGCTGATATTTTCCGTTATTGTATATTGTATGAGTTAGGTGGTTATTATTTCGATATAGCAAAAGGCTGCAAATGCCCACTTAATCAACTTCATGATAGTAATCACATAGGAGTCTTAACTTATGAGGATACAATATGCTATTACCCACCAAATGATCCAAAACTTTTTTCACTACTCAGACCTTTTAACCATTTTTTGCAATGGGGACTTGCATTTTCATCAAAAAATTTGTTTTTAGAGAGTTTAATAAATAATATTTGTTCAGACTATAAATATTATAGAGATAAAGTTTTTGAAAATCCAAAGGTAGCTATTTTAAATTTTACTGGACCTGGTATGTATACAAAAGTAATGAGAAATTATATTTCAAATAATGATATTTTTGACATGTCTGAATTAGATATAAAGTTTAATAACAATGGAATATTTAAATTAAAGGGATCCTCTGTAAGACATTATATAGTCCCTAGTTATACTTATCAAAAAAATTCAAAAATAGTTAGTTAGCATCAATTGATTTAAGAAATTCTCGTAAAATATTTTCATAAATATTCAATGGGAAATCTTTTAAATTTTTAAAACCGTAATCTTTTATTTGAATTGTCTTTGAAAAACCAGGTCTTGAAAATTTTTTTTCATTTGTAACTCCAAATATTTTAAGTGTTTTTACTCCCATAAATTCAAACATCCAAGCAGTACCACTATCATTGCAAAGCAAACAACTCATTTGTTTTGCTAAACCCATAGTGAAAGTTATATCGTTTGAGATTAACTCACCATTTTTCCATTCTGGGCAGTTAAAGCCGTTTTTTAGACAAATATTTAAGAGATCTTTTTCATCAGGACCTAAAAAAAAGAAAATATTATAGCCATTTTTCTGCAATTTGTGTGCAATCATTAAATATTTTTCAAAATCCCATTGTCTTATTTTATTGCCAGCGCCTGGTGAGATTGCAATATTTTTGTTAATTTCTTCATTATTAAATGAAAACTTAATATTTTTTGGAAGTATTATATTAGGTATCTCTTTAATAACTCTTTTTTGAAGGGTTGATAAAATATTAAAATAAAATTGCTCAATATAAACATCTTTAAATTTTAAATTGTATTTATTTTTAATATCAGAAAAAAAAAAGTTTGCACATGAACTAAAAAAATATTTGTGTGGTATTTTTTTTAGACTTAGTGTCCTTAAAACAACTTTTTGTAAATCTATGATTAAATCAAAATATTGATTTTCAAGTTTAGTATTTTTTCTAAATAGATTTAATATTGATGACTGTATGCCATTATTTTCAATGATTTCAAAAATTGTATCTTTTACTAATGGATTTAATTTATCTTTAAAAGTTGTTGTATTGGTGGTCGTGTAATAAATTTTTGATTCAGGGTATATGTTTTTTAAAGTTTGTAAAAAAGTTACCTTTTGTAAGCCATCTCCAATTTTATCATTAAAACTATATACAAGAATATTCATTCATTAATATCTAACTCAACTTTTGTTTTGGCACCTAAATCTTTAATTTTATTAGCCCTACTTAATAAACTACCCTTACCATCTGTTATATATTTTTTAGACTGATTTATATTTTCAGTTGATTTAATTAAACTTGCTTCAGTTTTTTCAAGCAAATTTAAAGTTTTTGCAATCTGGTCAAACATACTACCTGCAATTTCTGCAATTTCTTTTGAATTTTTATTTTGTTTCTCGAGTCTCCAAATACTCTCGACGAGTTTCATGCACATAATGAGAGTAGATGGTCCCACAATTATTACTTGTTTTTGTTGTGCATAGTTTGAAATACTCTGATCGTACTTTTGAGCAGTGATCAATGCATAATCATGAGGCATGAATATAAAGACATAATCTGGCGAATTCAGTTTTATGAGGTTTGTATAATCCTTTTTGTGAATTGTATTTATATGACTTTTCATTGAATTTATGAAATTTTTTATAGACACCTCTTTTGCCTTTTCATCATCAGTGTTTTGATAATCATACCAATCTTTCATTGGTAATTTTGAATCAATAATAATATTCCTTTTTTCTGGAAGAAAAATTACTACATCAGGCCTAAAAATTTGCCCACTCTCATTTTTATCAGTAAATTGCGTTTTGTAGTCTCTATCTTTGGTCATTCCACAATCTTGTAAGATATTCTCCAAAATAGCCTCACCCATGTCGCCCATATCGGAGATATTTGCTGTCATGGCATTAGTCATTTTTTTTTTGTTAAAACTCCAATTTCATCTATTTTGGAATTTACATAT
>CACPCY010000019.1 GCA_902632575.1 uncultured Alphaproteobacteria bacterium | reverse complement strand
ATTTCTGACCCATTATTCAACTGAGATCTATGAATGCCATTTTTAATCCAAAGTGTATCAAATTTCATCTTATTGCCTCCATCTATATCATGCCAAAGAGAGTCCCCAATTACTAAAACTTTTTTTGGATTTTTTATTTTAATATTCTTTAATATATTTTCATAAATAGGTTTATAGGGTTTACCATATCTAAATACTATTCCACCTAAATCTGAGTATAAGTTTGCGATAGTGCCGCCACACATAGAGAGTTTATTTTTATTATGAACTAGATAATCTGGGTTAGCGCATAGCAAAGGTAAATTAAATTTTAACATTTTATCAAGTTCTTCTGCGAAGTCTAAAATTGTTAAACCATCCTTTAAATCTGCAATCATCGCGAAATTTGCTTTTTGAATGTTGTCAGTACAGTCCAAATTAAAATATTTTATTTTTTCTTTTGGTAATTTAAGAGGGAAACATTTTTTTCCATATTTATTGTAAATATCTTTTTCTAAAAAATTCAATGCTATTTGCCCACTAGTAATACAATAATCATACAATTTATTGTCTATACCTAATTTATCTAAATTATTTATAGAAAATTTTGTTGGTCTTGAGGAATTAGATACTAAGATAACACACTTATCTTTCTTTTTTAAAAAACTTAAACATTCCTCTGCCATAGGGAATTTAATACTTCCATTATGTAAAACACCCCATTGGTCAAAAAGAAAATAATCATAATTATTAACAACTTTTTTAAAAGAGGAAATTGATATCAAGAATATTGACCTATTACTTCAGAAATATTTCTAAACCCTTGTTGTTGAATTAAATTTTTCAAATCATAAGTCATTTTTCTAACATGATAAGGACCTTCATATGTAAAGCTACTATATATTTGAATTAATGAGGCTCCTAATTTCATTTTAGTTAAGATATCATTAGCATCAAAAATCCCCCCTACTCCTATAATTTTAATTTTTCCTGAAGTCAGAGTATAAAAATCTCTAATTAATTCATTTGACTTAAGAAATAGAGGTCTACCACTCACTCCTCCCTCTAACTTTTCATTAACCATAAATTTATTAATTGTTGTGTTAGTCAGTATTAGCCCATCCACATCATTTGCCAGTGAAATCAATGAAATATCCTTTTTATCCTGATCGGAAATATCTGGTGAAATTTTGAATAAAACAGGGATTTTTGAGTTATTCTCATCTCTTAGCCTATGAATATTTGTGACAATCTTTTCAAAATTTTGGGATTTAAGATTATCTCTCAATCCAGGTGTATTTGGTGAAGATAAATTGATCACAATGTAATCACCAAGTCTATACAGTCTATCGAAAAGCTTTTTGAGATCATCTAAAATTTCTACAGTATCCTTATTGTTACCGATGTTTATGCCAATGATTTTATCTTGGAAGTTTTCTTTTAGGTTTGAATTATTGATATTTCTTTCAAATACATCCATGCCTTTATTATTAAACCCTAAAGAATTTATTAATGCTTTTTGTGCAGGGAACCTATGAATTCTAGGTTTTGGGTTGCCTTTTTGAGGTAAAGGAGTCACTGTTCCCAACTCAGTAAAACTAAATCCTAAATTTAATATTGGATTTATCACCTCTGCATTTTTATCAAAACCTGCCGATAACCCTATAGGAGTTTTAAAAGTTCTTCCCCATATTGTTTGTTCAAGGATTTCTGTATTTTTACAAATAATTTTTGGATAAATGCCTAATTTGAGAGCTTTTATAGATATATTATGTGATAATTCTGGATCTAGCTTTTTGAGAATACGATGAGCTAAATTATACATTTAGCTTCGAGTTGAACAACTCTAGAGTTTTATCTTTTGTATAAATTTTGGTAAATGAGCCCAATCTTGGCCCATTCTCTTGACCAAAAACAACTTGATAAATAAGTTTAAAAAATTCTTTAATATTCTCTTTATACACAGAATTTTTCCCGACACTAAAAATTGCAGTTTGAAATTCATCAGCATTAGCCGATGACTCTACTTCTTTTAATTTAGACACAACTTCTTTAAGTATAATTAATTCTTCAGAATTTGGAATTTTAAAGTTTAAATTTGGTTGTATAAAGTCCCTAAAATAATTAATACCACAATCAATCATTCTATTAATAAGATCAGTTTCCGCTTTACTAAAATTAGATTGATAATTTTTTATTAAACCAAAAATCACGTTAGAGTCCTCAGACTTGCAAACTGATATAATATTAAGGATTAAACTATAATTAATTTTAGATTTATATGATGGGTTTTCAGCTTTATGAATATGCCAAGCAGGGTTATCTGGGTTCAGATCGTCGGACTCTAATTTGTTAACATGAGATAAGTATTCATCAGTGTTTTTAGGTATTACATCAAAATAAAGTTTCTTTGCAGTTGTTGGTCTCTGATACATAAACATGGCCAAACTCTCTTCAATAGAATATTTGAGCCAATCATCGATGCTTATACCATTGCCTTTTGACTTACTAATTTTTTCAGCATTTTCATCGAGAAATAGTTCATAAATTAAATTTTCAGGAGGCTTAGAACCGATTATCTTACATATCTTTGATGATAGGGTATAGCTCTCAGTTAAATCCTTACCACACATTTCATAGTCCACACCGAAAGCAGCCCACCTCATTGCCCAATCAACTTTCCACTGAAGTTTACAATTGCCATCTAAAACTGATTTAGACTTCAATACACCGTCCTCATAATATGAAACAGAAAATTCTTCATTATTTATTTCTTCAATTGGAACTTGCAATATTTTACCCGTTATTTCACTGATTGGAAAAAATGGACTATAAGATTTTCTTCTTTCTTCACCAAGTGTCGGAAGAACTACATTAATAATTTCATCATAATTTTTTATAATTTTCTTTATAGTTTCATTAAACAATCCTGATTTATAAGCATCTGTTGAACTTTGAAAAGAAAAAGGCAAATTAAATCTATTTAAAAAATCTTTAAGTTTTGAGTTATTATGTTCACCAAAACTATTAAACAACTCAAAAGGATCTGGGACGGATGTCAAAGGGTAATCAAGGTAGTTAGATAATTTTTCTTTGTTTGGGATGTTATCAGGGACTTTTCTAAAGCCATCCATATCATCAGAAAATGCTATGAGGTCTGTCTCTTTACCAGTCAATTTTTCATAGCAAAATCTAACCATATTTGTCCTTAGCACTTCCCCAAAAGTACCTATATGAGGTAAGCCGGATGGGCCGTACCCAGTTTCAAAGATTATTTTGTCTTTGGGATTATTTTTTTCAAAGCGTTTTACAATTTTTTTTGCTTCATTAAATGGCCAGGATTTGTATGAGTTATAATCAGTCAAAATTTAGGTGCTAATGTTAAAGTAATACCATTGAGCTCTTCTGTAAATGGAATTTGACATGAGAGTCTTGAATTTTTTTTTATATCCATAGCTTGATCAAGCATAGATTCTTCATCGTCATCAGCTTTTGATATTTTTTCTAACCAATTTTCATCGACATAACAATGGCAGGTAGCACAAGCGCAACAACCCCCACATATAGCCTCAATATCTAATCCAGCGTCTCTAATAATCTCCATTATTGAAAAACCAACTGTTGCTTCAACTTTATGAGGTAAACCCTCATGATCTATAACGTTGATATGATATGTCATTTTGAAACTTTTAAATATTTAGACTATAAGATCTATCAGTTAGACAGGCTTAATGCGACTAAAATTAATATACTAAATATATTCTAAAAAATTATAAACTTAGATTAGATGTATAAATCCGAGAATTTTCAGATAAGTCTTTGGCTTGTAAGTCTCATGTCAATTATATTGCTGATGATCATTGTTGGTGGTTTGACAAGATTAACTGAGTCTGGTTTGTCCATGGTTGATTGGAGATTATTTATGGGAACAATACCCCCTTTATCTCATGGAGATTGGTTAAAAGTTTTTGAAGACTATAAGCAATATCCTGAATATCAAATAAAAAATATAAATATGACACTATCAGAGTTTAAATACATCTTTTGGTGGGAATATGCACATAGAGTATTGGGAAGACTAATAGGAATTATTTTTATCATCCCTTTTATTTATTTTGCTTTGAAAAAATACTTTTCTAATGAAGAGCTATACTCATATTCATTTCTTCTTTTTCTTGGAGGTGTACAAGGTGTTATCGGATGGTGGATGGTAAAAAGTGGATTAGATGTTAATCCATACGTTAGCCATTTAAGACTTGCCGTTCACTTAATTATAGCTCAAATAATTCTCTCTTTAATTGCTTATCTTTTCTTAAAAAGGCTTGATATTGGAATTTATAAAAATAATTTTAGCTCACATAAAAATTTTTTTATTTTTTTTAATATAATAATTTTTTTTACGGTAATTTACGGTGCCTTTATGGCTGGTTTAGATGCAGGAAAATCATTTAATACTTGGCCCAAAATGGGAGATAATTACATACCTGAGAATTTAATTTTTATTGAAGATCGACTTTTTGGTTTTTTTGATAACAGTGTCTTCATACATTTTTTTCATAGAGCCTTAGCTTATTTATCATTCTTAACAATTATTTATATGTGCCTTAAACATTTTAAGGGAATTGAAAATAAATATCAAAAAATCCATTTCCTGATTGTGCTATTTCTAGTTTTAATTCAGTTATTTATTGGTGTTTTTGTTGTTTTGAGTAATGTTCAAGTCTCTTTGGGCTCTATCCATCAAATAATAGGCACTTTGTTGTTCGTATCAGCTACTTGTTATAGCCTTCAAATACTTAAGAATTAAATCTAATTAGGGTTACATTTTGTATAAAATGCATGGGTAAAATTCTGGTTATTGGTGCAAATGGTTCTGTTGGCAAATCATGTGTTAACAACCTAAAAGATGATAATGATTTAGTTCTAATATCAAGAAGTGAATTTGATAGTGATATTGAAGGTAATTTTGAAAAAAATGTATTAGATATTAACGATTATACGAATACAGGAAGTTTCATAAATAGTATCAACTATGAAATATCTGGTATAATTTTCGCCATTGGCTCAATAAACTTAAAACCCTTTTCAAGCACCTCTATCGATGACTTTAAGAAAATTATGGATGAAAACTTTTATAATATTGTTCATTTCCTTAATCATTGTATAACTAAAATGTCGGACTCTTCTTCAGTAGTTTTTTTTTCATCAATTGCTGCTGTAAGAGGTTTTAAAAATCATGCGGCAATCTCCTCTGCAAAAAGTGCCTTGATTGGTTTATCAAATTCTTTAGCTGCAGACTACGCTCCGAAGATTAGATTTAATACAATATCTCCTAGCCTATCTATTTCTAAAATGTCAAATTTTATGATTTCTAATGAAAAGGTTGCTGAAGGAATTGGAAAACTTCACCCAATGTCAAGACTTGGAACAGGTGATGACATAGGTAATTTGGCTTCTTTCTTGGTGTCTAAAAAATCATCATGGATTACAGGACAAAACTTCCAACTAGATGGTGGAAGATCAACTTTAATCACAAAATAATAAAAACAAAATGAGGGAATGCTTTGTAGTTCTTGGAAATCAACTATTTGATAAGAAGTACCTAACAGAATTCAAAAACTCATGTGATTTTTTTATACAAGAGGATATGGGCCTTTGTAGTTACTTTAAACACCACAAACAAAAAATTTATTATTTTTTGGCATCAATGAGGGAATATAGGGACTACCTAAAAAAAAATAATTTTAAAGTAAATTATATTTCTCTTGATAAAAATTTTTCTAATTTCAAGGACTATTTTGCTGGTCTAAAAAGCTTCTTAAGTAAAAAAAATATTTCTAAAATTAATATCTTCGAAATAGAAGACTTAGAATTCAGAATAAAATTTGAGCAATTTTGTAAAAATAACAAAATTAAACTTATTTTTCATAAATCTCCTATGTTCCTTGTTAGTAGAACCGATTATAAAGATATGGTTACTACAAAAAAACCTCAACTTGCTAACTTTTATAGCAATGTGCGGAAAAGTTTTCAAATATTTGTAAAAGACAATAAACCTATTGGAGATAAGTGGAGTTTCGATGAGGATAACAGAAAAAGAGTTCCTAAAGGTTATCAAAGTCCAAAATCTTATACATATGAGTCAAAATATTTTGAGGAAATAAAAAAATTAATTGATAAATTTTTTCCAAAACACTTTGGAAATTTAGAAAAGAAAATTATATTTCCAATGAATTTTAAAGACTCCTCTAAAGTTCTTGATAATTTTATTAGCAGCAAACTTGAAAACTTTGGACATTACGAAGATTTTGTGAGCACAAGTGATCCATACATTAATCATAGCTTAATTAGTGCACCGTTAAATATAGGTTTAATAACCCCAAAACAAGTGCTCGATAAATTGAGCTCTTTTTCTTATTCTAAAGTTGGCATCAATAATTACGAGGGGTTTATTAGACAAGTCTTTGGTTGGAGAGAATTTATGAGATACTTAAATATTCATTATTATAAAGATTTTAATAAAGGTAACTTTTTTGGAAATGACAGAAAATTAACAAAACATTGGTATGAGGGTACAACAAATATTCCTATTTTAAATGACATGATATTAAATCTTAAAAAAAGTGGATATGTTCACCATATCCCAAGATTGATGATAATTAGTAATATAATGAACTTAGCTGGATTAAAGCCATCTGAAGTTTATAAATGGTTTATGGAGACATCCATTGACTCATCTGATTGGGTTATGACACCAAATGTCTATGGAATGGGGATGTTTAGCGATGGAGGTATTTTTGCAACAAAACCATATTTATGCGGTTCAAATTACTTACTAAAGATGAGTAATTATAGTCGTGGGGATTGGACACAAACACTAGATGGTTTATATTGGAATTTTATATATAAAAATAAAAATTATTTTAAAACTAATCAGAGACTCTCTATGATGTACTATACTGTAAATAAAATGGACAAGTCTAAAATTAGTACTCATATATCCAATGCAAAAAAATTTATCAAAGAATACACAAGATAGAGTAGTTTTTATTACAGGTGCTAGTAGTGGGATTGGCTACGCACTATGTGAAGAGTATCTCAGACAAGGCTGGAATGTGATAGGCTTAGCGAGAGATGATACCAAAATACCAAATGAAACAATTGATAATCCAAAATTTGAGTTTGTAAAAACAGATTTATCAAATTTTGATTCAAGTAAGCTAATTATAGATAAGGTATTTAAAAAAAATGTGAATATCAGTACATTTATTTTAAATGCAGGCATTTATATCCCCGATAGTCTAAATGATTTCAACTTTGAAAACGCAAAGGCAACTTTTGATACCAATGTTTTAAGTATTTATTTATCAATAGAGCTAATAAAAAAAAATTTCGAGCTAAATTCAAATTATACCTTGGCAATAATGTCCTCTACAGCTGGATATAAGGGTCTCCCAAAGTCTATTTTATACGGACCCTCGAAAGCGGCATTGATTAATCTAGCCGAGGCAATAAAATCTGAAGTGCATGATAACATCAACGTAAAACTTATCTGTCCAGGATTTGTAGAAACTCCTGCTACAAAAGTAAACTCATTTAAAATGCCATATTTAATGTCACCAAAAGAGGCAGCTAGGATTATTTATAGTAAAATATATAAAAAAGGTTTTGAGATATCCTTCCCTTTTCCTTTTAATTCTATAATGAAATTTGGTAAAGTATTACCCTATAAACTTTATTTCAAAATTACTGAAAAAAAGTTTTCAAAAAAATGAAAATATCTATCCCAAAAATCTCAATTGTAATGGGAAGCCAAAGCGATTGGTCCACACTTAAGCATACGGGTAAAATTCTAAAAGAATTAAAGATTGTCCATGAAAAAAAAATAATTTCAGCACACAGAACTCCCAAAAGACTCTATGAGTATGCTGAACAAGCGTATGACAGAGGTATTAAGATTATTATAGCTGGAGCTGGTGGGTCCGCTCATTTACCAGGCATGATAGCAGCTATGACACATATTCCAGTAATTGGGGTACCAATTGAGTCAAAAACACTAAAGGGCTTAGATAGTTTACTTTCAATAGCTCAGATGCCTTTTGGCGTTCCAGTTGGAACTGTGGCTATAGGTGATAATGGAGCCAAAAATGCTGCTTTATATGCAGCTTCAATTATTAGTAATTATGACCCCATTATTGAAAGAAGTTTAGTAAAATGGAGACTGGCTCAAACAAAAAAAGTTAAAAAGACACCTAGATAATGGTCATTGGTATATTAGGCGGTGGTCAATTAGGTATGATGTTATGCCAAGTAGCTAGTAAATTAAATATTCAAACTTTTATTTACTCTGATACTGATGACTCTCCAGCAATTAAATATGCAAATCACTTCTTAATTAAAAAGTATGATGATTTTCACGAGATAGATAATTTTATTAAAAAATGTAATTTTGTGACTTATGAGTTTGAAAATATCCCTTTTAAAACTTTATCATATATTGAACAAAATATTAAAATTTCACCTAGTTCTGAAATTAATAAAATTATTCAAGATCGATTAACTGAAAAAAATTATGTAAATAAGATTAATATCCCTACTGTTCCCTATATTGAAATAAACAATACATCAGATTTAAAATCAGTTGATCCTGAATTTTTTCCTGCAATATTGAAGACTCGCAAACTTGGATATGATGGTAAAGGCCAAATAGTAATAAATAGTAATAGAGACATATCTGACATACCAAATAATGAGTATATTTTGGAAAAAAAAATTAATTTACAACAAGAAATCTCTATTATTGCTGTTAGGTATAAAGATGGTACTATTTTTACCTATCAACCAATTGAAAATATTCATAAAAATCAAATTCTTTTCAAATCATTTTCACCAGCTACTTTAGAGACATCAATCATTAAAGAAGCGACAAACCATGCTTATAATTTTGCAGAAAAAATAAGCTATGTTGGAACTTTTTGTTTAGAATTTTTTATAACTGAAGAAAAAAAATTATTGTTAAATGAAATAGCACCTAGAGTTCACAACTCAGGACATTTAACTATTGAGTCATACAATGTTAGTCAATTTGAATCTCATATCAGATCTGTATGTGATCTTGAAAAGGTAGAACCCTCCTTAAAATCTAAATCTGAAATGATAAATATTCTAGGGGACGATATTTATAACTATCGTGAGAAATCATTCAAAGAAAATGAATATTTTCATGATTATCATAAAAAAGAGTCAAAAAATGGCAGAAAAATGGGCCATTTTACAAAAGTTCTAATCTAGTTTTTAGCCCAGTAATTTTTAAAGTGATTATAGTTAATTAAACTATCGTTTTTGAATTTAGAGTATTTTTTAAATGTGAAATCTTTTTTTCTAGAATATGAAATTAGTGTGTTATCAAACTTAAGATTATAATGTTTACATCCATTAATTGTCAAAAATTTATTTAAATTATTTGATTTTTTTGAGTTGTAAAAGAGCTCCAGTATATTTGAGACAGAATATTTTGTAGAATATACACCGGCACAACAAAACTCGTTAAATTTGCGATTTTTAAGGTGTGGAGCTGAATCAGAACCAAAGAAAAATTTTGAATTACCAGAAAGAGCAGCATTTAATAATGATTTTTGGTGATTTATACTTTTAATTATAGGTTTACAAAATATTTCTGGTCTTAAAAAATTTCCAAGAAAAGTGTTTGTATTTTCAAGTAAATGATGAGTTGTTATAGTAGCAGCAAGGTTTTTGTGGGATTTTACAAAATCTACGGAATCTTTAGTTGTTATATGTTCTAAAGTTATCTTTAAACCTTTAAATCTTTTTACCAACCAAGATAACTCAAAATCAAGAAATCTTTTTTCACGCTCATACGGATCATCGTTTTCATGAATGTGCTCACCATGTAAGCATAATGGTATTTTATTATTTTCTAAAAATTCGAAATATTTAGACATTTTTTTTATGTCTTTTACTCCTGATGAAGAATTAGTAGTGGCATGAAGAGGATATAATTTAGCTGCAAAAAATAATTTTTCTTTAATCATATTTTTCAAATCAATAATGGAGCAGTCTTGGTTTAAATAGATTGTAAAAAGAATTTCAGTATTTTTATTATTTTTTAAAACAAAGGATCTATACTTTGATAAAATATTTTTATTAGTAATTGGCTTTGTTAAATTAGGCATAACTAAAATTTTTTGAAAATTTTTATTATTTTCTTTTAATACATTTTTTAAAAGCTGGCCCTCTCTTAGGTGAACATGAAAATCGCAAGGCTTAAAAATTTTGAGCATTTAAAATATTATTTATTTTATCAATTACTTGATTATAAGACACATCATTCATTAAACAATTATTTAAAGTATAGTTTTGAGTTTTACTAACTAGGTTTTCATATGACTCTGATGACCTAACGAGATGACAATGATCAAAGATTTTAGGAAAATAAATATTATCATTTGTGGGACCAAAAAGACCAATAGTTGGAGTTTTGCTCAGTGAAGCCATATGCATCATGGATGAGTCATTTCCAATAAATAACCTTGATTTTTGAAGCAAACCATAATCGTTGAGAATATGTTGCTTGCCACATCTGTTAATTACTTTATCGCCTAGTTCTGACTCAAAATGATAAAATTTTGAACTTTCATTTTCTGATCCTAAAATAAATATTTTATCAATGCCTTTTTCAATTAGATATTTTGCTATTTTAACAAATTGTTCTGAAGGCCATTCTTTTGGTGGCCAATTTGTAAATGGTGCTAAACACACATAATTTGAATTTGGAAAAATATTACGAACTCTATCAATCAATATTTTAAAATCTTTTTTTAGATCAGTATCAAATCTGTGATGGATTTGTTCATAAATATTTTTATCCTTTTTCATTTTGAATATATTTCTTTTTTTTACTCTCAAGAAATAACCAATGATCGAGGATCTAAAATCTACTATTTCATCAAATTTAAGTGGCGAAAGTTCTTTATAGAGTTTTAACCAATGTAGATTATATTTTTGTTTAGTAAGATTAATTCTTCTAGAAATCATAGAATAATCATCATAAATAGGCATTGGCAAAGGACCAGAAACTAATGTTACCTCGATATTTTTCTTATATTTTCTGATGTATTTATTTAAAACTTGAAGGTTAATTAAGGAGTCACCTATTCTATTTGAAGAAATAAATAGTAAATGCATATATATACATATAGATAATATATTACATGCAAATTGAAACACTTAATCCAATAAAAATTAGAGTATTTGGGGAAGAAAGATTTGATTTCCTACAAAATATTATTACCAATGACTTAACTAAATTAAGGAAAGAGTTAAAGAGCTATATACTATCTCCACAAGGTAAGATTCTATATGAAATAATAATTACTAAATCAAATGAGTCATATGAATTAGTTTGCTCGAATGATCAAAATGATTTGCATACATTCTTAAATAAATATGCCTTGTTATCTGACGTAAAAATCAGTATTGAAAAAGTTGATAAAAGAGAATTTGATATAAATTATATTTTAGATCAACTTTCAACTGGAGTAATTGACTCAAACTTGCTTAAACAATCCTCTCTACTTCCATCTGAAGTCAATGATGAATTAGTAGACTATTCGAAAGGATGCTTTGTAGGTCAAGAGGTAGTTTCGAGGATTAAACATAGACAACTAAATAAAAAAAAACTTTCAATAAAAGTTTTTGAGAAAAAACCTCAAAAACTCCCAAATAATTCAGAAATATTATTACAAATAAATAATTATTACATACTTAGGGAGCCTAAAGTTAATAAATAAATTACCTAAAATATCGAGAGTAATAATTTGCTATTTCAGAGAGTGATACTTTTTCTTGTTTCATAGTATCTCTATCTCGCACCGTAACTGTTTGATTTTCTATAGTTTCAAAATCAATAGTAACACATAAAGGTGTCCCAATCTCATCATGTCTACGATAATTTTTTCCAATATTTCCTGTATTTTCAACCATAACTCTTCCTAAACCGAGTGATTGTAACTCTGATTTGACTTTATTTGCTGAATTGACCAAGTCAGAATTATTTCTCTTAAGAGGTATGACTGCTGCTTTAATAGGTGATAAATGAGGTTTGAGTTTTAACAATGTTCTTTTGTTTTCTTCCTCTAAAGTATAAGCTTCATTTAAAACTGCCAAAACACCTCTTTCAACACCTGCTGAAGGCTCTATGACGTATGGTATAAACCATTCATTATTCTCTAAATCTTGAATAGCTAATTTTGTTGTAGAGTTTTTATTTTCTTGAACTTT
>CACPCY010000018.1 GCA_902632575.1 uncultured Alphaproteobacteria bacterium | reverse complement strand
ACTTAGAGGGTAGCGGAAAAACCAGATACAGTGTGAAAATGGCTGATGGTGGTATCTTACCATCATGGCTTATTTTCTTACCATCGCAATATACTTTTGTTGGCAATCCTCCGATAAGTGCTGGTTCATTAGATCTAACAATTGAAGCTAGTAACGATATAACAAATATATCTGATACATTCACATTAAACTGGGATGTTAATGATCAAAATCCAAAATCGATACCAAAGGAAAAAATCATAGAAAAGGAAACCGTTAATGAAGAACAGTTGAATGCTTTAAATCAAGCGTTGGAAGAAAAATTAGAGGAAATAATGAATACAGAAGAAGTGGTAAATGAGGAGCTATTAGACTCACTAATAGCCGCTCTTAATTTTAAAGAAAATCAAAATCTTGAAGAGGCCATTGATGTTATCTTTGACTCTAGTTTTAAAGTAAAATCAAAGCCGAAACCAAATCAAAAAGTTATTATTTCCGCACTTACAGATAGCCTAACTGGCCAAATTGAGTCCATGACTTCATATGATCCAAATCAATCTGCGTTTATCCAAGTTGGGGCTTTTAAAAAAGAGAATGTATCTGAAATAGTTGCCGCCGATATTTCTAAGAAATTAGGGACTCGAGTTGAAGTGAGACCAACGTTAGTTTCTGATCCTGTAATGTATAGAATTTTGGTAGGCCCGGAACATAAAGATCAAATCATTAATGTGATTGCTGACTTAATGGATCTTGGAATCTCTGATTATTTCTTAACCAGGGGATAGCTCGTTACTATAACTTAAAATTTAATTTTATTTTTTTTTAGTCTTAAAGCATTCAGCTTTATAAAACCCTCTGCTTCTCGCTGATCGTAATTTGAAGATTCAAAGGTTGCAAGATCTTCGTCATACATACTATTAGGGGATTTTCTTCCAATAATAATCACATTACCTTTGTATAAGGCTAATTTCACTTCACCGTTCACTCTTTTCTGAGTGGCGTCAATTGCTTTTTGCATCATTACTCTTTCTGGTGTAAACCAATAACCATTGTAAATTAATCTTGCATATTTAGGCATTAGCTCGTCTTTGGTAAAAACTTCCTCTCTATCCAAAGTAATACTCTCCATTGCACGGTGGGCTTTGAGAAGAATTGTACCGCCTGGTGTTTCATAGACACCGCGTGATTTAATTCCTACGTATCTATTTTCTACAATATCCACTCTTCCTATCCCATTTGCTGCTCCTAGTTTATTTAACTTTTCTAATAGATTAAATGGTGAGAGCTTTTTTCCGTTAATAGCAATAGGATCACCATTTTTAAATTGAATAGTAATTACAGTCTCTCTATTAGGAGCTGACTGAGGGCTTTTTGAAATACCAAAAACATTTTCAGGTGGTCTTTTCCATGGGTCTTCCAATATTTTTCCCTCTGCTGATCGATGAAGAACATTTGCATCTACACTATAAGGGGACTCCTTTTTATTATGTTTCATGATAGGAATTTTGTTTTTAGCAGCAAATTCCAACAATTTAGTTCTTGATAATAAATTCCACTCCCTCCAAGGTGCGATAACTTTTATTTTAGGCTCTAAGGCGTAGTAAGAAAATTCAAAACGCACTTGGTCATTTCCTTTGCCTGTTGCTCCATGAGAGACAGCATTAGCTTTTTCTTTTTTTGCAATCTCAATTTGTCTTTTTGCGATTAATGGTCGAGCAATTGACGTGCCCAAAAGATACTCCCCCTCATAAATTGTATTACAACGATACATTGGAAAAACATAATCTCGAACAAATTCCTCTTTTAAATTTTCAATGTATATTTTCTTTGCACCAAGTTTTTTTGCTTTGATTTTCGCTTCAGTTAATTCTGCGCCTTGACCAAGATCTGCTGCATACGCAATGACATCCGCATTATATTCTGTTTGTAGCCATTTTAAAATGACACTTGTGTCCAACCCGCCTGAGTAGGCTAAAACAATTTTATTTTTCATTTTCTTAGCAGTCTTGTTGAAGAGAATTATACGCGTTAGTAAAACCAATTAACGTGTATGTATCTGTTGTCTCTGTACCTCTTTTAGAATATCCAACAACTGACATTTTTTTGCCAGCTTTTAAAGCTTCAATGATGACAGTATCATCTGCCATTGACCAAGCAGAATCGTCTTCTCCAAAAAATTGATAATTTTTAGAGTCAATAGTAACTTTCACATATTTTTGTGAGTCATAAGGATAACCAGCATCTATTCTTACGTATTCAGCTGCACCTTCCTTAAACACATAAAAAATTACTGAACCTCTATTCGTGTAATCACCTTTTTCTGATGTGGGTACTTGAAAGATTGAACATGTTTTATTGTTTATTTTTTTAAAGGACCACTTGCCATGCTCAAAGTCAATGGAGTGTGTAGCAAACAAATTACTTATTAAAAAAGTTAAGGATAAAGTCAAATATAATAATTTTTGTTTAAACATGGTGTTTTAATGTCAGTGAATATACCAATTAAGATTGCTTTTTAAAATAATAAATGGAAAAATGTACTTGGAGAGATTGATGGTAAAAGTTAAAAATCCCTTTGTGGAGGCACTTCACAATATTGCTGAAAGGCAGGATATTGGGAGTTTTAAAAAAATTTTTGATTATTTTGGTCCGAGGCTAAAGTCTTTTTTAATGAAATCAGGTGCAGATGATGCCGTCGCAGAAGAAATAATTCAAGAAACCATGACGATTATCTGGACGAAAGCAGATTATTATGACTCTTCAGTAGCCTCACCAAGCACCTGGATTTATACTATCGCTCGGAATAAAAAAATAGATATTTTAAGAAAAACCAGAAAAGCTGTCTTAGAGGACATTGAGACTGCCATTTTGCCTCCCGTTGAATCCAAAGCAGATGAAAATATCGAACATGATCAAAAGTTTGAAATGGTGGCACAATATTTAGATGATCTACCAAAAGATCAACTAGATCTGCTAAAAATGAATTTCTTTGAGGAAAAATCACATGGTGAAATCGCTGAGATCACTAAAATCCCATTAGGCACTGTAAAATCAAGAATTCGTCTAGCATTAGAGAAGATCCGCGGCAAATTGGAACAAGACGGCAGTATGGTTAATCTAAATAATGATGGCGGAAGTATGGTTAATTAAATGACATTTGAAATTCTTAGTACGCCCGTTAATTCTCCGGCTAGTCTCATATTTCAACAGTGCTTAGCTGAGGTCGTTCCTGAAAATAGATTGATGAACTCTGCAATTAACGAAGTTGGTGGATATTTTTTAAATAAAACTGAGATATCGCCATTATCTAAAGATTTATGGGACAAAGTTTTAACCCAAACAAAAAATGAAAAATTGATAACTCAAATTACCGAAGATCATGATCCGCTTCTAAATCAATTACCAGCCACTCTCAAATCACATTTCAGAAATAATGGTATTAAATGGAAGTCTTTCAAAGATGTTAAAATTGCTTCTATTCTTCCTAAAGATAATAATGAGAAATTAGAGCTTATCCACGTAATGCCTGGTGCAAAGATCCCTCAACACACTCATGAAGGGAATGAAAGCTTCTTAGTATTACATGGTTCTTATAGCGATGAGTACGGAAACTATAAACAAGGATCTGTCCAAGTTAGAAGTGACGATCACGATCACACTCCCGTTGGTAATGCTCAAACCGGCTGTATTGGACTAGCTTATACTCACGGCAAAATAAAGTTCTCTGGTAAATTTGGCAAGTTACTGAACTTATTCGCTAATTAATTTACATTATTAAATTACATACAGAATATGTGCGGGAGCGATACCTGCAGTTAATATTAATCTTAAAATGAAATAGTCAGTTTGAATTATTTTTTCTCTAAAATAAAAAAAGAAATCAAAGCATAAAACTATAAAGTAACCTACTATAAAAAGTCCTATGGTTTCATCAAATTTTAAATCAAATGCTAAAACCAAAAACGCATAAACGGCAGGACAAACACTAAATAAGATAGCAATATTATTTTTTGATTTTAGATAGACTCCCCAATACACTGCTCCTAAAAAAGACATAATCACTGCAGAATAATAAACAAACATATCTTTATTAAAATCGAGAAATATTAAATCGATATTATAAAAACATAAATAAAAAGGAATTAAACCAGGGACACCTATTAGGTAGATCATTCTTGGTAAAGTTTATCGATTTGAACTGCTAAATCTAGATCTCTTTGGGTAACTTTCTGAACGTCATGAGAAATAAGTGATATAGTGACAGTTCCGTAATCTAAAATTATTTGTGGATGATGATTTTTTTTTTCAGATAACATTGCTACTTGGCTAGTAAATGCAAAGCTTTTTCTGTAATTTTTAAATTCAAAAGTTTTTGATAATCTTCCCTTATTATCTTTTGGCCAATCAGTCATAATTTAAGGTGCTGGTGATGGATTATTTTCGTGTACATCATTGATCTTATCAATTATTTCACTCGATAATTCTATATTTACTGAATTTATATTCTCTTTCAATTGATCCATTTTAGTTGCACCAATGATATTGCTTGTTACAAATTCTTGTTGATTGACGAATGCTAGTGATAATTCAGTTGGGGTAAAACTGTGATCCTCAGCAATTTTACAATATTGCTCTGTTGCAACCATTGATCTCTCATTGGTGTATCTTGTCCAATCTTCCCAAATTGTTAATCTAGCACCGTCAGGTTTTTTGGAGTTTCTGTATTTTCCTGTTAATACACCACATGCTAATGGTGAGTAGGCTAACAAACCTACCTGATCTCTGATTGATATTTCTGACATACCTACCTCATAAGTTCGATTTAATAAACTGTATGGATTTTGAACAGACATCACTCTAGGTAAATTTTTATATTTGGATATATTAATATAATTGGAAAGGCCGTAAGGGGTTTCATTAGATAAACCTAGATATCTAATCTTACCTTGATCAATAAATTTTTTTGCTGTCAATAATATTTCTTCAAAGGGTGTCCACTCTTTTTCATCTTTGTAATTTTTATATCCTAATCTACCAAAAAAATTTGTTTTTCTCTCTGGCCAGTGGAGCTGATAAAGATCAATATAATCTGTTTGTAACCTTTTTAAACTTCCCTCTAATGCCTCAGTGAAATGTTTCTCGTTGAATTGTAAACCGCCACCTCTTATCCACCTTACATCTGGACCAGCAACTTTTGATGCTAGTATTATTTTATCTCTATTATTTTTTTGTTTAAACCAATTACCAATTATTTTCTCAGTGCTACCATATGTTGCTTCCTTGCCTTTAACCGAATAATACTCAGCGGTATCAAAGAAATTGACTCCTTGCTCCATAGAGTAATCCATTTGTTCAAATGCCTCATTTTCAGTGTTTTGTTCTCCCCACGTCATTGTTCCAAGGCAAATAAGGCTAACTTGAAGGTCAGTGTTTCCTAAGGGTTTGAATTTCATAAAAGATTAATACGGTTTTACTTGAAAAATATCAAGATAATAGCCATATTATGTTTATTAAGGAGAAATAATGGTCGAATTAAAACAAAATACTTATTCGCAGTCACAATCAACAGCGATAGATCAGGGCTTGAGAGATTATATGATGAAAGTTTACAATTATATGACTTCTGGTTTAGCGATTAGTGGTTTAGTGGCATGGGGATTTTCTCAGTCTCCTACTTTAATGGGGGCTATTTACGGTACAGCACTTCAGTGGGTTGTAATGCTTGCTCCACTTGGATTTATTTTCTTTTTAGGTGCAAGATTACAAAAAATGTCTACCTCTGCAGCTCAAATGACATTTTGGGCTTTTGCTGCTGTGATGGGAATTTCACTGTCTTATATTTTCATAGTTTTCACCGGTGTGAGCATAGTTAGAGTGTTTTTAATAACTAGCTGTACATTCGCTGCGATGAGCATCTATGGATACGCAACTAAAAGAGATTTAACCAAGTTTGGCTCATTTCTTATTATGGGCCTTATAGGGATTATCATTGCTAGTATTGTAAATATATTTTTACAAAGTTCAGCGATGCAGTTTGTAATCTCATGTGTTGGTGTTCTAGTGTTTGTGGGTTTAACTGCTTACGATACGCAAAGAATTAAATCAACTTATTATCAAGTTGCTGGAACTGCTTTTGCAGGAAAAGCTGCCATCATGGGTGCACTGACATTATATTTAGACTTCATTAATCTTTTCATAATGTTAATGCAATTATTTGGTCAGCGTAGATAACTTATATTGAAGTTAATTTTTCAAAGGGGGCTATTTTATTTAGTCCCCTTTTTTTTTCTTTCTTTTTCAATTTGGGGTTCAACAGTAAATTTAAGTCAAAACTCAACTGACCTAGGCGGATCGTCATCTAAAGAAGAGCATAATTACCAACTAACTAAAGAAATTATTAGAGCAGGAGAATATTCCCAAAGATTTGAATTAAATCATGGCGAGTGTGGTGCATATAAAGATTGGAATGACTGTGAAAATGATAGGCAAAGAGTTGAGAGAAATTATGGTTGGAATGGTGTTAATCAAACAAAATGGTTAGGTTTTAGTTTATATGTGGAAGAGTCAATATCTGATAAAGATTTAACAACCTCTCTTGTGCAGATGAAAGTAAATGGTTGGCGGGATGCAATTTGGATGCTCCGACAAATAAACGTATCTATTATTTTGGAGTTTAATATTTTAGGTGCTGGTACAAATAACTGCTATGTAGGTTCTGCTAAAAGCTTTAAAGGGAAGTGGAATGACATAATTATAAAAACTGAGCTTGCCTACGAAGGTGGAAGAAAAGAAATAGGTGAGAGTTATACGGAATTATATTTGAATGGCAAAAAGGTAAATGAGTGCTCGCGGAGGTATCCTATTTTTACAAAAGAGTCCTACGAAAATCGTCCTAGAGATCAAGAAGAGTTTTTTCTAAACTACGGACTTTATAATGGTTTTATAAGTAAATGGCTTGATAAAAACAAAACAAAGGAAGTTGATGTAAGTGAGTGGAAAGATGTTGATGAAAAAACAGGAACTATACATACAAGTAAGACCAATGAACCTTTTAAGTATGATTGGGGGGTAGAGATTCCAAAAAGAGTCATTTATTTTGATGAGATGAGAATTGGTAACACCAAAGAAGAGGTTGATATTTCTAATGCAACAGGTGTCGTAGATTGACCAAAATACAAATATTACAATAGAAGTTTTTACGTCTATTTTTGTTGATGATTTAGATTTCAACTGAAGCAATAATTTATAATCATAAAAAAGTATTATTTCTCATTTTAACTTGTAATATCCTTTCGTGATTGGGTATCTATTGGCAATTGGAGCCGCAGCAATATGGTCAGCTGTAGCTCTCTCTGCTACCAGAATAGTTAGATACTTTGGAAGTTATAATTATAACTTATTAAGACTATTAGGGATTATAGTTTTTTTCTTTCCTTATATTTATATCAATTGGCAATCTATTTATTTTGATCAATCTATTTTTACAGCAATAGTTTTATCCTCAATCATAGGAATAATAATTGGAGATACTTTTTTGTTTATATGTCTTAAAAGGTTAGGGCCTAGAAGGCAGGCATTACTTTTTTCAATGCAAATTCCATTTACAATCATTTTAGCAGAGATATTTCTTCAAACTTTGCCATCATTAATAGAGCTGATTGGTTGTAGCTTAATTTTTTTAGGAATTATAATTGCAATTCAATTTAATCGAACCATTCCTGATGATGACCTAGAAAATATTCAAGGAAATAAATATACTGGTTTATTCGCGGGCATTGGGCTTGCTCTTTGTCAATCTATTGGGATAATTTTAATGAAACCTGCGCTAGTCTCAACAGATCCAATTGTAGTTTCCTATCTTCGAGTAATAGTTGCTGCGATAATAATGTTTGGAAGCTTATTTTTTATAAAAAATAATCAGTTATGGAAAAAAATGAAAGATATCAAAAAAACTGTTTTTAGTATTTTTTTAGGTTTTATGGGGATGGGGGTTGGTATGACGATGTTGATTATTGCTCTGAAAAATGGAGATCCTGGAATTATTTCAACTTTATCAAGTACAATGCCTATTATGATAATACCGATATTGTGGATTGTTACCAAAAATTATGCAGGGCATCTAGCAGTAATAGGCGCTATTTTAACTTGTATTGGTGCAGGAATTATTTTTTTAAGTTAATCCGATCCTTTTTCAACATTAACTATTTTGAGGTCCTTTGTTTTTTTAATTTGCGTTTGTAAAATTTTATTTAAAGGATCTTTACCTAAGTATTTTTTAAATTTTTTCTGACTTTGTGTAGCTTTATCAGTATTGCCTTCAGTAATTGCAACTAATGTCTCTCTTAAATGTTCAAGGCCTTTTTGCTCATTTGAGGATTTGTAGCGCATATAAGCAGCTCGCGGATAAATAAAAAGCTTTGTAAAAGCATAAGAAAACAAAATTAAAAGAATAAGGAATGTTATTAAGACAAAAAGTAGTTGGACAATGGGAATGCTCAATTGCCAAATGCCTAAAACGAGTGAAAGATTGCCAGCATTGTTAAACAGATAAAAAAGAGCGCCGTAACCGCTTATAAAAATTATTAAAATTATTAGTAGCCTTATCATTAAATCATATTCTCTAGAAAAATTTGGTTATCGTTGTAGATTTGAGCTAGTTCATAAGAAGATTTAAAAAATATTTTTTGATTAGGATTTAATTTCTCGTATTCAATTATTGCTTTTGTATATTGTCGATTGTACATCGCATTAATAAATGATGGTAAGGGTTCTAATGAATTTTTTGTTATTTGAATTTCAAATATATTTTCAATAATTCTTTTAAGCCATTGAAAATTATTTTGTTTCATAAACTCATTTTGTACATATGTATTTTCATTAATTTGTAATTGCTGTACTGAATATGTATAATCTGGAATAGTGAGTAGCTCTTTAAATTTTTCTTCATTAAAAAATAAATATTGATTTTGAAGTTTTTGAATATTTTTATTTCGAATTTGTTGTTGATCAATATTAATTATAATCTGATTTATTGACAAAATTAATTCATATGCCTCATCATTGGATAAAGTAATTTTTTGTGGTTCTGGCTCTTGCTGAACAATGGTAGTTTGGGGTATTTCTTGAACATTTTTTGCTAACTCTAGTATAAGAGACTCAAGACGATCTACTTTATCTTCCAGTTCTTTGTTATTTAAATCATTAACAGGGGTTATCTCTTTTTGAATATTTGGTGATTGAGTTTCTTGGTTTAATTTGCTGAATTGGGTCTCATCAAATATTAAAAGGTTATTTCGATACAAGTAGCCCCCTGCAACAGTTATAACGATTAAAAATATTACTATTAGGAAAAGATTTCGTTGAAGAAAGCTTTTTTTGCTGTCATTTTTTTGATTTTCAGACATTCAATAAGAATCTATATTTTTTTATAATAATGAAAGTTTTAGCAATAGAAAGTTCTTGTGATGATACGTCTATCGCCATTGTAAAAGATGATAAAAGTGTTGAGTTTCTTGAAACAATTAATCATAGGAAATTTCATAAAGATCATGGGGGCGTTATACCCGAAATGGCAGCAAGACAACATTTGGAAATTTTAGATACATTGGTCAAATCAATTAAAAAAATTAATTTTTCAAAAATTTCAGCAATTGCTGCAACTTTTGGGCCTGGGCTCATAGGTGGATTAATTGTAGGGTCATCTTTTGCAAAAGGTCTATCAATGTCTAAAAATATTAAACTTATTCCAGTTAATCATTTACAAGCACATTTGCTATCACCTCGACTTGTGTCTAAAATTAAGTTTCCATATTTATGCCTACTCGTCTCTGGAGGAAATACGGCATTAGTATTGGTTAAAAATCCAAAAAATTTTATCACTCTTGGATCAACAATTGATGACTCAGCGGGTGAATGTTTTGATAAAGTGGCTAAAGGTTTAGGGTTGGGGTACCCTGGTGGGCCGGAAATTGAACGTCTAGCATTAGGTGGTAATATTGAGAAGTTTAAACTCCCTATGCCTTTAACAAAGAAAAATAATTGCGATTTTTCTTTTTCAGGTTTAAAAACAGCATCGCTAAATACCATCAAAAATAATAAAAAAACGAAAATATTTCTGAGGGACTTTTCGGCTTCATTTCAACATACTGTATTTAAAGTGTTAGAAATTAAAATATTAAATAGCATTAAACTCTTACAAAAAGAAAATATTAAAATTAATGATTTTTCAATTTGTGGTGGAGTAGCAGCAAATAAATATTTAAATATTGAACTTCAAAAACTTATTTTAACAAATAAACTTAATTTTCATCAAGTACCTTTATCTTTATGTACCGACAATGCTGCAATGATTGGTTGGAACGCTATAGAATATATGAAAACTAGAAAAACGAAGTTAAATAATTACAATGTTAGACCATCACCTAATATATTAATACATGAACACTTCTAAAAATTATTGGCTTTTAAAATCAGAGCCTAGTTCTTGGTCATGGGATCAACAAAAAAAGAAAAAAACTGAACATTGGGACGGTGTTAGAAATTACCAGGCAGCAAATAATATGAAAAAGATGAGAAAGGGAGATGAGTGTCTGTTTTATCACTCAGTAAAAGAAAAAGCCATTAAGGGAATAGTCAGAGTTACAAAGGAATATTATCCGGATCACACAGATAAAAAAGGAATATTTGGAATGATTGACGTAACCTATGTCAAAGATCTAAATGAAGTTTACTTATCAGAAATAAAAGCAGACCCATTTTTCCAAGATTTTCCCCTTGTAAAACAAGCCAGATTAAGTGTGATGCCTGTAACATTGAAGCAATGGAAGAAATTAATTAAAATGAGTGAAAAAAATGAGAGAATTTAAATTATCTAATCCACTGCTATCAAAAGAACAATATGAAGAGATGTATGCAGAGTCTTTTAGTAATAAAGAACAATTCTGGTCTAAAGTGGCAAAATCTCAACTGACGTGGACTAAAGATTTCACTAAAGTTAAAAACACCAACTACGATGGTGACGTATCTATCAAATGGTTTGAGGATGGTGAATTAAACGTTTGTTATAACTGTGTTGATAGACATGCGGAAACACAACCAAATGAAATAGCAGTTATTTGGGAGGGAGATGATACTAGTAAAAATAAAACTTACACTTATAGAGAACTAAAGTCAGAAGTAAGTAAATTTGCAAATGTTTTAAAGAAACTTGGTGTGCAAAAAGGTGATGTTGTAACAATTTATTTAACTATGATTCCTGAAGTTGCATTCGCTATGTTGGCTTGTGCAAGAATAGGTGCAATACATTCAGTAATCTTTGGAGGCTTCGCCCCAGAGTCAATTGCAGGACGTATCAAAGATTGCAAATCTCAATATGTAATTACTGCAGATGAAGGTGTTAGAGGTGGAAAAATAATTCCGCTTAAAAAATATATTAATACAGCTTTAGAGAGTTGTGATAGTTCTATAAAAAATCTTGTTATTAGATACACAAATACTCAAGACAAATTACATAAAGATAATAATTTTTATTATGATGAATTAGTTAAAGAAGTTGATGATCAATGTGAATGTGTATCAATGAACGCAGAGGATCCTCTTTTCATTTTATATACATCTGGTTCTACAGGTAAGCCAAAAGGAGTTCTTCATACCACTGGAGGATATTTAGTTTATGCTTCATTTACGCATAAGTATTCTTTTGACTATCATCCAGGTGATGTTTATTGGTGTACTGCTGATGCTGGATGGATTACAGGACACTCTTATTCAGTTTATGGTCCACTCGCAAACGGTGGTAAAACATTATTGTTCGAAGGCGTTCCTAACTATCCAGATTTTTCTCGTTTCTGGGAGGTTTGCGATAAATATAAAGTTAATATTTTCTACACTGCGCCGACAGTATTGAGGTCTCTAATGAAAGAGGGAAACTCTTATATTGAAAAGTGTGATTTAAGTTCTTTGAGAATTTTAGGAACAGTTGGTGAACCAATTAATCCAGAAGCTTGGAATTGGTATTCGTCGATAGTTGGTAAAGACAAATGTCCTGTTATTGACACTTGGTGGCAAACGGAAACAGGTGGACATTTAATTTCTCCAATACCCGGCATTTCAAAACTTAAGCCCGGAAGTGCAACCCAACCATATTTTGGAATTGAAGCAGCAATAGTTGATGATAATGGAAATATATTAGAGGGAGAATGTGAAGGAAAGCTTTGCATGCTAGATAGTTGGCCCGGTCAAATGAGAACAGTATATGGCGATCACCAGCGTTTTATTGATACTTATTTTAGTCAATTTAAAGGAAAATATTTTACCGGGGACGGCTGTCGTAGAGATAAGGATGGCTTTTATTGGATAACAGGGAGAGTGGATGATTGTATAAATGTATCTGGTCACTTACTTGGAACAGCTGAGATTGAAAGTGCATTTGTTGAACACGAATTAGTTTCTGAAGCGGCAGTAGTGGGCTACCCCCACGATATAAAAGGTCAAGGTATTTATGCTTATGTTACAACAAATACTGGAGTTGAGGTTAGCGAGGATTTAAAAAAGGAACTCGTGCAATGGATTAGGACGAAAATAGGTCCAATAGCAACACCTGATAAGTTGCAATTCTCACCAGGGCTTCCAAAAACAAGATCAGGCAAAATAATGAGAAGGATCTTAAGAAAAATAGCATCAAAAGAAGAAGAACAACTTGGCGACACATCAACATTGGCAGACCCTAATGTTGTCCAATCATTAATAGACGGGTCTAAAAATATCTAAACCGACTGATATCACAAACTTATTTATCTCAATTAAAAAAATTGGGCAGGGAAGTAGTATCGATCATGCAATAAGTCAGTTTCCAAACGTAAAAAGAAATT
>CACPCY010000017.1 GCA_902632575.1 uncultured Alphaproteobacteria bacterium | reverse complement strand
TGTAGCAATGGTTTTTCAAAATTATGCACTTTATCCTCACATGTCAGTATTTAATAATATGGCTTATGGTCTTAAGAATAGAGGAATATCTAAAGAAGAGATCAATAACAAAGTTAACGATGTAGCTAAACTCTTAGAAATAGATCAATTACTCACAAGAAAACCAAGTATGCTTTCAGGAGGGCAAAGACAACGAGTTGCAATGGGAAGAGCCATAGTTAGAAACCCGAAAATATTTTTATTTGATGAACCATTATCTAACTTAGATGCAAAATTAAGAAATCAAATGCGTTTGGAAATCAAACGTCTTCAAAGACAAATGGGCGTAACTAGTATTTTTGTTACCCATGATCAAACAGAAGCAATGACACTAGGGGATAGGATAGTAGTAATTAACAATGGTGTTGTTGAACAAGTTGGTACACCTAAAGAGATATATTCTAAACCAAATACTAAATTTGTTGCTGAATTTATAGGATCTCCACAGATGAATTTATTTAATTGCAAAATTGAAAATGGTATAGCTCATATATCTGATATAAAAATTAACCTTAATAATTCTACAAACATAGATGATGCTACTTTAGGTATAAGGCCAGACGATATTCTAATATCAGATAAAGGACAGCATTCTTGTGTAGCAAATTTAGTTGAATATTTAGGTTCTGATATGATCATTTATTCAAAAATAGGTGATCAAGAGTTTAGTTGTAAATTGTCTTCGAAGATAAATCTAAATGCAGGTGATACATTTAAATTTGAAATATCTGGTGCATCAGTGCACCTTTTTGATAACACTACCGGTTCACGAGTATAATTTTTAGAAATTCTATTTTGGTAAAATACAAACAGGGATAGGGTTCATTTTATGAACATTATTTTTTCTAATCTCAAGATACTTTTTTCTATTTGATGATCTCTCATTAAGCATTGCCTCTTCAATTTCAGAGTAACTTAAACCAACTTGATCTTCATCAGATCTTCCATCAGTCCATAAACCATCTGTCGGTGCTGCATCTATTATGTCTTGGTTTATATCTAATTCCTTCCCCATATCCCACACTTCTGTTTTGAGACAATCTGCGATTGGAGAAATATCGACACCTCCATCTCCGTATTTTGTATAAAAACCAATTCCAAAGTCTTCAACTTTATTTCCTGTGCCAACAACAATTCCGTTATTGCTAGCTGCTATTTGATACAAAGTCATCATCCTTAATCGAGCCTGTGAATTTGCATAACCGTGTTCAGAGTCATTTTTATCAAGAGCTGATTTAAAACTTTCAAATACAAGAGAGAGGTCTATTTTAAAGTCCGTTACATTACTAAAATTCTTTTTTAACCAGTCTATGTGATTTACACCTCTTTCATTAGTTGTTTTGTGATCAAGTATAGGCATGTTCGCAACAAATGTTTTTAAGCCTGTTTTTGCTGACAACGTACTTGTGACAGCAGAGTCAATACCTCCTGAAATACCAATAACTAACGCATCAACATTGTTTGTATTTGCATAATCTTTTATCCAATTTGATATAAATTCAATTTTTTCTTTGGTATGCATATTTTGTATTACGTTAGCTTAATATTAAAAGTTCAACTATTTAGTTGATATTTTAATTCATTTTATCAATCAATATATGATAAAATTTTATAAATTTTGTATATTTAGATATTTATAAGAAAATTATGTCTTTTAGGGTACTTAAATTTTTAATTAAACACTTAATCAAAACAAGATCTGTTATTATAAAATTTGATGGAAATGACCATCTTATTGACAACGGCACTGATCCATTAATTTTACAGATCAATAACAAGAAATTTTTATATAAAATTTTTTATGCACCTTCTCTCGTGCTTACGGAAGGATATATGGATAAAGATTACGAGTTAAGCAATTCTACTTTTTATGAGTTTTCTGAATTACTTATTGAAAATTATAATAAATACCTTGAAAAAATATCAAATACACTAATATTCAGAATTATTTTAATCATTAATCCACTATTTCAGTTAAATTTCGTTAAGAGTTCAAAAAGTAATGTCGCAAGTCACTACGACTTATCTGATAGGTTGTATGACTTATTTTTGGATGAAACTAGGCAATATTCATGCGCATACTTTGAAAATGAAAACGACTCATTAACACAAGCACAAACTAACAAAATGAGCAGATTAGCTGACAAATTATTATTAAATTCCAATGATAGAGTTTTAGACATAGGTTGTGGGTGGGGATCACTTAGTAGACATTTTGCAGACCATCATGACTGTAAAGTAAAGGGTGTTTCATTATCCGAAGAGCAAATTAAATACTGTAATGACCAACTTAAAAAGTCAGATAAAAAAGAAAATTTATCTTATTCTTTACAAGATTATAGAGATGAGGAGAATTCTTATACAAAAATAGTTTCTGTTGGAATGTTTGAGCATGTAGGAAAACCCTTTTTCAAAACATATTTTAAAAAAATATATAATTTATTATCTGATGATGGCATAGCGGTAGTACATACAATCGGCAATATTAGAGTTCCGAAAATGACTCCTGCATTTATTAGAAAATATATTTTTCCTGGTGGCTATATACCATCTTTGTCTGAGGTAATGCCAGCAGTAGAAAAATCTGGACTTATAATCTCAGATATAGAGGTTCTTAGATTACATTATGCTAAAACACTTTCTCATTGGTTTAAAAATTTTAAAAAAGAAGAAAAAGAGGTTCTTAAACTGTATGATGATAGATTTATAAGAATGTGGGAAGCTTATTTAAATTTAAGTGAATTATCTTTTACCAAAGGTGATAATGTGATTTTCCAATTAGTTTTAACTAAAAAAAGAGACTCATTTCCTTTGGTTAGAAAAAAAATTAGTTAAATATCTCTGTTTTTGAATTCATATTCAATTATATTTACTTTATGTCATATGAGCAAAAAATTATTAATTATTTTGAAAAGAATTATAAAAATATAGGTGATGATTGTGCTTATATTAATAAAACAAAACAATTAATCTCTTCTGATACTTTAGTTGAAAATAAGCATTTTGATTTAAAGTATTTTACTCCTCATAACATAGCGCATAGGCTTTTTCTATCAAATTATAGTGATATTCAATCCTCAGGAGGTGTACCTAAATATGTTTTATTAAATGTTAGTTTTCCAAATAAAAACTATAAGTTTGTGCAACAAATCATCACTAATTTTCATAGAATATGCCTAAGAAATAAGGTCGAGATAATTGGTGGGGATACCACTTCTTCTGATAAATTATTTTTATCTCTAACAATTATTAGCGATAAAATTAATAATACTAAAATAATAAAGAGATCTAATGCTAAGGTTGATGATAAAATATACACCTTTTCAGGTATTGGATATTCAAAACTAGGATACTTAAGTTTATATAGTAAGTTGAAATTACCTAATTATTTAAAAAATTTATCAGTAAAACAATTTTTAAAACCTAAAATGTATATTTATCAAGATATATTTAAGCATCTAGATATTACAACTTGTATGGATTTATCAGATAGTCTTTTATCAACTTTAGAAACTATTTCGTTGAAATCCAAAAAAAAAATTAAATTAAATAATCTCAACTCTGTTAATTCTAAGCTTTGTAAGTTTTTTGAAGAAGAAAAATATATTTCACTTATTTTATCCAGTGGGGAAGAGTATGTTCCAGTTTTTACCTCACCTAAAAACTTATTATATTTAAATAAAAAAAAACTTTTAATTGAAAGGGGTATTAGAATTATATGTATTGGAAGTGTAGAAAAAGGAAAGGGTGTAAATCTAAAAAAATTTAATCTTGCCAAAGTAAAAAAATTTGACCATTTTAAAAATAATTACTCTCTTTAATAACTCTTTTAATATTTAATAAGTTGATTTTATTTAAATATATCTCTTTATAAATATTACTATCATTTTCAGCTCGAGTCTTTTTATAAGCTCTATCGTAATGATATTCAATTAATGATTTCACAAACTGAAAATACTCCTTTTTTTTTAAATTTACTTCAATAAGTTTAAATTCCTCTTTTGGAATAATTTTCTTTAATACAATAAGCGCATTTTTCATTAAATCTGGTGAATTAGTAAAATATTTGTAATCTTTTAAAATGAATTTCACCCTCTCTGTTAAATTACTCTTTATTTTTACATTTTTACCCAAAGGCATATTTTTCCAAATTTTACTTGGAATACTTAACTTACCCACTTTAATACTTTCTGCTTCAACCCATATATTTTTTCTTGAATTGAAAGAGTGAAGTTTTTCATAAATTAATGTTTCAAATAATTTTTGTGATGGTTGAACAGTATTTGGTATATTTCCCAAAATAGAGCCTTTATGTTTGGCCAAACCTTCAAAATCGATCACTTGATATTTTTTTGATAATTCTTTAATAAAAAGTGTTTTTCCTACACCCGTTACACCCATAATTTGGTTAAATTTAAATTTATCAGTATTATTTTCAAAAAAATCTACTACATAACCTCTGTAAGTCTTATATCCACCCTCTAATAATGTTACGTCGTAACCTATTTGTTTAAGAACTAAATATAAACTAAGTGATCTAAGACCACCTCTCCAACAATAAATTAATGTTTTATTTTTTTTATCAAATTTTATTTTATTAATAATTTTGGAAATATTTGCACTAATAATACTAGCTCCTTCTTTTTTAGCTAAAAAAGAATTCTCTTTATATTTTAATCCTATTTCATGACGTTGTTTATTTGTTAATACGGGATAATTTACTGATCTTGGGATATGGTCTTCAACAAACTCTAATGGGGTTCTTACATCAATTATAGTATTATAATCATCGATAGTAGTACTTTTATACGATGTTTTATTGATGCGCATATTTTTCATAATTTTTTTAATAATATATCCTTATTACCTCAACTCTAAAGTAATAAATCTAAAATATGAAATTGATTGGAAATCAATTCACCTAGCAGACTTATTCTGGAAAATTAAAATTGAAGATAATTTATATGAAATTGATTTCACAATTAAAAGTTATGGTGTGACTAACAAAATTTATGGGTATGAGTCTATTACAAATGTTAGTGGAGAAATTAAAGATGATAGCTTCAATCCCATAATTTACAAGAGTAAAACAAAAAGCTCTAAACAGGATAGATTTGAAAATATTATTTTTAACAAGAATGGTACTATATCAAATATTGAAATTTCAAAAGAACTCACCAGTGATCAAATTAATTTGCAAAATACTTTAATTAATGATTATAAATTTTTCACTGATCCGATATCACAATTAGTTCAATATTTTATTTTCCAAACAGACTCAAAAAGGTTAATTATTGATGGAATTAACATTTATGAATTATCATCCATTACAAAAAATACTGAAAACTTAAAATCTAATAATCCTTCAATATACAAGGGAAACGCTGAAGTTATAGATTTAGTATTTCCTTTTTTTAAAGGTCTTTATAAAGAGAATAAAAAAAATAATTTAGAAGTTATAACGGTTTATTCATTTGAAAAAGAAATAATTAAAATTCCTGCTAAATTTAGAATTAATTCAAAAAAATTTAAAGCTAATCTTCATTTGAAAGAATATGAAATTCTTCAATAATGAAAGTAACAAAAAATAGATCAATCTTAAAAACTATAAGTTATAGAATAGTTGGTTTTATAAATACTTTTCTGATAAGTTTCTTTGTTATTTCTTATGGTTCAGAAAACTTTGATGCAACTTCTCCTTTCTATGTAGCTTTAATTGTTTTTATTTTAAAAATGATTACATACTATTTTCATGAAAGAGTATGGAATTTATACAAATATGGCAGATTTAATCAAAAAGTAATTAGACTCAGATCATTTTTCAAGGCACTCACATGGAGATTAGCCGCATCTACAATAACATTTATTTCTGCTATGTTTATTACATCAAACTTAGATTGGACAAAATCCATTGTCATTTATGAAATAATGAACGGTATATTAATTTATTATATTCATGAGAGAGTCTGGAATAAAATTCAATGGGGAAGAATTAAAATATGAATTTCATATTTAAAATTGAAAATAACCTTATGGAGCTTTTTAAAGGTAATTTACCTTTATACAAAAGTTATTGGATTTATTACGTTCTTGTTAATTTCCTTATTTCGGCACCTCTATTGCTCGTCACAAAAATACATATACAAAATTTTATTTATACATTTTCATTATATCTTGTATTAAATCTAATCTATTACTTTACATCTTGCATTGGTGTTTGGAGAAGTTCTCAAAAATATAAAGGTAATAAAATACTATCTTTTTTAGCTAGATTAATCGTAGTAATAGGCATATCTACAACTATCTTAGAATTGAAAACTATCCTAACTATCATTTATAGTTTTTGATTATTTAAAAGCCTTCAAATATGAAAAAAAATCCATATTATCAATTTCATGGATGATGAAACACAATTAAAAGTTAGAAAATTTCTCAAAAGATTAGGGATTAGCTCACAACAAGAACTTAATCAATTCATTGAAAATAACCCTGATGTAAAGGATCTATCGATAAAAGTATCTTTTGAAATTAATAATAAGAATGTTTTTGAGTTTGAAGATAAAATAAATAATTAAGTTAAATGAAAAAAATTCAAAATCATTTTATTAGTGGCATATTAATTGTTGCACCATTAGCTTTATCTATTTACGTTGCATGGGTAGTAGTTGGTATTGCAGATAAAATATTTAGACCTTTCATACCTCTAAATAAATTTGGTATTCCATCTGAAATACCTGGTGTTGGTTTAATAGTTGCTTTTTTATTTTTTACAATTTTAGGAGCCATAGCTGGAAGTTTTTTTGGAAAACTTTATCATCGAGTAGTTGATGCTGTTTTATCCAAAATTCCCGGCTTAAACTCAATCTATAATACAGTAAAACAGATTATTGATACATTTGCTACGACACAGTCTAATGCTTTTAAAGAGGTTGTTCTTATTGAATATCCTCAAAAAGATATTTTTGCCCTTGCATTTTTAACAAGTGAAACAAAAGGGGAAATAGCAAAAAGAAAAAATCAAAAGATGATAAATGTTTTCATGCCATCTACACCTAATCCAACTACAGGTTTCTTGATGTTTGTTCCATTATCAAAATGTACCAAACTTAATATGTCTGTCGATCAAGCAATCAAATACATCATTTCTGCAGGACTAGTTACACCCAAAGCACCGGAAATTAAAAAAGCTCTTCCTAAAAAGAAAAAAATTAAAAAGTTAACTAAATAATAGTTTTATTGCTTCTTGCTGCTTAAAAAACATAAGTAACTTATATATATCTTTTTTAAATTTTTCATTTTCATAATCTTTTTTTTCAATCAATTTTTTTACATATTGAAGTGCATCTATTATTAGTTCTTGATCATGATAAACATTTACAAACTTGAATAATGAGTCACCACTTTGACGATATCCTAATATGTCACCAGTGCCTCTAATTTCGAGATCTTTTTCGGATAATTTAAAACCATCTAAGTTTTCTTTGAATATTTTTAGTCGATTTATCGTATTATCAGGTAAATCCTTGCCATATAAAGCAAAACAATAACCTTGATTGTTACCTCTTCCTACTCTTCCTCTTAACTGATGTAATTGAGATAAGCCAAATTTTTCTGCATTTTCAATTACAATATAATCTGCATTTTTATTATCTATGCCTACCTCTACTACAGTAGTAGCAACTAATATTTTTATATTTCCTTTTTGAAAATTTTGAATAATTCTTTCTTTTTGATCACTCTTAATTTTACCATGCAACATTTCAACTTCTGAACCAAATATATTCTTCAAAGACTTAAATCGTGTTTCTACATCTTTATACTTTTGAGTCTCTGATGCCTCAACTAAAGGGCAAATCCAGTAAACTTGAGACACATTTGAAATTTTTTTCTTTAACAAAATTTCTATATCTTTAATTTTGTCAATGCTCGATACTTTAGTTATTATCGGTTTTTGAAAAGCTGGCTTTTCTTTTAGTATTACTTGTTCTATTTCACCATATTGAGCTAAAGCAAGTGTTCTTGGAATAGGTGTGGCAGACATTAATAGAATATTTGTATTTACTCCTTTTTCAGCTAAATACAGTCTTTGTTGAACACCAAATCGATGTTGTTCATCGATTATTACATATGCCAAGGATGAGAAATTTAAATTTTCTTGAAAAATTGCATGAGTACCAATAATAAAATTAAAAATACCTTTTTCTATTTTTTCATAAATTTTACTTTTATTTTTAGTACTACCAGTGAGCAATATAGGCTTAACTTGTTCACTATCTAAATGATTTAATACATTACTGTAAATTTGATTAGCTAATATTTCTGTAGGCGCCATATACGCAACTTGTTTATGTTTTTGAATAAAAGGGATTGCTGTTAATAAGGATACAATAGTTTTGCCTGAACCTACATCACCTTGCAATAGTACTGTTTCTCGATATTGAGTATTATTATAATTATTTATATCGTTTATTATTTTATATTGATTTTTTGTCAACTCAAAAGGTAGCTCATTTATCAATTTTTCTTGTAAATTAAATTTAAGATTTAAACTTTCATTTTTTCTTTTTGTTTTTTCTTTTAAGTATCTAATAGCAAAATAATTCGATACTAATTCATCAACTGCCAACCTTTTTCTAAAATTCTCTCTATTTTCAATATCTTCTTTTACGGAGGGAAAATGCATTTTTATTAATGATTCATTGAAGCTTGAAAAATTATATTTTTTAATAATATTTTCGTTCAACCATTCATCAAATTTATTTAAATGATTTTTTGCGTCATTTAAAACTATTCTGATATCTTTTAATGTGATACCCCTTGTTAAAGGATAAATATTTTCAAAAGTTCTTAACTTATCCTCATTTTCTATCTCTTCTATGTAATCAGGGTGTGCTACACTAAGATTGCTTTTATAAAATGATACTTTTCCACTAATAATTAATTCTTTGTTTTCAGGATATTTTTTTCTAAGAAAATTCCCTCTTATTGAAAAATAAATTATGTTTATAATTAAAGATCCTTTTTCACATTCAATCACGTAGGGTAGTTTAGGATTGAAAGGAAAATAATGTTTTTTTACCTTAACGAGAGTGGTGATAGTTTGTCCTTTTTCAAGATTTTTAAAGTCAATATCCTGAGTACGATCTATTGATCTAGTCGGTAAATTATAAAATATATCAATAACTGTGTTTATATTTAGATTTTTAAAATAGGACGCTTTCTTTGGACCTATTCCTTTAAGTTTTTCTACATTCTGATATAAAAAATCGAAACTATTGTCGTTCATGAATAATAACTACAAAGATAAATTAAAAAAAATAAAATATCGATGTCAAACATTAGGTATAAAAGAATTAGATGTAATTTTTGAGAGAATTTATTCAAAACTTGTAAACACTAATGATGAGGCTCTAATTGATCAATTAGATGATTTATTAAAGAATGAAACACAATACATATTTGATGTATTTTTTAATGAGTCTTTCAAAGAAGATAGAATTAAGTACCTTAAAATTATAAATTTATCAAAATAATATTGGAAAATCCTATTTCTAAATTTGGCAATAAATCAATTTTATTATGTGAAGATGATAAGATAGCTCTAGACTATGAAAATATTCTAAATATACATTATTCCCATAAGAAAATATGTTATTTTCCAGCACATGACTCTTTACCATTCAGTTCTGAGAGTTCATCACCTGACATCTTACTTGATAGGTCAGAAAAATTACTAACATTAAATCATAATGATATAATAATAATAACTTGCAATAATCTTTTAAAAAAATTTCAAATAAATAAAGATGCTGATCATTTTTTAACATTAACTAAAAACCAAACTATTGAAGCTAATACAATTTTAGAAAAATTAGTTGAATTTAATCATTCAAACCAAGCAAATGCTTATAATAAACTCGAATTTTCACTAAGAGGGGATATTTTAGATATTTATAACAGTAATAATAATCCTTATAGAATTTCATTCTTTGATAATGTGATTGAAACAATAAAAGAATTCAATCCTCAAACACAACTTACTTTTAAAGATGAGAAAGAGAGGATTGATATATTTAACCCTAATATTGAGTTATTAGAGCCAAGTAATAAAGATAGTTATTTTGAGGATATCGTTATGGGATATTCCATTTATACAATTAATAGAAGTGACATAATATTAAAAGAGAAACTAAATTTTCTTAAAACAATTTTTGATCAAGTCCAACCTGAGATCCCTTTTTCAAATTATTATTTAGAAGATAACAAAATAGAAAATTTTAAATTTACAAATATATTATCTAGCTCTCCTAAATCTTTAAAAATTACATCAAATACTTCTTTAGATGAATTTTCTAAAATGAGTAATAAAATATATTTTCATAGTGGAAAAAATTCCTCCACAATAGAAAACGAATTTCATCAAAAGAAAAATATTGAACCAAATTATGGTAATAATTTATATTTCTATAAATCTTTAATCTCAAAAGACTATCTATTTGATGGAATCGTACACCTCAATAAAAACACTCATACTACGAAAAAAACGAATTTAGACACTATAATCAATTTTAATGATCTTTCATTAGGAGATGCAGTTGTTCATCAAAAGCATGGTATTGGTAGATTTATATCCATTGATAATATTGAAATTAATAATCGAATTAGGGAGTTTATTAGATTAATTTACCGTGGCAACGACAAGCTTTTACTACCAATTGAAAATTTAAACTATATTTCAAGATATGGGTTTGATGATAATAATCTACTTCTTGATAAATTAGGTACGAATGATTGGATTTTAAGAAAATCTTCAGTTAAGAAGAAAATTCGTTTTCTAGCTAATAAACTTTTAAAAAATGCAGCAAAGAGATCCACTATAAACATCAAAGAGTTTCAATATAATAATTCTGATCTTGAGAAATTTAATCAACAATTTCCATTTGTTGAAACAGAAGACCAATTAAACTCAATAGAACAATCTTTAAATGATTTAAAACAAGATAAGCCATCTAATCGACTTATATGCGGCGATGTAGGATTTGGTAAAACTGAAGTGGCTTTAAGAATTGCATGTGCAACATATTTATCAGGTTTTCAATTTGTAATAGTCGTTCCCACTACATTACTAGCAATGCAACACACTATTACATTTAGCGAGAGGTTTTCAGTTTTTAACATTAAGGTTGCATGTCTATCTAGATTTACTTCGTCAAAAGAAAAAAAAGAAATTTTAATTTCATTAAAGTCAGGTGATATTCAAATTCTTATTGCAACACATAGTCTTTTTAAAAAAGACATAGAATTTAATAATTTAGGCACACTGGTAATAGATGAAGAACAAAAATTTGGTGTCGATCAAAAGGAATATTTGATCAACAAATACCCAACTATTCATCTATTTTCATTATCCGCCACACCTATTCCTAGAACACTTCAGATGTCTTTATTAGGATTAAAAGATTTAAGTATTATTGGAACACCTCCATCAAATAGGATTAGTATAAGAACTTATGTTCAAAAATATGAATCTGTTGCCCTTATTTCAGCTATAAAGAATGAATTAGAGAGGAATGGACAAATTTTTATTGTTGTACCAAGAATAAGCCATATTCCTTTTGTAGAAAATGAAATTAAAAAATTAAATATAGATCTTTCTTACGGAGTAGGTCACAGTAAAATGAAAGAAAAAGATATTGAGGATGTGTTCATATCTTTTACAAAAGGTGAGATACAGTGTCTTATTTCTACAAATATTATAGAATCTGGAATAGACATTAAAAATGCAAACACACTAATAATATTTAATTCTAATTTATTTGGTTTATCTCAATTATATCAATTGCGAGGTAGGGTAGGTCGTTCAAATAAAAGAGCCTATGCCTATTTATTTCATGACAGTGAAAAATTAATCAATAAAACAGCTCTAAAGAAACTTCAAGTTTTAGCTAACTATGAAAATCTAGGATCAAATTTTCAGTTAGCTAATGAGGATTTAGAAATAAGAGGCGCAGGTAATTTACTTGGTGATGAGCAAAGTGGTCATGTGAAAGATATTGGAATAGAGCTTTACCAAAGTATGTTAAGAGATGAGGTGGAAAGACAAAAAAATAATAATGCAGAAATTGATGATGATTATGATGAATTTGAATTCGAAGCATTTTTTGAGTATTACATTCCAAAAAATTATATATCTGATGATATTTCCAGGTTGATTATTTATCGTAAATTTACTAATTCAAAGAATATTCAAGAGCTTAAAAATGTTTTAGATGAGATATATGATCGATATGGTAATTACCCATTAGAAGTAACTAATTTATTTAATTTACTAACTATTAAAATTAAATCTCTTACCCTTGGTATTTCAAAAATAAATATAAAAAGAAATTTTATTGATATTACTTTTAAAAAAGTAAGTCAAAAAATACTAGATGATTTAATTCAAATGGCACAAGAAAATATTATAAAAATGCAAAGTTCTAGTTCTATTCAGATCAAAAATAATGACAGTAAGGACTTATTTTACACTATAAATCTATTCTATAAAAAGTTAGGATTAAAATGATGGAAGATCAACAACTCCCAAAAACTAATGCAGAGTGGGCAAACTATTATGAGTCTATAATAGCCGAACTTACTGAAAATCAAAAAAAAATAGGTGAACCTATTTCAATTGATGAATTTTATGAACTTCCTATAAAAAGGAAACAGAAATATATCAAAAAACTATATTTTAAAATTGGCGATGCAGAGTAATTATATTCCAAATATAGATTTAGCGGATATTATTAATAAAGATCTTAATAGTGATGCTGCTGTACAAGTATCAAATAATATTAAAAAAGCATCTGAAGAAATTGGTTTTTTTACAGTTACAAATCATGGTATTCCAATTTCAAAAATTGATAATCTTTTAAAGACTTGTAAAAAATTTTTTTACTTAAATGAGGAAGAGAAACTTAAAATAGCTCCAAAAAAATGGAATCCTAATACAAACACAGTTTACAGGGGTTATTTTCCTAGTTCTGTAAATGGTAAGGAGGGTTTAGATATAGGAGATCCACTTTTAAAGCAAAATATGGTTGATTTGTTAAAAAAGGAAAAATTTGAAGTTAATCACG
>CACPCY010000016.1 GCA_902632575.1 uncultured Alphaproteobacteria bacterium | reverse complement strand
TCAAGAATTAGCATGGAGAGATTTTTGGAGAAGCTATGCCTATCATCATCCTGATCAACTATGGACAAATGTAGAAGAATATAAAACTGGATTTCGAGCTGAAGAATATCAAGATAACTTGCCTGAGGATATTATATCAGCAACAACACCAACACAGATTATTAATATTTTCATCGAGCAACTCACTAGCACTGGGTACCTTCATAACCATGCACGTATGTATTTGGCTTCTTATATTATTCACTTTAGAAGAGTGAAGTGGCAAGCTGGAGCGAAGTTTTTTATGAGTCATTTACTGGATGGAGATATTGCAAGTAACAACTTCTCTTGGCAATGGATCGCGAGCACCTTTGCAGGAAAACCTTATATATTTAATTTAGAAAATGTTCACAAATACTGTCACCGAAGCATAGATATTATACCTGAGAAAAATCGAGAAATAGATGGCAGCTATGAAGAAATTAGTTCGAGACTCTTTCCCAATTTATGAACTTAATTTATTTATATGACGAGTTCATGAGAGTGCCAGCCGGTATTGAAGGTAATCCCGTTTACATCTTTGATGATACCTTAACTGAAGGCTATGAGCTTAGTGACAAAATCATTGAAAATAGATACTTTTTAGCCAAAGAGGCAGGGGCTGAAATCTATAGAGGTAATACATATGAGATATTGCAAGAAATTCATGACCAAAACGTCATATCCAAAATTATTACAAAATCTACTTTTAGACCTATTTATCAAAATTTATTTCAAAAATTAGTTGAAAAATATGATTTAGAGCAGTTACCCGATTACTTCTTATTGCAGAAGAATTATCTTCACCCAGCAAAAAGATTTTTTCAGTATTGGAACAAAATTAAGAAAAATTTAAAATATTAGTCATGGCTGAGAAATGTAAATATTGCGAAGGAGAGTTATCAGTCATGGACAGTGTGTATATTGAATCTGAAATTCGAACAGCTCCAAAGAAAGTTCAAAATTTAATTAAAAGTCATCATAACCTTGTCTGTTACATGTGTTATAAAAAACTAAAAGCTATTAAAGTGATAAATACTGAAGGTAAAAATAAAAAATTAAATTAGAGATTTTTTACTGTTTCTCTTAACTCGTACTTTTGAATTTTACCAGTTGATGTTTTTGGTAGGACCTGAAATACAAAAGTTTTAGGCATTTTAAAACCAGCTAAGTGCTCTCTGCAAAATTTCTTTAACTCATCTTCTTCTACAGTTTGACCTTCAATTAATTCTATAAAAGCACAGGGTGTCTCGCCCCATTTTTCATCAGGTCTAGCAACAACTGCTGCTAATGATACTGCAGGGTGCTTTGTAATAATATTTTCAATTTCTACAGATGATATATTTTCACCACCACTAATAATGATATCTTTTGATCGATCTTTAACTTGAATATACCCACTAGGGTGCATTACTGCTAAGTCGCCTGAATGAAACCATCCACTTTTCATCGACTCTTTAGTGGCTTCTTCATTTTTGTAGTACCCCATCATAACAGTATTTCCTCGGATCATAATCTCCCCCATGGTTTCTCCATCGGAAGGGACGGGTTCGAGGGTTTCTGGGTTCATGACCGATACCATTTCTGTGTGTGGGTAGCGAACTCCTTGATAGGCTTTTAGCTCAGATCGCTTTTCATCTGCTAAGTTATCCCAGTCCTTATTCCAAGCACAATGAACAACATGACCGTAAGTTTCAGTCAGTCCATATACATGCATAACCTCAAAACCTAAAGACTCCATTTTTTGAAGAATTGAACTAGGAGGCGGTGCGCCGGCAGTCATGACATAAACCTTATTTTTCAGTGCTTTTTGATCATCTGCAGGGGCATTTGCGATCATATTTAATACGATAGGAGCACCTCCAAAATGAGTCACCTCATATTCATCGATTAATTCGAAAATTTCTTTGACAACTATATTTCGTATAAATATTACACGGGCATGGAGCATCGCCAAAGTCCATGGATACCCCCAGCCATTGCAGTGAAACATTGGCACTGTATATAAATAGGTGAGCCGGTTAGGCATATTCCATGCAGTGATACTTCCCATTGACATTAAATAAGACCCTCTGTGATGGTATACAACACCTTTTGGGTTTCCTGTCGTTCCAGATGTATAGTTAAGCGAAATAGCCTGCCACTCATCATCAGGTCTTATCCATTCAAACCCCTCATCACCTGTTTGCAGGAAACTTTCATACTCTAATTTTCCGATTGATGGAATATCTCCTAAACCTGCTTGTTTGTCATCAATATCAATAACGATGATCTCTCGATTGACTTGAGCAATAGCATCAATTGCTACGTTGTGAAATTGTCGATCCACAATAAAAACTTTACAGTCACTATGATCTAGTATGTAGGCAACTGTTCTGGTGTCTAAACGAGTATTAATTGTGTTAACAACACCTCCTGTCATAGGAACAGAATAATGCGCTTCAAATAATTCAGGTGTGTTTGCTGCCATAATAGAAACAACATCACCTTTGCCAATTCCAACTTTTGTTAAAGCACTGGCAAATCGAGTGCATCGATCGTAAACCTGTCTCCAAGAATATTTTCTCTGTTTATATACTATAGCTTCATAGTCGGGATATACGTCTTTTATTCGATCAAGGAAACTGATGGGAGTTAAAGGAACAAAGTTTGCATCATTTTTATGCATTCCCTGTTCAAAATTATTCATTAGTTTTTTAGTCTTCTCCCCGTAGACAACATCGCATGGATCCTATCCCTCGTCTTATTGGATTGTATTAAATTTATCAAAGACTGTCGCTCTAAATCATAAAGATTAGCTTCCGACAATTCTTTTGATTTAGTTGTATCGCCCCCGCTAAGTACGGTTGCTAAATGAAGACCAATATCAACATCGTAGCCAAAAATGATCTTTTTTTGCTCTAAATCCAATAAAACTTGGTGCATTTTCTCTTTTACCTCAGGTCCACTTAGTGAGAACTTTGGCTTTTCAGGAGCTGAATATCCATTCTTTAATATTGATACTTGATTAAAGGCTTCCACAAGAAGATTATCTCTATTTAAAACAAAAATATCATCATCTAGAAAAAATTTATGCTTTTTAGCTTGCAATGGGGAATGGGCTATTAGGCCATATCCTATAATATCAAATACTTGAAGAGCTGCTTGATCATGGTCATTTACATATTTTTTGTCTTGTACCCATCTCCATAATAATTCTTTACACCCACCACCGCCTGGAACTAGGCCAACACCTGTTTCCACTAAACCTAAAGTACTATTCATGTGAGCAACCATCTTAGAAGTTTGACATGCTACTTCAAAACCACCACCAATAGCTAATCCAGCAACGGCACTAACTATTGGTTTCGATGCATATTTCATTTTCATACATGCAGATTGAAAATCAGATAGGTATTTATCGATACCTTTCCAATCTTTCACGTCAGCTAAACCAATCATGGTATTTAAATCAGCACCTGCAGAAAAATTCATAGCCTCATTATAAACAACTAGTCCTTGATAATTATCTTGCTCAAGACGGTTAACTGACTCCTCTAGAATTTTCATTGCATCTGAATTTAAAGCATTTGCCTTAGTGTGAAATTCACAACACAGTATCTTCTGTTCTCGAGGTTCATCATTAAATTGCCATATAGTTGCAGCAAAATTTCGAGATAATGGATTTGCATATTTTTTGTGGTCACCTAATCGGCGAACTCCCGCTCCTCTAGAGATAAACTTCATGCCTGCTTCATGATTATAGGCACGCGAAGAAGTAGAGTCATAAGGTTCTTGTTTTAATCTAATCATAGTTGTAAGTAATTCTGGCACTTCTTGTTTTTCATCTTGAAGTCGCTGAACAAATTTGGTGAGCCCGTACTCATTTAATAATTCAAATGGCCCTTCATTCCAGTTAAATCCCATACGAAGAGCATCATCTATGTCTGTCACCTTTGATGAAACTTCAGGAATGCAAAAAGCGCTATAATTAATGATTTTTGCTAGAACTGCAAAAGCATATCGACCGTACTCACTATCATCATCAAGAAGTGCTTTAATGCCCTCTTTCTCAACTCTTCTTGCGATTTCTAAATCTACTTTATCAAAATCGTAGTAACTCATATCTGACGTGTTCATGGCTTTGATGTGTTCATCGCCATCAACAATTGTTGTTTGATAAAAACCACCAGGACCCTTATTTCCATTATAGCCTTTTTCAAGTAACTGTTCGACTAGAGGATGAGGTTTCACAACATCCATAAAAGGATCATTTTCTTGTAATTCTTTTTTAAAGCTTGCAAGCACATCTTTCATCAAATCAATTCCTATAAGATCATAGAGTCCAAAAACACCTGTTTTAGGAATTCCTAAAGGTCGCCCAAATAAGGCATCTGCAATTTCTACTGGAAGGCCTCGCTCTAATGCTTCATACATCGCAACCTGCATTGCATATACGCCAATTCGATTACCGATAAAACCAGGAGTGTCATTACAATTGACAATTCCTTTGCCTAGCTCATTTTTACAAAAATCGTAAAGTCCGTCCATCTTGTCTTTATTCATGGTTGGTGTTTCAACGATCTCTAATAATCTCATAAATCGGACAGGATTAAAAAAGTGAGTAATACAAAAGTCTGCTTTCATGCTATCAGACATCTCTTGTGTCAGAATTGAAAGAGGAATTGTCGAGGTATTAGATGAAATAATAGAGTTGGGGCTTCGAACTTTATCAATTTGGGAGTAAAGTTTGTGTTTGATATCGATGCGCTCAACAACAGCTTCGATAACCCAGTCTGCATCTTTGATTTCATCAAAATCATCGTCGAGGTTACCAGGTTTAATGTATTCGAGACGAGAGCGCTCCACTAAAAGAGGCGGATCTGACTTTTTGATAATTTCAATGGCATTTTCAGAAATTTGGTTGGGTTTGTCTTTGCCTTTGAGATCAAGCAAAACTACTTGGCGGTTAGAGTTGGCTAAGTGAGCAGCAATGCCTGAGCCCATCGTGCCCGCACCAATTACAACAATTTTACTAAAATTATTCATTATAAAGCACGAGATAATAGCAAATCCTTTTCTTAACCGAAGCTAAATAATTTTCAATATTCTTTCCATTTTGATTACTTATAAGTGTTTTGAGGAAATAATATTAGATTCGATTGCTTTTTCTAGACACTGTAATGCCATTTCCATTCTTGCAACAGTTGGGGAAAAATTCCATTTTTCAATCGATGAACCATTTATAAATAATACCATGGCACTTAGCTCTTCCTGAGTAAATTTATTATTGTTTTTGCCCCAAAATAAAGTCTCTTGAAATTCTTTAGTTGTATAAAGTTTTAACTGATTAAATAGATCTTTAGAGTGAGATATTTGCTTTATTGTCTTATAATTTTGACTATTGTCTCTGATTTTAATCTCCCTAGGTACGCCATGAGGGTATCCTAATGATAATTTTTTAATCTCTTTCCAAGAGTCAATTTTTTTTGACCATTCACTAATCATCCTACCTTGAGATGTTTTAACTAGAGCTTTTTCAATTTTCTTGGACCAAATAATAAGGGTTGATAAAAAAACATCTGAAAGTTCTTGGTTGGTCCAAATATAATTATAATCGACGCGTTGTTTTGTGTGATAAAATAAGTATGCAATAGTTAAATTTAAAATATTTGCTTTGAATGATTTTATTTCATTTTTGAGAGCCTTATCTGTAATTCTATAAATGATTAAAAGTGAAATTAGAAACTTATAAAATTCTTTATTAAGTTGTTTCTCTTTGTGTAGCATTGTTGCCTGGTTAATAAAAACATTTGTACACTTCTGCCTTCCCAAACTTGAGATATAAGGGAAGCCTTTATAAGCCATATAAACTTTTGCTAAATCCTCTTTTGTAAATTTGTCAGCTTGAGGAAATTTAGACTGGAATCTTTTTAAATTATTTCTATCATTTGCAAGAGATCTTTTAGCACTATTGTAAGACCCTCTTAGCCTTTCAAAATACCAAAAACTACTTGAGCTATAAGAAGTAATTTTAGATAAGTTTTCTAGCTCTATGAAAAATGGATGGCGTGATGAAAAATCTGCATCTTGCATCTTATTTTGAGTGTTAGAATAAAGTGTTACTCTCTCAACAAGATCTCTTTCTTTCTTTTTATCTTCGACAACATTGAATTTTGTTGGAACATATACCTTTTTTAGCTTGTCATATCCACCATTAGCATAAAGATAACTTATGGAAGATGAGGTTTGACCTCCGTTAACAACTTGTAATCCTGTAATTTTTTTTAAAAATAAATTGCCATCTCTTTTTTCAAAAATAATGGAACTTGCAGTAACTGATATTCCATTATTAAAGGATGAAAATAAGTGTGGTTCGTTTTCAATTGTAGATTTAATTCCTTTATTTACCTTCCCTTGAAATTGTAAAAATGCTCTGATGTTACTATCTAGAAGTGAATTTCCATACTCTGCAAATATTTGCCCTAAAACAACACCAGGTAATGCAGACACGTAAGTTTTAATTTCATTTGAAGTAGAAGTATCTAAACATTGAATAGGATATCCAGGAAATTCTGTTAAAAAGTCAATTTCTACACCTGAAGAAGCGCTATCCGTTTCTTCTAAGTCGTAAAGTTTTTTAATATCCCAACATTCAAAATGAATTTCAGAATTAAAATTTGGATCTTGCTTTTTTTGAAATCTTGTTGGGTCATTAAATATTTTATTAGTTAAAAAATGAATTTTTATTCGAGATAGATTTTTATTTTTAAGACAAGCTCTTAAATCATTAAATTCAGATGGTTTTACAGCGGCTACACTGGTTTTCAAAATTATTGGTAAACCATTTAAAACTGAGTCAAACTCTTTTTTAATAAATTCTTTACTAATTTTTTCAATACTTGTACTTTCATGATAAGAGCTAATTATAAGATCTAATTTTTTTGAATTATCAACCTCACTTTCGCTAATTGAATATCCATCGAGCTGGATATGATAATCCTCTAATTCTTTTGATAAATAACAATCTCTAAAATCATCCAAGATACCAACATCCTCAAGTAAAGATGTGGTAATTGTTAAAAACGCATCTCTTTTTCTGAGATTTTTTGAGGTCTCTAATGAGAGGACTTCGTTTATAATACTAGAATAAAATTCTTTAATTGACCCCATTGTTAGCAGTAATTTTTATGACATCCATTTCACTAATAATCCAATTCGAACACATATTTAAATCTAAATCATAATTTGCATGTATCACCCCAGCGGGAGCATTTTCCTTATGAATTGATGGAAAATTATCGTTAATTTCATAAAAATCCCTTCCAGATAAGATATATTTAAAGCTTGAAAACTCTTTTTCTTCCTCTATCGCATAACCATAACTTCTAACCAAAGAGTGAAATTGCAATAACAGATCGTTACTTATTTTGCTTATTTTTTCATCAATTGATTTAATCATCTCACCAATAGTGCTTCCAATGGTATTATTTTCTGAGATATGATTTCTAACCATAAATAGATTTTTTTCATTTGGATCTAATTGATTTAAAGAGTTTATTTTGACAGAGTTATTATCATTGGATGAAGATTTTACTTCAAAACGAAAATTGTTAAATATAAAGTCATGTGATGAATTAAGAGGTCCTTTCCAAGAGGCTATACATTCTTCCTCACTAATAATTTTTAATAAAAAATCTTCCATAAAATAAAGCTCGCCTACCAACCCCATTCTTTTTTCAAAGTTAAATCTTTTTGTTGGAGATGAAATAAACTTTTCGAAATCTTTTAATTTTTTTGCAATAGTTGAAATAGCATCACTTGCTGTAGAGGATTTTTGAGATATTTCTAATATAATTTTAGAGAATAAGATAAATTCATTAGAAAAAAAATTATCGTTTAATTCTACAATTAAAGCTCTTTTTCCACCCTCTTCTTTTTGGGATACCTTAAAGTATTTATTTTTAGTCAATATATCATTGGAGTTGTATCCAGAATCATCAGATATAATAATTGAATATTTATCTAATGGTTTTAGTATTCGTAATTTAATTTCAAGAGGATTGATATTAATTGTACGCTCAACGTGAAATTCTCCTTCGCCGTCATTGCTCAATAAACTTTTCCATATATCGTTTAAATCTTCTTTTTTGTTAAACATCTACAAATTCGCTAAAATCATTTTTATCTTCAGGTATATGGCCACCTATATCAGAAACATCTACCTCATTTTTATCAATTTTCTTTAGTGCCTCTTCCTCTCTTTTTCTTATTTCCTCTTGTTTGACAGTATTAAGTGATATTTCTCTGTTAAGTTTATTACCAGGTCTAGACTCTCTAAATGGGAAACTCACTGACCAAGCAATATATGGCTTATCAATTATTTTATTTACCTCATCATTTGGATAGAAAGGATAAAGAATTAACAATCCATTATTTGGTTTTCTAATATGTCTTGCAATTTGCCCCTTTTTATAATTTTTGACAAATTCATTGTCATCTTCATCATATATTTTAAATTTCTCCTCAAATTCATCTTTTTCTTTTAATTGTGTTTTATCTAAATCGTAGCTTTCTACTCCAGGGTCATTTGTTGCTCCAATCTTATAAAATTTTTCTTCATAGCTCTTATAAAAATCATCTACATCACCTTGCCAACCCTTAAGAGACTCTTCACGATTATAATTTTTATTTCTAGCTTTTCTTTTTGCAATATTTACATGGTATCCTGAAATTATACTTTTAAGATTTCCTTTAATTTTACTTCGTAAAACCACTGTCCACTCTTTTAACTCATCATAATTCATCATTAGATCAATATATTCCGAGACAAGATCACCATCATTATTATAAAGTTCATGAGTTGGGATAATAAAATTCTTTAATTTAATAAATTCACTTACTTTTTTGCCATCTATGTTTTTCCAAATATAGCTACCTAGGTCTGTATATTGATTTTTAGATTTATTAGGATTGTATTTCTTTGTTGCTTCGTTTCCTATTCCAGGACCAACAAAATTTGGATAACCTAAGGAATTTAAAAAGTTTTCAGTTTTACTAAGATTATCAGAATTTTTATTTGGAATAACTGATGTGACTTGTTTAATTTTTCCTGACTGGTCTATATTTTGTGAGTATTTTACTACATGTCTCATTTTTGCAGGACTGTCTAATTTTATTCCATCAAAAGATAAAAAATTGAGGCCAAAATCAAGAGGGGTTTTACCTAATTTATTCATAAGTTCTATTTCTGCTCTAAAATGCCTCTCTGTTTCGTATAATTTTTGGAATAGATAAATTGTGCTCTCAGGCATATATATTTTACATACATCATCATAGGAATTTCTATAACCAAACCATCTTCCCATTTGTGTAGCTGTTGCTACTGCGCTAGTTCTAGCTGAACGAAGATAATAACTTACGTTCAATCCTTCTAAGGTTAAACCTCTCGACAATCTATTTCCGCCAATGGCAATTACATGTTTCCCATCTTTCTTATAACCTCGATAATCAAGAATATCTCTAGTTTTATTGTTTATTTCTTGAACCCTGATCAAAGATATTTGATCTCCATATACCCCTCTAATGTCAGCCCAAATTATATCTTTATCCTTTGGGTTATATGAATTATTTAACTTTCCTACAAATAAATCATCCCAAACTTTTTTGATTTTTGACTCAATTTCGTCTATCCAACCATATTGTGTGCTTTTTAATTTTTGTAAAAAATCATCAACTTGTACTACTATTTCTGATTGAACATCGTTAAAACGAGTTGCATGTATCATCATTGAATTATGTTTAAGCGACTCTTTATTTCTAATTCTCTTTACACAACATGATAGACTAAAATATATAATAGCTTCTTCTAAAGAAGGAGGAATGACTTTTTTACCCTTAAATTTAGGTACATTGTTGCTTTTATGTGCTGGAGGCATCCAGCCTGTGATATCTATATTTCTCTCATACTCTCTATCTTTAAATCTTTTATAATCGTCTACATAATCAGTTATAGTTCTAAGAGCTGAGTGGAAATTAACTTTAGAGTCTATTTCATTTCCATCATCATCGATGATTATCTCAGGAAAAAGTCTGTTTAATCCAACATAATCAGAATTAATAGGAAGTTGGAAAATAAAATCTTTAGGATAAAGATCTATTTCGAAATCTCTATGCATTGCTAAATGATTAATAGCAGCATTCGCATAAGGAGTTGCTGTGTATCCAATATAAACCTTTCTTTCAAATATATTCAGAAGTTCTCTGATAGTTTCATTAATAGCTGATAATTGCTCTTCATCTTTTTTTGTATCTACTGAAGCTTGATCGCACTCATCATCAATTACCATAATCGGAAAGTGAGATATTTTATCTTGATCAAAATTTTCAGTAAGATCGCCAAACTTTTTAATTAATAACTTGAGAACGCTTTTAGTTTTTTTCATGACTAAAATTCTTGGAGCTCTGCCATCGGGGTCAAGCTGCACATGTCTATAAATTTTTTTAGAAAAATCACCTGAGCTTGAACTATTGGTAAATGACTCTGGTTGGAATTGAACCGTGTCGATGTTACCCACACCAATTAATTGTTCAGCATGACCGTGCTCGTTATATGTCTCAATACCTAAAACACCCTCGTCTATCCTAGATTGAGTTTGACTTCTCAAATCATTAGTCATGCCAGTCAACACAACGATGAAATTATATCCGGCATCTAAGGCTTTATTCACAACTCCTACAATTTGTGATGTTTTTCCTGATTGTACTGATCCCATAACAAGACCTCTTATATCCCATTTGCCCATTTTTTTAGGATCTTCTATATTTTCCATTACTTGATCTGTGCAGTCATCAAGTTGTTGTGCAAAGAGGCCAGGAATTTTCTTTCTCGAGAAGGTTTCATACCTTTTCCAGAAACCAACAGATCGATCATTTTTCTTTCTCTCGTTAGTATACCACTGAACTTTATCTTCATTATTAGATAGTATTATCTGCTTATGAACTGTTTTAATATTAAAAGACATTTTCAAATCATTTACTAAGCTCTCTTCATCAAAAATTTTTCTATAAGTAGGGTTTAGATTTAGTACACCAGATACATATTCTTCTATTTCACCTTGTATTAGATTTTTTCTACCATCAACCTGCATATTTGTTTTGATAGTATCAATACACATTGACCTAATATTTTCATAAGGGCTTAAATTAGTCATCTTTTAATACCTTCTCTTTTATGAAATCTATATTAATCTTAGAGTTGCTAGAAAATATACTTAATAATATTTCAACTATATCTTCCTCATTTGTAATTTTTGACTCTTTTAGTTGTCTCACTTGATCTTTCATTTGGGATATAAAAATATCTTCATTGGAGTTATTTGGTTCATTTAATTTTAAAACAATATTTATTAAATTATGTTCTTTTTGTTGTTGATTCAACATTGATAATAATTGACTAAATTTTTTATTAAATTTTTCATTACCTTTTAACTCTTTAATTAAAGGGTGAGATCTATCAATTTCTAAATTTTCATTATGGTTTTTTTTCCATAAACTTTTGTCTTTTCCTCTATAAACATAAACTTTTTTAATTTTTCCAATATTTGAGTGTCGAAAATATTCCTTGATAATATGATCTAATTTTAATGATAATTTTTCAGATACTTCAATTGGAAGACTCATTTTAGTTTTATTAATTGTAAGATCTAATTTTTCCAAATTCTTTAAATTATTAAATGATATTTTAATTCTTAAATTTCTAAACTTCTCTGATTTATCTTTAATTGTTTGGTTTTTATACTTTAAATTATGCCATTTAGCATAACTCAACAGCCTTTTATTGCGAAAAATATAAATCCCTTGCATTTCGTTCCAACTATAATAACTACTTAACTCATCTCTTTTTTCTTCAGGAAAACTTCTTATATCCGGGACAATATATGGTTCTATTTCAATATTTCCATCGAGGCTTTCAACGTAAGTATTATCTTTTGGTAGTTCAATTGTATCTTTTTCATTTACCAAAAAGGGGTCAATATATTCAATAGGAGTGTTATTCCAATTATTTCTACCCACATAGATTTCAATTTTTTTTTCTTTGATGAGTTCATAGAAAATTAACCCAAGATGGTTTTTAATCCTAGAATTAATATTAGAAAAATTTGTTGGATTATCTCTTCTCTGAATAGTCCTTCCAAATCTTTCCGTCATTTCTGACCATAATACAATTGTTCCAGAATTTGTGTTAAATGGTAAATCTTTTTTTGAAGGGTCATTATCAAAAAAAGAATATAAATTATTTGGATCATCAAACTTTGAGTGAATTTTTTTATCGTTATTATTGAAGTAAATAGTTCCTTCAACAACTTTTTGTTCATTATTTTTTCTTGTTAAGATTGAGAGCTTATCGCATTGTGAAGAGCTGGATGTTTTTAAACCAAGCCCAAAAAAACCTAATCTATTAGACTCGGCTTCTTTATTTTTTTTATAACTAAAAGCATTTGTCAATTCTTCTCTATCCATTCCACTACCATCATCCATTACAACGACATAACCTTGATTATTGTCATTTCTAAAACTGTATTCTATGAATATTTTTGATGCACCGGCGTCAATTGAATTATCGACAATATCTCCTATTGCCTCCTCTATGTCATATCCAATGTTTCTAAAATTATCTATCGTATCCTGTTCATCAACAACGTATTCCCAACTAGATTTATGATTTATATTTAATTCTTTTTTATTATTTCTCATTTACAGATCTCAAGGAGGGAACAAACATTCCCCATTTTTCAGCAACAATTTGAAGAAAATATAATTCATTTTCGTGAAGTATATGATCAGATGTGGCTAACTCTCCTAACCATGAAAGAATTTTTTTTCTAAGCTCTTCTTCCTCAATAAGTTGAATTGAACTTTTAAAAATTTCAGAAATATCATTATTTTTTATTTCTGAGATAATAGTTGCTGAAGTATTTTTATTAATTTCATAACTTTTCTCTATCTCAGTTATGATTTTAATTTCTTCATCGCTTATAAATTTGTCGGCATATGCCATAGCGTAAAGCAGACGTATTATGGCCTCAGGACTATTTTTATAATAATTTATTTTACTCATAATTTTATTGTACCAAGTGCTTTAAATTTTTTATAGCTCGATCTTCATTTTTTCTTACTGCTTCTTTTGAAATACCTTTTGATTTTGCTATATTAGCTAGTGTTTTATAATCAAAATATCGAGCTTTTAAAATATTTCTATCTTTGACGCCTAATTGATTAATAAGTTTATTAAGATCATAGGATTCATCTATTGATAATTTGTTATGATTAGTTTTTGCATTATAAAGTTCCTGAGCTAATTTAGTTTCATGAAAATCTTCTTCTTGATTCATACTTTGATCAATAGACTCCTCTTTATAAAATTTAAAATGATCCAACTTACTTTTGAAATTTTTATCTAAAGAGTTTTCTAAGATTTTTTCTTCTTTTGTTATTTTTAATAGTTGTCTATTTTCGTTGTTATTTAAGGAAAATGAAATCTGCCTTTT
>CACPCY010000015.1 GCA_902632575.1 uncultured Alphaproteobacteria bacterium | reverse complement strand
TTTTCTGCGATATCTTTCTTTATAACTCCAGTTTGATCAGTCCCTTCACAAATATTTGGCATTTGTGAGATATTCATAAAACTTGCTTCAAGTAATTTATTTGACCAATTTCTATTTTCTATATCTAGCCAATAAGTTCCAGAAGCATCAGACAGATCGCTAAAAAACTCACCAGTTAAATAAAACCTTAAATAGTCTTTGGGCAGTAAAACTTTATGAATTAATTCAAAATTTTCAAATTCATTGTTTCTTAGCCATAATACTTTTGGTGCAGTAAATCCTGGCATAGCAATATTTCCAGTAATATCCATGACTGATTTATCATTCATAATATCTTTGCACTCCTGATGACTTCTTGTGTCATTCCACAAAATACAAGGTCTTATTACTTCATGATCTTTGTCAATACATGTTGCACCATGCATGTGACCTGAAAATGAAATTGATTTAATCTCGTTTAATTTTACTTTTTCTTTTAATTGTCCGATGCACTGTTCTAATGCTTTAATCCAAGAAGAGGGATCTTGTTCAGACCAACCACTTTTTGGATTTGATAATGAAATATTTTTACTCGAAACGCTATGTATTATCTCTTGGTCATCCCCGATAATAAGACATTTCATTGAAGAGGTCCCTAAGTCTATTCCTAAATACATATAATTATTATATAATCTATAATTAATTTTTCTATTTATACCGTAAATATAATAATGATAAGCTTTAATTTATGAAAAAATCGCTTGATTTAAAACTACAAAGAATTAGGAATTATAATTTTTCTCCAAAAGATTTTATTATTGCTGATGCCAAAGATGCTGATATGGGTGGCGGAATACCTGCACCTGGAAATAAAAGAAATAAAAATGGTTTAATTTTAAATCAATATAAGAACTTAAATGATTATTTAGATTTGATGGAGTCTATGACTAAATCAAAACTTGTAGATATTATGCTTATGTCTGCATCCAATGCGGAGGAGTTATTTAAAAAAGGGATTTTTAAAAATTCACCAGTAACTCCAGCTGTAAGAATGAATGATACATCTGATATTTGGGGTATCAGACACGGAAATTATAAAAAAGAAATTGCTACACCTTTTCGAACTGCTAATTTAAAAAATGTTAAAAAATTTGCAAATCTTGGATTATTTTCAATTACGTTTTCTAAAAGTTTAAATCACGATCTTGAGATGTTAAATTCTTATAGGGACTTTAGAGAAGAAGCTGAAAAAAATAATTTCAATTACTTTTTAGAGGTTTTCAATCCACAAACAAAAACTGGTTTAAACCAACTACAATTAGGAGAGTATGTAAATGATTGTATCCTTAAGACACTCGCTGGGCAGTTGAAAAGTGAAAGACCACTATTTTTAAAAATTGCCTACAACGGTCCTAAAGCAATGGAAGAGTTAGCGGGTTATGACCCAAAAAATCTTATAGTTGGGATACTAGGTGGTGGCAAAGGAACAACAAGAGACTGTTTTGAACTTATCTCAAAATCCTGTAAATATGGAGCAAAAGTTGCATTATTTGGTAGAAAAATCAATTTAGCAGAAGATCAGCAGTTGATTGTTAAAACTATGAGAGATGTTGTGAATGGAATGACCTCTACTGAGGGTGTAAAGTTTTATCACGACCAGCTTAAAAAAAAGAAAATTAAACCTGATAGATCTTTGGGCAAAGATTTAATGATTACCGAAAAAGTTCTAAAACTATAGTTATAGATATTTAATATTAGGAATATTGCCACTAGAGAATTCTGTTTTAAGAATCGAACTCGCAGCTGAATGGGCCTTTTTTAAAATTTTTTCTATTTCCCAGTCTTCATGTATTCCATATAAGCAAGCAGCACAAAATGCATCACCAGCACCCACCTTACTAATAATCTGATTATTTTTTAATAATTTTGATTTATGCCAGTGAGATAGTTTATTCTTATCTTTCCATAAAGTAAGTTGAGGAGAATGTAAAACAACAGCTTTATTTACCCCACAATCTAAAAGATAATTAGCTGCAGACTCAGCATTTTTTCTATTAAATTTATTTTTAGAAATTATTTTGAAACCTGTAGCTAGCTCAGCTTCTATTTCATTTAGGAAGAGATAGTCACAATATTTTGCTGCACTTTTAATAATTTTTTTATAGTTTTTATGATCATACGAAGCAAGATCTAAACAATTCAACATTCCCATTTTTTTTGTTTTTTTTAAAACTGAGCACAACTTAGTTTTATTATTATTATCTAATTCATCTAATTTACCTAGAAAGGTCAAATATCCTACGTAGAAAATTTTTGGTTTATAATTTTTTATGTATGATAGTTTTATATTTTGATAACTTAGTTTTTCATTTGCTCCTGGATAATGAAAAAAAGTTCTCTCACCTCCGCCTTTAGACATTATTAAGGTATAGGATGTTTTAATTTTTTTTAGAACAGTTAAATATTTTGAAATAATATTATTTTTTTTATTATGTTTTTTAATTATATCTGCTTCTTTGTCTTTACCTATGCACCCAAGAGCAATTTTGGGATGCTTAAAACCTAAATATTCTAAATTTGTTAAAACATTTGAAGGCCCTCCACCAACACCATCTATTTTTCTTTCTACTATTGATGTTTTTCCTTCAGATGGCCAATTTTTAATTTTGTAAGATATGTCTACACACCAAATACCTGAAGCAATTATTCCTTTTTTCATTGATTTTAAATTTCATTCCACAATGGGTGTAATATTTCTTCATCTTCTTCAACTTCAGTAAACCTTCCTACACTTTCTAAAAAATAATTATCTTTATTATCATCGTTGACTTGAGAAACCTCTCCTGCCATAACCATTCCTGAACCTTCAGCTGAATAAAATTTATGATATATGTTTCTTTCAACAGTGACGCTCTGACCTCTCTTTAAAATTAATGGTTCTCTTGGTGCAATGGAAACTATTTCACCATCAACAAGAACGTCAATTTTAGAACTTATTTCAGTTTGATTTGAGTCAACTTCTAAAAATTCAATTACTAATTCACCACCTCCCCGATTAATTATGTCTTCCAGTTTTACCTTATGGCTATGAAAAGGAATTTCTTGACCCTCTCTCATAAATAATAACTTTTCTGCATAAGGTTTGTCATCGTTATTACCCTGTATTCCATTCCTTATACAAAACAAGGTGATACCTTTTTTTTCAAATTCGCCTTTACCAAAATCAGTAACATCCCAGCCCATTTGATGATTTTTTAAATAATTTTTTAAGTTAGGATTATTGTTATACTCTTCTTTAGACCAATATCCCCATTTAGGTAGAACCCACGAATATCTATCGATCATATCTTTAGCTTCAGATATTGCAGCATTTATTTCAGATCTTTTCATTACAACTTAGATTATCAAAAAAATAAATAATTGATATAATCAAGTAATGAAAACAATAATTGTTGATCCTTTTCCAAGACAAATGGATCTTATTTTCTCTAAAGATAAGCTTGTTTATTTAAAAAAAAATTTCAAACTTATTAACGCTCCAATAAAAAATAAAAAAAAATTTTATCAAAACAATATATCAAATGCAGATTTTATAATTGGACAACCTGACCTTCCGAATTCAATTTTAAAAAAGGCAGCAAAACTTAAAGCTATATTCAATGTTGAGAGCAACTTCATGGACAATATGGATTATGAGTATTGTTTTAGAAATGGTATCTATATTCTCTCCACTGCTCCTGTTTTTGCTCAAACAGTTGCTGAAATTGCAGTTGGTTTTACTTTATCTCTCAAGAGAGAAATTCATCAATCGCACATAGATTTTATTAATAATAATGAAAAATATGGCTTGGAAAGTAATATGAATTCTAGTTTATTGCAGAATAACACTGTAAGTTTTATTGGTTTTGGAGATCTGGCCAAAAAGTTAAAACCCTTGTTAGAGCCTTTCACAAATAATTTTCTTGCTTACGACCCTTGGCTTCCAAGCAAGTTGCTTGAGGATAATAATTGTAAAATTAATTCTCTTAATGAAATATTTAAAAAATCAGATGTGATATATGTTCTTAGTTCTATCACAACAAAAAACAAACATATGATTGATAAAAAGCTACTGAATCTGATGAAACAAAATTCTTGTTTACTAATTCTAAGTAGGGCTAATGTAGTGAATTTTAAAGACCTACTAAAAATTTCAAAAAAAAGAAAAATAAAAGTTGCAACAGATGTATTTCCTGAGGAGCCAGTAAAAAAAAATGATCCCATACGTAAATCTAAAAATATTCTTTTCTCAGCACACAGAGCGGGAGCTTTAGAGTCTGTGTTTTATGAAATGGGCGAAATAGTGTTTGAAGATTTAAAACTTATAAATAAAGGCCTTCCTCCAAAGTTATGTAGAAAAGCAGAGCTAGAGACTGTCAGAAAACTAAGATCAAAACCAGTAAAGATTAATTAATTAAGTTGAATTTAACGAATTAATTTAGTTCTATATAATATGCTTATTAAAATTGATCCTATTCTTAGTCCAGAGGTTTTGCATACTTTAAGAGCGATGGGACATGGAGATAAATTAATTTTATGTGACTCAAATTTTCCAGCCTATTCGATGAACTCCAAAGTTCATCGTATTGATGGCGTAAATGCTGCAAGAGCTGCAGAGGCTATACTCTCCTTATTTCCTCTAGATAGCTTTGTCGACTCTCCTATTCAAAGGATGGAAATTGATGGAAATCCAGATCTATTAAATGAAGTTCATCAAGAAATAATTGACATAACTAAGAAAATCTCAGGAGAGCATTGGAAAATTTCATCCATTGAAAGGTTTAAATTTTATGATGAGGCCAAAAAGGCATTTGCCATAATAACAACAAACGAAACTAGACCATTTGGATGCTTTATCTTAACTAAAGGAGTTGTTAAACCTGATGGTACTGTTTGGGTACTTGATAAGTGAGTATTTGTGTATTTGGGATATTCGTTGCAGATCTTTGTTTTTTTGCAAAAAATATTCCAATACCAGGTCAAACTATATTAGGAAAAAAATACATCATCGGACCAGGCGGCAAAGGGTCTAACCAAGCAATAGCAGCAGCAAGAGCCGGTGGTAATGTATCATTTATAAGTAAAGTAGGTAAAGATAGCTATGCCGATCTTGCAATCTCTTTATACGAAAGAGATAAAATAAATTATGATGGTTTAGCTATCTCTGAAAATGAATCAACTGGGGCAGCAGGTATATTGATTAATGAAAAAACTGGGCAAAATGCAATAAATGTTGTTCCAGGAGCTGCTGGTACGATCGATGAAAAATTAATCGACTCAAAGTTAAATATAATTGAGTCTTCTGATGTTTTTTTAACTCAGTTAGAGACACCAAAAGAGGTAACACTCTATGCTCTAAAAAAAGCGAAAAATTTTAATTGTACAACAATTCTAAATCCTGCACCCGCCAGTGAAATAACTGATGATAACTTTCAATATTTTGATTTTTTTACCCCCAATGAAACGGAAGCAAGTTTTTATTACGGTCAATCAATTAAAAATGAGGAAGACTGTAAAAAAGCAGGAAATTTTTTTTTAGATAAAGGGATAAAGAATATAATTATTACACTTGGAGAAAATGGTTGTTATTTTAAAAACAATAAAGAGGAGTTTATAGCACCTGCTTCAAATTTAAAAAAACCAGTAGTTGATACAACAGGTGCCGGAGATGCTTTTAATGGGGCTCTAAGTGTGGCAATCTCACAAAATAAAAACTACAAAGAAGCTATTGAGTTTGCTAATCTTGTTGCAGGTGTTTCTGTTACAAGGGAGGGAGCAGCAAATTCAATGCCATACAAAGAGGAATTACTTTAAAAATGCCATATATTTCAGACAAAAATCGCTATCAAAAAATGTATTATAGATACTGTGGTGATAGTGGTTTAAAACTACCTGTCTTGTCAATAGGGTTATGGCATAACTTTGGTGGAAATGGAATGGCTTCAGAGTCTAAAAAAATTCTTTTTGAGTCTTTTGATGCAGGAATTACTCATTTTGATTTAGCAAATAATTATGGACCACCTTATGGCAGTGCTGAGTCTAATTTTGGAAAAGTCATGAAAAGTGATCTTGGAAAATACCGTGATGAGTTAATTATATCGTCTAAAGCAGGTTACGATATGTGGGATGGACCATATGGTGAATGGGGTTCAAAAAAACATGTAATTGCTAGTTGCGATCAAAGTTTAAAGAGGATGAAACTGGATTATGTAGATATATTTTATTCTCATCGTTTTGATCCAAATACACCTCTTGAGGAAACAGCTGATGCTTTAGAAAGTATCTATAAAGCTGGTAAAGCCCTGTATATTGGTGTCTCTTCTTACTCCTCCAATAAGACAAATAAAATGATTTCAATTTTAAAGAGCAAAGGTATCAAATTATTAATTCATCAACCTTCTTATTCATTAATCAATAGATGGATTGAAAAAGATTTAACAAAAACCCTCATAAAAAAAGGGGTTGGCTGTATCGCCTTTTCTCCACTAGCCCAAGGTTTTTTATCTAATAAATATTTGAAAGGAATTCCCAAAGTTTCAAGGGTTAATGAAAATAGCTCTTTCAGCAAAAATTTAATAACGAAAAAAAATACTAAAATTATTAATGAACTCAATAAAATTGCGAAAAGAAGAAATCAATCTCTATCCCAAATGGCTATAGCATGGGTATTAAATAATCGTGCAATAACTTCTGCTTTAATTGGAGCTAGAACCGTAAAACAGCTTAAAGAAAACTTAGCTACACTTGATAATTTAAAATTTACAAAAAAAGAAATTAAAGAAATTAATAAAACTGCTAAAGAGGGTAATATAAATATTTGGGCCCCCTCTAGCGCCTATTGATAAATATATTAGTTTTCGGTGACTCTAATAGTTGGGGTTATACAGATGAAGACCAAGGAAAGCGTTATAATAATAGATGGCCTATTATACTGTCAAAAAATCTTAATAATTTAGGGATAACATCACACGTTCATGAAGATTGTTTGCCAGGTAGAACAACTAATATAAGTGATCCTATTGATGGTGATCATTTTAATGGAGCATCAGTTTTTAAAGCAACTTTATTATCTCACTCACCAATTGATCTTGTATTGGTAATGTTAGGCACTAATGATTTAAAAAAAAGGTTTAATAGGGAGCCTGTAGATGTTGGACTAGGTTTAAAAGAATTAATAAAAATATCAAAAAGCACAAATTCTGGAAAAGGTTCTTGGCACGATGAAAATAAATCAAAATTAATTGTAATTATACCACCAACATTAAGTATTAAATGTAGAGATAAAAATTGGATTAATTATCATGATTGGATTAACGCTTATAAGAAGTCAAAAAAACTTCAATCTGTTTTTAAAAAAATATGTTTATCTGAAAATATAGGAGTTATAGACTCAAACAACTACATCGAAACCTCTGATTTAGATCCAATTCATTGGTCAAAAGAAAGTCACCATAAATTTGGAAAAGGAATCACTAAAGCTATACTTGAAATAATTAAATTTTAATCCATTTATTCTTCTTTATAGACATAAATATTGCATCTAATACCTTCATATTTTTTTTTGCATCTATTAAGTCATAATCTATTTTTGTCTTATGTATTAACTCATTTGAAAATTTTGTGACTTGATGCTCATATTGATCAGTCGCTGGGAAGACTTTTGTTGTGTTTTCTTTGCGATAAATGGATTTTCCATTGTAAATAACAATGGTTGTGGGCTTAGTTGCAACCGCATTAAAAGGATTTTCTACTATCATAGTTTTTTTTGTGCCTAAAATTATTACTTGTTGTGAGAACGTGCTTTGAGTTGCAACAATAAAAGATGAGTATATTTCTCCGAAATCTAAAACTACAGATGATAGTATGTCTGTTTTAAATTTTTTATCATTTTTTGCTAATCCGACAACTCTCTTAGGCTCTTTGTCTAGTAAAAATCTTGATATGACAGTGGGATAACATCCAATATCATAAATAGCTCCTCCTCCAAATTTTTTTATATTTCTTATATTTTTTGGATTTTTATTATTGTATGAAAATACTGTTGAAATACTTGATATTGATCCTATTTTTCCTGACTTTATATATTTTTTAACCCATTGCCATTGAGGATGATGCCTAACCATAAATGCTTCTTTAACAATAACTTTGTTTTGAGAAGCAATTTCTATTAATGGGTCTATTTCTTTTGATTTCAGAGATAATGGTTTCTCTAAAAGGAGATTTTTTTTATTCTTACAGATTTCAATGCTTGATTTTATATGTAAATGGTTAGGAAGAGGGTTGTAAATTACATCTACATCTTTATCTTCATATAATTCTTTATAAGAGCCATAGGTTTTTGGTATTTTAAATTTTTTTGTTAAGGCTATTGCACTGGATAAATTTCTACTAGCGAGCGCTATAACCTGACTATTTTTAGATTTTTTTATTGCAGGTATTACGTGCTCCAAACCAATTTTAGCAGTGCTTAATATTCCCCAATTAATAATTCTTTTTTTCATCAAAAAAATTTGAATCTTTTTGATTACAATCCATACACATATTTAAAAGATTTCATACATATATTTCATAACTTATGGTATCTATTTAAAAATGAGTGATTTAAAAATAGGCATTGATTACGGTGGTACCAAAATTGAGGGTATTTTGATAGACTCAAATGGTAAAGAAATTCTGAGAAAAAGATCTACTTATGAAAAAAATTACGAAAATGGTTTAAATACTGTAAAATCTTTAGTCTCAGAATTTGATAAATTTACAGATCAACAAAATTCTGTAGGAGTTTGCATACCAGGATTTTCTTCATATGAAACTGGCTTAGTAAATAATGCTAATTGTATATGGATTAATGACAAACCATTTCATAAAGACTTAGAAAAAAGTTTAAATAGAGAAATTCGAATCATGAATGATGCTAACTGTTTTGCATTATCTGAAGCTATCGATGGCTCTGGGGCAAATTATAAATCAGTTTGGGGTGTAATTATTGGATCTGGTTTTGGCGGATCATTTGTTTATGAAAAGAAAGTCATTGAGGGCGTTAACCAAATTGCAGGAGATTGGGGACATCAACCATTACCCTATCCTACTGAGGAGGAAATTAATTCTAATGTCCAATGTATTGTAGGGAATTGCAAAAGACCCTTATGTGCTGAGCAATTTATATCAGGAATAGGTTTTACAAAATTATTTAACGAGAAATATGGCACCAGTTTAAGTACAAGAGAAATAGTTGCTTTGGAAGCAAGTGGAGATAAAAGAGCAAAAAAAGAATTTGAATTATATGAAGATCGTTTTGCCAGATTAATATCTGTAATGATAGGTATCGTTGACCCTGAGGTAATAGTTTTTGGTGGAGGTATGTCAAACGTTGGTAGACTCTATGACAATATACCTAAATTACTTCCTAAATACACATTTAGTGATAAGATTAGAAATAAGATCTTACGGAATACTCACGGTGACTCCAGCGGTGTTAGAGGGGCAGCGTGGTTGTGGGACTCAGATAAATTTTAAATGAAAAAAATTGGAATTCTTACTAGTGGTGGAGACTGTGGTGGTTTAAACGCGGCAGTTAGATCGATATTTTTCAGAGCTAAAAATACATATCAGATGGAAGTTATGGGTATTCGTGATGGCACTGTTGGTTTAATGCAAAGACCAGTGGCTTATGTTCCATTAGACTATCAAACTTTTAGTGGTTCTCTTCTAAGACAAGGTGGGACATTTTTGGGAACAACAAGTAAAGGTAATCCTTTTAAATTTCCTATGCCAGATGGTAAATACAAAGATAGATCCCAGGAAATTATTGATGGTTACAAAGAATTAAGTCTTGATGGGCTCATTGTTATAGGCGGAGATGGAAGCATGTCGATATTAACTGAAATTGCAAAAAGAGGTGACCTAAATATTGTAGCCATACCTAAAACAATTGACAATGATGTGGGAGCCACTGAAAGCTCCATAGGGTTTAATACAGCTGTAAATGTTGCTACCCAAGCACTAGATAACTTACAAACAACTGCTGCAAGTCATCAAAGAACAATGATTTTAGAAGTAATGGGTAGAGACGCAGGACACATAGCTATTAACGCAGGCATTGCAGGTGGAGCAGATGTAATCCTAATTCCTGAATTAGATTACTCTATCAAAGGAATTGTCAATAAACTCACTGAAATGAAAAATAGAGGAATAGTTCATTCGCTGATTGTAGTAGCAGAGGCAGTAAAAACAGAAAACGGCAAAAGTTATACTGTTGAATACGCTGATGGTCAAAAAAGATTAGGTGGAATAGGTAATTATCTTTCAGAGGAAATAATGAAAAGCACTGATATAGAGTGTAGGGTCACTTCTTTGGGGCATGTGCAACGAGGTGCGACTCCTACTCCACGTGATAGAATTTTAGCTAGTGCTTTTGGAGTTTATGCTGTTGATTTAATAGCAAAAGGAAAATATGGAAGAATGGTTGCCTGGAGAGATAGGAAAGTTGTTGATGTTCCAATTAGTGAAGGAATTTCTACTTATAAAGTTGTAGATAGATCCGATCCTCTAATTGAAACTGCTTTAGCACTTGGGGTATATGTTGGTGATATAAAGTGAATGTTTATACCAATAGAAAAAATTTCAAATCTTCAAGAATTTAAAAAAGATATTTTTAGTGGAAAAGTTTTTGTATTTCAAAAATCAAAAACTTCAAATGATTTAATAACCCAAATTAAAAATAAAATACAAAATATTTATGATGGTGAAATAGAAAAAATACACTATTTAAAAAATTCTGAGGATATAAGTAAGGATATTGTATCAAAATTAAAAAACCATGAAGATTTCAGAAAACTATTTTCAAAATTTTTATTTGAAATTGGATACAATAAAGGTGAAACTTTTTGGGATCGATTTGTGGTAAGAGTAGCACCAGCAGAAAATAACTTACCTCACAGAGAAGCATCTAGAATAAATATTCATCGTGATACTTGGGGCACAAATTTGTATCAACAAATTAATTGGTGGGCACCAGTAAGCAATGTAGAGGAAAAAAATACTATGATTTTTTATCCAGATTATTTTGATGTTCCAGTTAAAAATACTACTTCTACTTGGGACTTAAACATTTATTTAGCCAATAGAAAAAAAGGCGATTTTTCTTATCCCTCTGCTCCACAATTAAAAGAGGACTTGCCCAGCAATATTAAGAAAATACCAGTAACTATAAAACCAGGAGAAATTTTATGTTTTTCAGGTGCCCACTTACATAGCTCATCAAAAGAAAAGTCTGAAAATACAAGGATAAGCTTTGAAATTAGAACTATTTGTGAAAACGACTTAAACAGTTCAGCTCAAGCCCCAAATGTAGACTGCGATTTGCAATGGAAGTTCCCTAAAATTTTTAAAAAAATTAATGACAATTCGCCCCTGAAAATAACTAGCTGATTATTTTATTTTTTGCTAATTTGCTGTTGTGAAGAGAAAATATTCAATATTTAGCCTTGCTAAAAATGCACTATCTGGCCATAAAGAGTGGCCAAAAATGTGGAGAAGCCCCGAACCTAGAGAGTTTTATGATGTCATAATAATTGGTGGTGGGGGTCATGGACTAGGAACTGCATATTACTTAGCAAAAGAACATGGATTAAAAAATATTGCCTTAATAGAAAAAGGTTGGCTTGGTGGAGGTAACACAGGTAGAAACACCACTATCATTAGATCAAATTATTTATGGGATGATAGTGCTCATTTGTACGAACACTCTTTGAAGTTATGGGAAAACCTATCAAGCGAATTAAATTACAATGTAATGTTTAGTCAAAGAGGGGTTATGAATTTAGCCCATAACGAACATGATATAAAAGAAATTAAAAGAAGAGTGAGTGCTAATAATTTAAATGGTATTGACTCATTTTGGTTATCTAAAGAAGAAATTCAAAAGAAGGTTCCTATAATGAATACTGACAATCTTCGATATCCAGTGCTAGGTGCATCTTACCAACCTCGCGGTGGTGTAGCAAGACATGATGCAATAGCATGGGGTTTTGCAATGCGCGCTGATGAGATGGGAGTTGATATAATTCAAAATTGTGAGGCACATCAAATAAGGACTAAAAATGGAACAATAGAAGGTGTCGAAACTTCCAAGGGTTTTTTAAGGGCAAATAAAATTGGAGTTGTTGCTTCAGGTCATACTGGTGTTTTAGCAGAAAGTGCAGGTATCAGATTACCTTTACAAAGTAAGCCACTTCAGGCACTTGTTTCTGAACCAATCAAACCTATTATTGATACAGTGGTAATGTCCTCTGCAGTCCATGCTTATGTCAGTCAATCTGATAAAGGTGAATTAGTTATTGGAGCAGGAACCGACAGTTATAATTCTTTCACTCAAAGAGGTGGTTTTAACATTATTGAAGATACTATTCGAGCTATGGTCGAGCTTTATCCAGTATTTGGCAAAATGAAAATGCTTCGTCAATGGGGTGGTATTGTTGACATCTGCCCAGATGCTAGTCCTATTATTAGTAAATGTGATATTGAGGGTTTATTTTTTAATTGTGGCTGGGGCACAGGAGGTTTTAAAGCTACACCTGGAAGTGCAAATGTTTTCGCACATACCATTGCAAAAAATGAACCTCATCAAATTAATAGTGCTTTTAATCTTGATAGATTTGCAAGTGGAAGATTAGTCGACGAACACGGTGCTGCAGCCGTAGCACATTAATAAATATGTTCATAATTAATTGCCCTTATTGTGGCCCGAGAGATCAATCGGAATTTTCAAATGGAGGAGAGGCGCATCTAAAAAGACCCGATGGATCAAAAGAAATTGGTGATCGAGAGTGGGGAGAATATGTCTTTATAAGAGCAAATCCGAAAGGTTTATTTTATGAGCGCTGGGTGCACACACATGGTTGTCGCAAATGGTTTAATTGTGTAAGAGATACATCTACTGATGAAATTTTGGTGACCTACAAGCTCGATGAAAAAAAACCAAATTTAAATAATTTTAAAAGTGTTGTTAAAACGCCCTCTGGTGAACCAGAAGTTGGGTCAGGTAATTTTACGGTTGAAAAATGAAATCTATAAATTTAAAAGAAAATCAATTTATTCAGTTTCATCAAAAAATTAGCTTCAAGTTTGATGGGGTCAAATATTTTGGCTACAAAGGCGATACTATTGCCTCAGCTCTATTAAGAAATAATATTAACCTTGTAGGAAGAAGTTTTAAGTACCATAGGCCAAGAGGAATTTATACCTGTGGTATAGAAGAACCAAATGCTCTAGTCCAAATAATTAGTGAATATTCCGAACCAAACACAAGAGCAACTATAAAAAAAATTTATGAAGGGATGGAAATTGAAAGTCAAAACAGGTGGCCCTCTCTTGAAAACGATTTTGGAAGTATCAATAACTTATTTTCTCCAATTTTTACTGCTGGTTTTTACTATAAAACGTTCATGGGACCACATAAGAAATTTTGGAAAAATTTATATGAACCACTTATTAGAAGAGCAGCTGGATTAGGTAAACCTCCCAAAGATTTCAAAGGCATAAGTAATCATATCCATCATAACGTCGATGTTACAATTATAGGGGGAGGACTAAATGGACTTCTCGCAGCTAAATCTTTCATCAACTCAAATTATGATGTGTTGTTAATCGACTTTGATGAACAACTTGGTGGCATTATAAATAATTCAAACAAAATATCATTAATTGATAACAAAAAGCCTAAAGATTGGTTAAAAGAAACTATACAAGACATAGAAGACTCTAAGAATGTAAAGATTTTAAAAAACACACTTGTTACAACTTATAATTACATAAATCATCTTATAGCCATTGAAGATAGATTTGTTGGCTCTAAACCGATAGAAGGAAAAGTTAATAGTAGTTTACATAAGATACGTACAGGCCACACAATATTATGTAATGGACACATTGAGAGATTTTTATCTTTTCAAAATAACGATCTCCCAGGCATAATGCTCAGCTCTTCCTTTGAAAAATATATGTGCCGATATGGACTAGCACCTTCTAAAGAACCAGTTATTTTCAGTAATAATTCGAATTCAAACAGCTTGGTTTATAGTCTTATAAAAGCTGGTTTAAAACCAAAAGCATATATCGACTCACGA
>CACPCY010000014.1 GCA_902632575.1 uncultured Alphaproteobacteria bacterium | reverse complement strand
ATGGGTGTGCGACTAACACCTAACTTTTCAGATAATTGTCTTTCATCAAGATGAAAATCGCTTTCTTTTAAATAAATGTTTAAAGATAAAATATATTTTTTTAATGAATCATACACTTTACCTTTCAGGTTTACCGGTCCTATTTTTTGGATCATTTACGTAGTTTGTGTTTTTTTAAAAAATCTTCTGTAGATAGGTCCGAATGCTGGCATTATTAAAAGTACAATTGCGATATACATAATAATTGCAGCTATAGGTTTTTCCGACATGTCAAAGAATATTCCCATACTTCCATCAGATAAAATAAGAGATTGTCTGAGTGCTTTTTCTGCTAAAGGACCAAGAACAATCGAAAGAACTGCAGGTGCAACTGGGTAATCTAATTTTCTCAGGATATATCCAGCAAAACCGAAAAGGAGCATTAGCCATACATCATGTAAACTTTGAGTTGGGGCATAACCTCCAGTAACACAAAGGACGAAAATAACTGGAGCCAAGATTGCAAAAGGTATCCTTAAAACCATTAAAAACGCAGGAATTAATGCAATATTTAATACGAGTGTAAAGAAGTTAGCAATGTAAAGACTTCCAATTAATCCCCATACAAACTCAGGTTCTTGGGTAAATAAAAGTGGGCCAGGTGTAAGTCCCCATAAAATCATACCTCCAAGTAGGATAGCTGTAGTAGGTGAACCTGGTATACCTAGTGTAAGCATAGGTAACATACTTCCTGTACTTGCAGAATTGTTTGCACACTCTGGGGCAACTACTCCGGCAGGAACTCCTGAGCCAAATTCTTTTGAATTTTTTGATAACTGTTTTGTAATACCATATGACATAAGTGATGCGGGTGTTGCACCAGCTGCAGGAAGAATACCTACAAAGAAACCCAAGAAAGAACCAATGTTCATTGCCATAATTGTTTTTTTGAGGGCACCAAATGCTCTGCCAACTTCCTTCATATTGACTGATAATTTTGACATTTGAACTTTGCCTTTTGTTTCCTCAAGAGTCCAAAGCATCTCACCAATGCCATAAATTCCAATTGCCAGTACAAGGAAATTTATTCCATGAAGGAATCCTGGGATGTTAAAGAAAATTAATCTTGGCTTTCCTGTAATTAGATCTAAGCCTATGGTTGATAAAGCTAACCCAATTAATATAGAAAAAATAGTTTTCGGAACGTCATCTCCACCTAAGCCTACAAATGTTGCAAATGCCATTACCATTAATGCAAAAGTTTCAGGCGCATTAAATCTTAGTGCTACCTCAGCCAGAGGTGGTGCAAATAAAGTAAATAAAATAACAGATACAGTTCCACCAACGAAGGAACCGACTGCTGCTGCAGTTAATGCTGTCATAGCTTCTCCCTTAACAGCTAAAGGTCTTCCATCAAAAACTGTGGCTACTGCGGTAGAAGCTCCAGGTATACCTAGCATAACTGAACTTATGGCACCTCCATACATAGCACCGTAGTACACAGCTGCTAAAAAAATAATTGCTGCAGTGGGTGGTATGATAAAGGTTATAGGTATAAGTATTGCAACACCATTTACTGAACCAAGACCAGGCATTGCACCCACGAATAAACCAATTAGACAGCCAAATATTAAAAGACCAAGGTTTAAGGGTTGAAAAGATACAAAAATTCCCTCTAAAAGAAGTATAAATACATCCATCTTTTATGTCTTTACTTTACCAATCTCATTATGAATACATAAAATCGTATACTGGATAAAATAGGGGCTCTGAAATACCTTGAGGTAAAGGTATTTTTAAAAGCCATTCAAAAAATAAAAAGGTTAAAACTGGAGTGATTAATGAGAATACAGATATAAATAGGACACTTTTAGAACTAAAATATCTAAGATAAAAAGCTAAAAAAAAGATAAGTGAAAAGTAAATTCCCAAGTAACCTATTGCTAGAACTAAAATAACTAATGAAATAATTGTTACTGCAATATATTTGAATGCTTCAGCGTCAATAAAAGGTGAGTCATCTTTAGACTGTGGTGACCTTTTTAGAACAAATTTTATTATGGTAAGAACGGTACAAATAAACATGCCAAGAGAAAGGTAAAAAGGAAGAAATCCCGCACCCATATTTTCTTCTGCGTTCCATGTAATTCTATTCTCAGCACTTTTCATCATCAGAGCGATTGAGCATAACGCTAAAATAACCGCCACTGCAATTTCTGCTCTTTTGACAGTTATTTTGTTTGTTATGCTCATATCACTCTTAGTTTAAGTATTAATTAAAGTTTTTAATGATCTCGCCGTGCTTAGCATATTCGATTGCTAAGAAATCTTTAAGACCAAAACCCTCTAACCAGCTCATTAACTTTCCATCGTCGATGTTGAAAGTTTGGAACTCGTTATCATGATAAACAGTGTGAAGAAGTCCTGTGTAGTACTTCTCTACTTCTGCATCAATACCAGCTGGAGCCATAAATGCTCTCATCATGTAGTATTCAAGATCAGGATAACCCAATTCATATGAAGATGGTACTTCAGGGAATGCAGGATTTCTCTCAGGAGTCATCATGACTAATGCTTTTGAGTCACCTGATTGATAGAAACCCATTTGCTCTGAAGGGTTGTTTAATGTGAAGTCAGACTCACCACCAACAAGTCCCTTAGCAACAGCACCGCCACCGCTGTATGGAACATACTTAGCATCAAATCCAAATTGACCTCTCATCATACCAAGAAGCAATTCGTCCTCAGACATACTTCCTGTTCCACCCATTACAAGGCCATTACCTCTAGCAAGGTCGATGAAGTCATCAAATGTTTCTACACCAGCAGTATTCTTACCCTCTGTTGCAATCCATACTAAGAATGTATCAGTGATAAGTCTTGCTAAAGGTGTGAAATCATTAAAGAAATCGATACCTAATTCTGGTTGGTTAACTGGTGTTGTAAGAACGTTGTTAAGAGTGATAATAAGTGTGTGCTCATCACCAGCTTTTTTCTTAACATAAGTCATAGCTTCTCCACCTGATCCACCAGCTTTATTGATTGGAATCACAGGTTTAGATGCGTAATCATTCTTTTCTATGACACCTTGAACTAATCTAGCAATTTCATCAGCTCCACCACCTTGACCAGCTGGGATAATAAGCTCAACAGGCTTCTTCGGGCTAAAAGGCTTCGCAGAAGACACTGAGCTAACAGCTACAAGTGATAATGAAACAATTACTAATGCTAATTTTTTAATTATTGACATATTGTTTCCTCCTATAGGAATGTGCAGAATAAACGATTTTTAGTTTTTTAAAACCAAATTTTTTATGCGTTCCATAATATGAAATAATTAATAAATAAACATTGGTATACAATATCTTTCAATTGGGCACATAACTGTAATTGTTTTATATAATTGTATAATGTATACAAAATACCACAGGTTATTACATTGAAGTTTATAAATCATAGTGAAGGAAATCTTTTTATTGACGAACAAGAGATTATTGATCCACTTGAAGATCAAATACAAATTGAAAATCATTTTGCTGGAGTAAATAGAGCAGACATACTCCAAAAAAATGGGCATTATCCCCCACCGCCAGGTGAAAGTGAAATAATTGGACTAGAGTGCTCCGGTGTTGTTACTAAATTAGGTAAATCAGTAAAAAAATTTAGTTTGGGTGATCAAGTTTGCGCCATTCTTGGTGGCGGTGGATATGCAGAATTTGTAAATGTTAATGAAAAACAAGTTATGCCAATACCAAAAAATGTAAATTTAAGAGAAGCAGGCTGTTTGCCCGAAACTACACTAACTGTTTATGAAAATATCTTCAATGTGTCTAACTTTCAAAGAGATGAAAATATTTTAATTCATGGTGGTAGTAGTGGTATAGGAACCACAGCAATATCAATTTTAAAGAACTACACCAAAAATATTTTTGTTACAGCTGGTACTAATGAAAAGTGTAATAGTTGTATAGAGTTAGGAGCCACTGATGCTATTAATTACAAAGAATTAGATTTTGAAGAATATTTTATTGAGAAAAAATTAAAGGTTGATGTTATATTGGATATGGTCGGAGGAGATTACTTAAAAAAGAATTTAAAAATTTTAAATTATAAAGGAAGACTAACATACATAGCTGCCCTTGGAGGAATTAAAGCCGATGCTAATCTTCTTCATATTATGAATAAACAATTAAAAATATCTGGATCAACATTGAGATCAAGGTCTCCAGAGGAAAAGGGAAATATTGTTGATCAGGTTGTCAAAGAAATATGGCCTTTGATAGAGAATGATAAATATAAACCAAAGATTTTTGAAACTTTTAATATGAGTGATGTAAATAAAGCACATGAGGTTATGGAAAAATCTGAACATATAGGAAAAATAGTTTTAAGCTTAAAAGGAGAAAAAAAATGAATCTGCACGAATACCAAGCGAAAATATTATTAAAAAATAATAACGTCAGAGTTTTAAATGGCTACCCAGTATTAGATGATAGCGATATAGAAACTGCTGTAGAGTCTATACAAACACCCGTTATGGTTGTGAAGTCTCAAATTCATGCAGGTGGAAGAGGCGCAGGAAAATTTACAGATAGTGGTGATGACAAAGGTGGTGTTAGAGTTTGCTTCTCAAAAGATGAAGCCAAAGATAATGCAAAAAAAATGTTTGGTAAAACTTTAGTTACAAAACAAACTGGTCCAAGCGGAAAACAGGTAAATAGACTTTATATTGAGGAAGGGTGTGATATCAAAAAAGAGTACTATCTAAGTATGCTCGTAGATAGAGCCTCATCTTCAATTTCAATTATAGCCTCTACTGAGGGCGGTATGGAAATTGAGGAGGTAGCAGAAAAGCAACCTGAAAAAATTATTACTGTTAATGTTCCTGGGGACAGTATTATTGACCAAAATAGTTTAAATAAATTAACCGAAGGTCTAAAGATAGATCAAAACCTATCAAATGATTTTTGCGATCAAATTCAAAAAATTTACAATAGCTTTTTGTCTTCAGATGCCTCTTTAGTAGAAGTTAATCCTTTTGTATTGACTGGTGAGGGTAATTTTTTGGCTTTAGATGCGAAGGTATCGATAGATGATAATGCGCTTTATAAACATAAAGATGTAGCTTCAATGAGAGATGAAACTGAGGAGGACCCTGCTGAGATTGAGGCTTCAAAACATGAGCTCAATTACGTCAAATTAGATGGTCAAATTGGATGCATGGTAAATGGAGCTGGTCTTGCAATGGGTACAATGGATATAATAAAATTACATGGTGGTAGTCCTGCAAATTTTCTAGATGTAGGAGGAGGAGCTACAAAAGAGAGAGTAGCAAAAGCTTTTTCTATAATTCTGCAAGATCCAAATGTAAAAGCTATTTTGGTAAATATTTTTGGTGGCATTATGAAATGTGACATTATCGCTGAGGGTGTGGTAGCTGCAGCTAAAGAGCTATCTATTCAAGTTCCATTGGTAGTAAGATTAGAGGGAACCAATGTTGACCTTGGAAAAGAAATTTTAAATAAATCTGGGCTGTCAATTATTTCTGCAGATAATTTAGAGGATGCAGCTCAAAAGGCAGTTGGGGCTTTAAACTAAAGGAGAAATTATGTCAGTATTAATTAATAAAAACACAAAAGTTATTTGCCAGGGTTTTACTGGTTCCCAAGGTACATTTCACTCAGAACAAGCTATAAAATATGGAACTCAAATGGTTGGTGGGGTGACACCAAAGAAAGGTGGTCAAGAGCATTTAGGACTTCCTGTGTTTAATAGTGTTAAAGAGGCAAAAGACAACACAGAAGCAAATGCAACTGTAATTTACGTTCCACCTCCTTTTGCAGCTGGTGCTATAATTGAAGCAATTGATGCAGACATTGAATTAATTGTTTGTATAACTGAAGGAGTTCCAGTTCTTGATATGATGCAAGTAAAAAGAAAATTAGAAAAATCAAAATCGCGTTTAATTGGACCCAACTGCCCTGGAATAATTACACCTGATGAATGCAAAATAGGCATTATGCCAGGTCATATTCACCAAAAAGGAAAAATAGGAGTTGTTAGTAGATCTGGCACACTAACATATGAAGCAGTAGCACAAACTTCTGCTGTAGGTTTGGGTCAATCGACTTGTATTGGTATTGGGGGAGATCCTATTAACGGAACAAACTTTATAGATTGCCTTGATCTTTTTTTAAAAGATCCCGAAACTGAGGGTATCATAATGATTGGAGAGATTGGTGGAACTGCTGAAGAGGAAGCTGCGGAATTTATTAAAAAATCTGAAATAAAAAAACCAGTTGCCTCTTTTATAGCTGGTGCTAGTGCTCCTGCTGGAAAAAGAATGGGTCATGCAGGTGCTATTATTTCCGGTGGAAAAGGCACTGCAGAGTCAAAGTTTAGTGCTTTAGAAGAAGCAGGAGTTCATATATCCAAATCACCAGCTAAGCTAGGTGAGACAATCAAAGAGGCTTTAAACTAATATAATTTAGCTTCTTTAGCTCTAAGTTTGGTTAAAGCAAGAACTGTATCAATTGTAGGTGTTGGAACATTTGTAATTTTTCCAAGCTCTTGAACAGAAGTGATTAAAGCATCAATCTCCATAGGTCTATCGCGTTCTAAATCTTGGAGCATAGATGTTTTATGTTCGCCAACTGCTTTAGCTGCATCAATTCTTCTCTCAACATCGAAAGGCTTGTCTATTCCTAAATTTTGAGAAATTGCATGAGCTTCATTCATCATATTTTTTATAACGGCTCTGACTTCGTCGTTGCTACAAATTTTGACAAGTGTAGAAGTTGTAAGTGCGCTAATAGGATTAAGAGAAAGATTACCAAAAAGTTTTAACCAAATATCACCTTTTATATTAGGTCTAACAGGTGCTTGAAAGCCTGCTTTCTCTAAAGTTTCAGAAAGATTTTTAATTCTATCTGTTTCCTCTCCATTAATTTCTCCTAGTTGAAACTTATCTCCCTCTAAGTGCTGAATGACACCCGGTTTGATAACTTCTGATGCGGGATTAACTATACAGCCGATGATTTTTTCAGGGCCAATTCGATCCCATTGACTTCCATCAGGATCAACTGAAGTAACTTTTTTATCTTTAAAATCAGGATTAGTGTGATTGTAGAAATACCACCATGGGATACCATTCACACCCCAAACAAATGAAGTGTCATCTTTCATAAGAACTTCAAATGCATCAAGACAACCTGGAACTGAATGAGCTTTTAGAGTAACAAAAATATAATCTTGCTTTCCAGCTTTTTCCGCTGTGTCTACACACTTTGGATATACAACTAGTTCTTTGCCATCTTTTCTTAATCTCAATCCATCTTGCTTAATAGCCTGATAATGAGGCCCTCTAGCGATTAAAGTTACATCTGCACCTATCTCAGTGAGTTTTGCTCCCAAATAACCACCAATAGCTCCTGCACCGTAAATACAAATTTTCATTTAAGCCTTTAAATGTTTGATAGCAGCAGCAACACCACTTCCAAGTTCAAATTTTATTCCCACATCGTACATGGCTAATTCTGCAGTAGAGATTGCACCTAAAATCATAGTGCTATTTAAATCACCAAGATGGCCTATTCTAAACAATTTTCCAGCTACTTTATTAAGCCCTCCTCCAAATGAGGTGTTATACTTGTTGTATGCTGTTTTAACTACATCAGTAGAGTCAATTCCCTCTGGTACCATTATTGCAGTAACAGTATTTGAGTAAAGTGAGGGATCCTTTGCACAAAGTTTAAGACCCCATGCACTAGATGCTTTTTGAACAGCTTGTGCTAAAAATTTATGACGTGCATAAATATTATCAATTCCCTCTTCCATCATCATATTAAGCGCCTCTCTAAGCCCTCTTAGAAGTGGCATTGGATTAGTATAAGGCCAATAGCCTGTTTCATTTATTTTAAGCATATCATGATAATCATAGTAAGCTCTGGGTAAGTTAGATGTTTTTGCAATTTCTAAAGCCTTTTGGCTTACACAAGATATAGCTAAACCAGCAGGTAACATAAATCCTTTTTGAGAGCCTGAAACTGCTACATCAACCCCCCATGAATCCATTTCAAATCTGATTGAACCTATTGAGCTTACGCCATCAACTAATAGTAAGGCAGGATGATTAAGATTATTTAAAAGATCTCTTGTTGCTTTAACATCATTTGTAACCCCTGTGGAGGTTTCATTGTGAGTTACAAGAACTGCTTTAATATTATGATCTTTATCCTCTGATAATATTTTTTCAAATTCGTCATGAGGCGTCCCGGAACCCCACTCTAAATCTACTTCCTCAACTTCAATGTGTAGTTTTTTACACATTTCTATCCAAAGGTGTGAAAAATGTCCAAATCTAGCTGATAAAACTTTATCTCCCTTACTTAATAAATTTGTAAGTGCTGCTTCCCATCCACTTGAACCTGTACCAGGAAATATAATTGGTTGTGCAGATGTTGTCTCAAAAACTTTTTTTAAATCGTTTATTAGTGGGTGCCAAAATTTATCCATACCGGGTGCACGATGGTCCTCGTTTGAAATATCCATCGCCTGTCTTACCCTATCTGGCATGTTTGTAGGTCCTGGTACGAAAAGTGAAATTTTACCTGGCATAACTTATTCTATATCCTTTCTATACAAATAATGACCTTATGGATTGCTTTAATACAATATTTATTAATATTTCACAAAGTGAAATAAAAAAGTCAATATTTTGGCATCTCCTACGGGAATCGAACCCGTGTCTTCACCGTGAAAGGGTGATGTCCTAACCGCTAGACGAAGGAGACATCGGTGTTTAAAACAAACAAAATAGCTAGATTTACTAAAAAATCAATCAATGAATATCTTCAAGATGAATTATAGTTTTTTCACTATAAGTATCTTTTTTTACCTTAAAATAGCAATTAAACTCAGGTTTGTTTGATAAATAATTTTTTAATTCTTTCGATGAAATATCGAAGAACATTCCCTCACATGAAAAGCCAAGATTATCAGATACTTTTAATTTGGCATGCTTATCTTTAAAAATTTGTAATATTTCAATTTTAGCATTTTCAATTTTAAATATTGGTTCAGCATTTTGTTGTCCAAAAGGACTTAAAGACTCAAGGTCACTTAAAAGATTATTATTGATCACATTAACATCAATTAAAGAGTCATAAAAATTTTCATTTAAAATTTCCAGGTTATTTGTCTCTTCAATTAAAAAGTTTTTAAAGTCATCAACATTTTCTTTTTTTAAAGTAAAACCACAGGCTTTATGGTGACCGCCACCTTTAATCAAAATACCTTTTTCTGTAGCTTGCATCATCAATAATCCAATATTTTTTTCACCCTGAGATCTACCTGAACCAACAACCAAATCGTTTGATTGAGTCATTACAAATGAAGGACGATTATTAATACGCATTAATCTTCCAGCTATAATTCCTACAACGCCAATATGCCATTTTTCATCATAGAAAAAATTTATATTTAAATTGTTATTGATGTTGATATCTATTTCTTTAACAATTTTAGATTGAATTTTTTGTCTGTTTTGATTGTGTAGCTCAATAATTTGTGCGAACTGAACAGCTTGATGTATATTTTCTGAAGATAAAAGATTATAAGCAAGTAAAGACTCTCCCATTCTTCCTCCAGCATTAATTCTAGGGCCTATAATATATCCGAGATGATATTCTGATATTTTTTGTTTTATCTTCGAAAGATTAATAAGAGTTTGTATACCTTTATTTCTGTTATCAGAATTAATTAGTCTCAGTCCTTGTTTTACAAGTGTTCGATTTATATTGTTTAAAGGAACTAAATCACAAATAGTAGCAAGAGAAACAAGATCTAAATATTGTAATACGTCTTTTTTCTCAAATATTTCCTCATTGTTTAAAAAAACGATAACTAAAAATGATAGAGCTGTTGCACATAAATCATCAAGATTAGATTTATCCTCCGGTGTTTTAGGATTTATAACAATAGATTCATTAAAATAATGGTCACATTCATGATGATCAATTACAAGAAGTTCTGCACCTTGGCTGTTAATATACTTCTGTTCATCAAAATTATTGCTACCACAATCTAAAACCAAAATGTTCGAGCTAAATTCTAGTAATTTGTTACAGGCGGGTGTGCTTAATCCATACCCTTCATTTAATCTATTTGGAATATAAACAAAAACCTCAATGTCAAATTGAGTTAGATATTTTTTGAAAATTGATGCAGCGCAGGCTCCATCTACATCATAATCTGAGAATATAGAAATTTTTTTTTCATTTTTTATTTTTTTAAAAAATGAAGTTATTTTTTTTAAATTATTTAATTTTAAAATTTCATTAAAAGATATGTTATCTTTTAATTTTGAATTTAAAAAATTTGGTATTTTACTAATTTTACGATTTATTAATAATTTTGAAAGATTAATAGATATATTATTCTTTTGAGCGACTTCAAAAACTAATTCATCATTTAAATCTGAATTTAATGGTCTCCAATTAGTACCGTTAAAACTCTTATCAGTAGTCAAGTTGTTTGATGTCAAAGTTGTGTTTTCCATCAATCTCTCTAATAGTTCCTGTTTTTGAACGCATCACAATAGAGTGTGTTGTAGCAAAATTCTTGTTTATGTTAATTCCACGAAGCATAGTACCATCAGTTACACCTGTAGCTGAAAACATAACATCTCCTTTAGCTAGATCGTTGAGCTTATAAATTTTATCTAAATTTGTTATGCCCGTTTTTTTCGCTCTATCAGTTTCTTGGTCATTATAAAAAATAAGCTGCCCCTCTAAATATCCTCCAACACATTGTAAAGCGGCAGCGGCTAGCACACCTTCTGGAGCGCCACCTATACCGTAATACATATCAATGTTACTAGTATCTATGACAGAGGAAATGACAGCACTGACATCTCCATCACCAATAATTTTTATTCTAGCACCTGCAGATCTTATTATTTCAATATCTTCTTGATGTCTTTCTCGATCTAAAACACATATTACTAAATCCTCAGTATTTATTTTTTTATATTCTGCAAGTGCTTTAATATTTGATCTAAGATCTTGGTTAAGAGATACAACATTTTCATTTTCAACCTTTGCTGAAATTTTTCTCATATATACATCTGGTGCATTTAAAAAACCACCTTCTTGAGCCAACGCAATAACAGCCATAGCGTTCTCTCCACCTTTTGCAGTTATTGTAGTGCCCTCTAAAGGATCAAGGGCTATATCCACATTAGGGCCACCCTGACCTACTTTCTCACCTATGTAGAGCATGGGTGCTTCATCTCTCTCACCCTCACCTATAACTACTGTCCCTGATATTGTAAGAGAATTTAGACACTTTCTCATTGCGTCCACAGCAGCCTGATCAGCTACCTTTTCATTTCCTCTACCAATATGTTTAGAGGCAGCTAGCGCTGCAAATTCAGAAACTCGAACTAACTCAATAGCAAGATTTCTATCCAATATTTTCCTCTATCCTAATAACTGATATCTCGTTTTTAATAAAATTTGTTTTCTTTAAATTATTTACTACTTGAGTAATATTTTTTAAACCAACAGGATCAGATATAATAATTATAGGTACAACTTTTTCATTAGTAGTATTCAATTGAATTATGGATTTTATAGAAATTGATTTTTGAGAAAATAATTGGGCAATCGATTTAAGAACACCAACTTTATTGAGCACAGACATTCTTAAGTAATATGGTCTAATTCTTTGCGATTGACTAACAAACTTTGCTTTCAACATTTGTGAGTATTTTTTTATAAAAATACCTTTACTAGAGGAATAATTAACAAACCTCTTTATATCAGAAATAATAGAGGTAGCTGTTGGGTACCCTCCTGCTCCTTTGCCGACTAAACTAGTTTTTATAAAATTCTCACCTTCAAAGGTGATAACATTTTCTTCAAAATTAGTTTTAGCAATCAAACTTGACTCTGGCACAAAGCAAGGTGCTACAGATGAAAAAAATTTATCTTTGTTCCTCTCTGTTATAGATACAAGTTTTAATTTATAGCCGAGGTTAAGTCCTTGTTCTAAATCTATTAGCTTAATATTTTCAATTCCATCGAAATGCATATCAGAGAATTTAAACTTTTTTCCAAAAGATATATTTGAAAGTAAAACAAGTTTGTGCATAGCATCTCTACCTGATAAATCCGCACTTGAGTCTTGTTCAGCAAATCCATTTTTAATAGCTTGTTCTAATGTTTCTTTGAAACTAATCTTATTTTCATACATTTGTGAGATAATATAATTAGTTGTGCCATTAAAAATTCCATAAATTGAATTTATTTTTGAGGGGTGAATACTCTGCTCTGTTGTTCTTATTACGGGTACAGCGCCTAATACTGCAGCCTCAAAGCCTAAAAATAAATTATACTTATCAAAGCTCTCAAAAAACAAATTAGACTTTTCTGCTAATTGAGCCTTGTTGGCAGTGACGAGAGATATTTTATTTTTTAAACAAAACTTAAAAAGATCATTTATGTACTTTCCTGTGCCCCCAATAGTTTCAATGATTAAGTCAGGTTTAAATTGATTTAAACTCTTAAAATCACTTACCCATTTGTATTTACTAATATTGAAAATTCTTTTCTTTTTCTTATTTTTGGCACCTATAGCAACTATTTCACATTTAGTATCATCTAAAATGTATGAATTTTTTTCTAATAGCTTTACCACATGAGAGCCCACTACCCCTAAACCTAAAATTGCTATTTTAATCTTGTTCATTTTGAGATTTCAAAATTTCTTCTTTTCTAATATTACTCTTTTCATTGAATTCCTCTAATTCTTTTTTCTTTTCTAGTAAGTTTTTATCAAAATCTTTAAATGATCTTTCACATGATACTGTAATTATTAATAAAAAAATAAAAGAAAAAATAAATGAAAAATTATCTTTTAGAGAACTGAAAACTACGTCTAGCTTTTTGCCTACCATACTTTTTTCGTTCTACTGTTCTAGAGTCTCTTGTTAAAAAACCATTTTTCTTTAACACATCTTTGGTGTTTGGGTCTATTTTTGTTAACGCTCTGCTAAGCCCATGTTTTATTGCACCAGCTTGACCAGATAAACCTCCACCTAATACCGTTATTCGAAGATCTACAGAGTCTAATTTTTTTGCAACTTCTAATGGTTGGTTGATTATCATTCTTAGAGCTTTATCAGGAAAATAATCATCGATATTTTTTTTGTTAATTGTAATATTTCCTGTTCCGTTAGTAATCCAAACTCTTGCAATAGACTCTTTACGTCTTCCAGTGCTATAGACTTGATCAGGCATTTACTTCGTTCTTCCTATTAATTGACTTAAAATCTAAGTTTTTTGGATTTTGAGATTCATGTGGATGTTTAGCATCTTTATAAAGTTTTAAGTTATTTTTCATAAGGTCCCTAAACAAAGGAGAGTTTGGAAGCATTCCTTTTATTGCTTTTTTAATTATATCGTTAGATTTATTATTTTGTTTTAACTTATCAGGTGTGGTTTCTTTAATTCCACCAGGGTGACCAGTGTGTTTGTAATATTTTTTTTCAGTGTTTTTATTACCTGAAAATTTTACTTTATCAGTGTTAATAATTATTACGCCATCTCCAACTGGCAAATTTGGAGAATATTGTGGTTTGTTTTTACCTTTAAGAATTAAACTTACCCTTGAGGCAAGCCTTCCAACAGAAATATCAGTGGCGTCAAGCAAATGCCATGCTTTTTGAAATTCCGATTTTTTTAAAGTAGTTGTCTTCACGATAGGGGGAATATAAGTAAAATCATTAAAAAATCAAGAATTATAGATAAGTTTTTTACATAAATTGATAATAAATAGATTTTTTTAACATTATTCTCTTTTTTATGGTCGGAGGTACTGGACTTGAACCAGCGACCTCACGCCCCCCAGACGCGCACTCTACCAAACTGAGCTAACCCCCTATTATCTAGACTTTTTTAAAATTCCTAATAAATCCTTCAAGTCTGAAAGAATATTATCATCTAGTGATTTCATATTAAGCTTTGATTTTGATAAATAATCATTGACCCCATCAAGTGTTAATTTTTGAACATCAAGTAAGTACTTTATTTTTTTTAAAAGAAGTAAGTTCTCATAATCATACAATCTATGTCCAGATTGAGTTCTAATAACTTTTAGTTTTTTTATTCTACTCTCCCAAAATCTGATAGTATGTTTCCGCTCTCCCACTAATTGAGATACATCATCAATATTGTAAAAATTTTTGTTCATAAGAGTAATTTATTTGATTTTTTAAAACTTATAACTTTTCTTGATTTTATTAAATGCTCCTCTTTAGTTTTTGGATTTCTACCTATCCTCTCATTTTTTTTTTTTATTTTAAATGAACCAATATTATTTATTGATAGATCAGAAATAATCATTTCATTGCTCCAAATTTCAAGTATTTTATCAATTTTTTTGTAAACCGTGGAGTATGCTATACCAAATTCAATAGATATTTGTTTAGCAATACTTTCTCTAGTTGCTTTATCTTGAGACATTTTTCTTAATTTCATTTAACAAATCATAGTCAATACATTTTACACCAAACTCTATTGCGTTCGCGAATGCATGTGAGTCGGCATTTCCATGGCTTTTAATTACAATACCATTTACTCCTATGAACATTCCTCCATTGTAGTTTCTAGGGTCAATTAAATTTTTAAAGACCTTAAAATTTTTTTTTAAGAGTAAAGATAATATTTTTGAATAAGAGGAGGATGTCAGACTTTTTTTAAGAGAGTCAGTTATGAATTTAGATACCCCTTCAGCTGTTTTTAGCGCAATATTTCCAGAAAATCCATCAGTTACAATAACATGGTTATTTGTTGAGGTTATCTGATCTGCTTCAACAAATCCCTGATAATTAATTCTTTTATCATTCTTCATTAATTCATGTGTCTCTTGAATTAAATTATTACCTTTGAGCTCTTCTGATCCAATGTTCAAAAGTGCTACTTTGATATCAATTTGTGGATATAGTACTTTGTAATAAGTACTACCCATAACGGCAAAATCTAAAAGATTTTCTGAGTTACACTCAGCATTTGCTCCCAAATCTAAAAAACATACTGGATGTTTCTCTGATGGAAAAAGCGAGGCAATTGCAGGTCTTGTAATATTTTCAATGGTTCTAAGATAGACGGTTGAGTAAGCCATCATTGCACCAGTGTTTCCTGCAGAAATAGTTATTTGATTTTTGTTTTCTTTTAAATTTAAAATAGCATTTGACATAGAACTATTTCGATTGTCCTTTTTTAAAGCGTCGCTTGGTTTCATTTCTGGAGTAATATAATTTTCAGATTCTATCCATTCAGAATTAGCAAATAGTTTTGAAAATGATGGTTTAAATTTCTCGTAAATATGTCTATCAGAATGTAAATTGAAGTTAATAGAGGGTTTTTTTGTTAGGGCTATTAATGCCCCTTCTAGAACTGATTGTGGAGCTAAGTCTCCACCATGTAGGTCAAGGTTTATTATATATTTACTCATAAATGTTTATTATTGCTTTAAAGAAACTTATACCTTATTTGTTTTTATTGTGAATATTTTAAAAATACCTTTAATTTTCGTGGCCTTATTTAGCTCAATAATTTTATATTCTTGTTCTAATGAGGTATATTTTTCTGGTATTTCAGAAAACAGTCTGAATGAAATTAAAGAAAACTATCAAAAAATTGATTACTCA
>CACPCY010000013.1 GCA_902632575.1 uncultured Alphaproteobacteria bacterium | reverse complement strand
TATACTCAACCTGATCAATAATGAGTTGGTAAACAGATCTCCCAAATTTAGAATAAGATGTGATTCTACCATAAAAACTGTATTCAGTTCCCTCTTCAATTTGAACTTGCAAATTTTCATAGCTTCCTTTCCAGCATATGCAAGATATGACCTCATCGTTTTCTTTAATTGAAAAATATACGTGTCCTGAACTAGCTATAGTTATTGATCCTGTCTCTCCAACTAACTTTAAATAAGAATAGTTTTCCTCCAATAAATCTTTTATTGACTTATTCAGTTGTGATACAGTGTACTCAGGAATATTATTCACAAAATAAATATACTTTATTATGTTATATAAATGAATGTCATAGTTGTAGGATCTGGTGCCCGAGAACATGCTTTGTGTAGAATTCTTCATAAGTCCTACCTTTGTGAAAAAGTATTTTGTTTTCCTGGAAATTATGGAATTAGCCAAATTGCAGAGTGTAAAAATATCTCAAACAAGGAGGATATTGTTGAGGAATGTATTAAAATTAATCCAGACCTCGTTGTTGTAGGTCCGGAAAACTATTTATCAGAAAATCTAGCGGGAGAACTTAGAAATAAGGGTTTAAATGTTTTTGGACCTGACTCTGAGGGTGCAAAACTTGAGTCTTCCAAGGAGTTCATGAAAGAATTTTGTCAATCTCACAATATCCCAACTGCAAAGTCTCAAACTTTTGTTGATTTTGATAAAGCAAAAGACTATCTCGAGAGTTTTAGTGGGCCCATAGTTGTAAAATATGATGGATTAGCTGCTGGTAAAGGAGTATTTGTATGCACAAATACAAATGAAGCTATAGAGGCTTGTGAGAGGATATTTATAAAAAAAGAATTTAATCAAGAAAACAATAAAATTGTTATTGAAGAATTCATTGAGGGAAAAGAATTGAGTTTTTTTACAATTACTGATGGTATTGAATATTTAAATATTGGTTCCGCCCAAGACTATAAAAGAGTTGGAAATAATGATACTGGACCAAATACTGGAGGAATGGGTACTATCAGCCCTGCTCCTATTTTAGATAATAATCTAGATATGATAATTCAGGATCAAATAGTAAAAAAAACTATAGAGGGTTTAAAGCACGACAACATAGCATTTCAAGGTGTTATATTTTTTGGGATAATCGTCAATGAACACAATCAACCATATTTACTAGAATACAATACTAGATTTGGAGATCCTGAAATTCAAAGTATTTCTCTTAGGATAAAGTCGGATTTTTTATCTTTACTTCATTCAACTGCAACAAAAAATTTAAAATATGCTAATATTGAATTGTTTGAAAATAAAAAATCAATTTGTTTAATTTTAGCAACAAAAGGATATCCAGGGGATTATCCTAAAAATACTGAAATCAGAAATTTGAGTGAATTAAAAAATAATGATGAATTTTATATTTTTCATGCGGCAACTAAATTAATTAATAACAAAGTCTTTTCTAATGGAGGTAGAGTTCTATCAATCGTTGTACGTGGAGATAATTATCTTGAATGTAGAAATAAAGTATATGAAATAGCAGATATTATCGACTGGCCTGAAAAATATTACAGATCTGATATTGGTGCTAATGTTTAGTTCTCTTATTTTTAAAAAATTTTTTTATTAAATTTTCTTCATTATTTTTAATTAATTTATACTTTACCTTCGATATAGTTTTTCTACTGGGATTTTCATTTTTAAATAAATAATAAACCTCAGATAATCTTGAGGATTTTATAACCTCTTTGCACATATGACATGGTTCTAAATAAGATATCATTATGAGACCATCTAATCTCTTCTGATTTAATTTTTTACATGCCTTTCTTATACATAAAATCTCTGCATGTGCTGTTGGATCATTTGATGCAATTTCTTGATTGAAAGATCTAGCAATAATTCTCTCATCAATCGGGTCGACTATTACGGATGCTATAGGAATCTCACCTTTTTCCATAGCTAATTTACATTGCCTAAGTACAATACGTATAAAATTTGTTAGGTTGTTCATTGTGAATAGATCCCCAGTCATAGGTATTACAACTGATTATAAGGAAAAAGAAAATACATATTCTAAGTATCCTTGGTTTGCTTTAAGACGCCATTATTCAGACTGTTTATATCAGTTTGGATGTACGCCAATAATACTACCTATAACAGAAACTATAGAAAATATAGATATTTTAGATGGCTTACTGATCTCTGGGGGGGACTTTGATATTGATCCAAAATATTATGGTGAAAATATACAGTCAGATAAAATTCTAACCATTAAAGATAGGACTAAATTTGAATTTAAAATCTTAGAAAAATATTTTTCCCTTAATAGGCCTATTTTGGGAATATGTGGAGGTTGCCAACTTCTAAATGTATTTTTTGGTGGTAGTTTAATCCAAGATATTGAGTCATTTATTGAACACGAACAACCGAATCCAAGAGATGAGACTAGTCATGAGTTAATTTTAAATGATACATCTAATCTAAAGATATTTAAAAATTGTCAAAAAATTTTCGTAAATAGTGCACATCATCAAGGTATTAAAAAAATTGGTCAAAATTTAATAGTAGATGCTTATGCGCCTGATAATCTAATTGAGGCTTTTCATCATAATCAACATCCATTATGTATAGGTGTTCAATGGCATCCTGAATTTTTAATAACAGAGTTTGATAAAAGTATAATAAAGCTGTTTACAGATCATGCAAAAAATAACTTTAAGTAAAAAATTATCAATTCAATTTAAAATTTCGAGAAACCAAGCAGAAAGTTTAATAAAAAATAAAAAAGTAACTTTAAATGGTAATATTGAAACAAGACCATTTATATCAGTGACTGATAAAGATATTTTTGAGATTGAAAAACTTAAATCTAATAAACTTAATATAATACTATTTCATAAACCGAGAGGTTGTATCACATCCAAAAAAGATGAAAAAGATAGAAAAATTGTTTATGACTTTCTTCCTAAGAAATATCACAAGTATCACTATATTGGTAGATTAGATTATAATTCTGAGGGTTTATTACTATTTACAAAAGAGACCTCTTTTAAAAGATATATGGAACTTCCTAAATCAAATATTAAAAGATCTTATCTTGTTAATGTAATTGGTACCTTTGATCAAAATAAGCTTAAATCAATGAATAAAAAAATTTATGGTAAAGAAATATATAAAAAACCTAATGTAAAATTAGTTCACTCTAATTTAAACAAACATGTACTGAGATTTAATCTTACTGAGGGAAAAAATAGAGAAATAAGAAATATTTGTTTATTATTCAATTTAAAAGTAGAAAAGCTTAAAAGGATCTCTTACGGTCGTTTTCTATTAAAGTCTATAACCTATGGTGAATACAAAGAAGTGCAGGTTAATGAGAGTTATTAGCGGTAAATATAAGGGGAGAAAGATACTTGTTGAGTCTAAAAACGATTACAGACCAACCTTAACAAGAATTAGAGAAGATATATTCAATTTATTATTACATAATAATGATCTGAATATAGACCTCAATCAAGTTATTTTATGTGATTTGTTTGCAGGAACAGGTTCAATTGGTATAGAAGCGTTATCTAGGGGTGTTAAAAAAGTAATATTTAACGATATCGAAAAAAAACATACTAATAAAATTGAAGAGTTTCTGACAAAAATTAACGAGATAAATTATGAAATAACTAATTTTGATCCCTATAAACAAAAAATAGATATTTTAAATAACTGCCATGTAATATATATCGATCCTCCGTATAATCATGGTTTTGAATTAATTCAAAAAAAGATATTGATGAATATTCAATCAAATATCTTAATCATATTGGAAAGTTCAAATTTAATAAATTTAGATAATCTCATTTTAAAGAAACAATACAAAAATAAAAATTTATTTTTTTTTAGAACTTAATAAATTTTGAAATAATTAATAAATTTTATAAAAAATTTTTTAAAATATCCAAATTCTCCAAATACAAAAGCAACACCAATTAGTACAAATTGATATATAGGAAAAATTATTATTAATCTAATTAACCAATAAAAAAATTTATTTGAAATAAATTTTTCTATTGATACTAATTGAAGTAATGGTTCTGATAAAACAACTGAAAGAGATCCTGCTAGTCCAAAAATTATAAATATTTTTAATAAATGTAATTTAGAATTTGCACCAAAAAAATTTATTAAATTATTTATCACTTTATGCTTTTGTATTCTTTTTTAAAATTTCAACTGCTGGTTGATCAAGAAAATTAATTTTTTCATAAATTGACCTTAAGTAGATATCAAAGATTAAATATATCAATAAGTAACAATAATCATTGAAATCATCTTTAATTGTGATTTGTGACACTAAAAATTTTTTTTGTAGCAAAGTTTTTATAGCTCCCTCTTCTAGTACGCTCATTAAATTATAACCTTTGATGAGATTAGAATTAGAGGTAATACTATTTTTTGGAGTAGATATTTTAAAAAAATTGAAATGCTTATCATTAGGCCCATCTATATAAAGTTGAAATTGGCTATGTTGGTCTATAGATCCATAAGAAGAAATGTAATTTTTTGCATTACTGTTTTTACCTAAACTCTCAGCAAATATTTGTCTATACCATTCATTTACAGTATTAATTTTATCATGATAACTCAAACCTACTAAAATGTTTAATTTAAATTTTTTTTCAAATCCAATGGAGGAAAAAATTTCTTTGGATAATTTAGAGTGATTTTTTTTTATTAATGATTTAGCTTTTTTAAATGAGTTTAAAATTTTAGATAACGGAAATCCAATTGATAGTAATGGTAAAAGAGCCGTTATTGAAAATATACTAAATCTTCCTCCAATATTTGGATCATGATCAAAACATAAGATATTATTTTTTTTTGCATATTTCTTCATATAATTTTCACTATTTTCAGTAATAAAAATAAATTTTTTATATATATCTGAGACTTTTTTTTTATTTAATATTTTAATGAGCATGTTTAAAAAATATTTAATTTCTATAGTGTTTCCAGATTTAGAGATAAATATAAATTTGTCATTTTTATTAATCTGTAAATCTTGCAATGAGTTTTGTATTTTAATTGGTGAAGGATTATCAAATATAAAAAGATTTTTACCTAATGAATTAGGATCTAAAAACTGTGCTAGTAATTTTGTGCTTAATGAAGATCCACCCATGCCAAATACATGGGTTCTAAATTTTTTTTTTTCAAATAAATCTAAATTATATATATCAAAATAATTTTTTTGATTAATGGGATTAAACATATCTAATGAAAGAAATTCTTTAATTGAGTATTTGACATTTTTTTTAAAGTTAAATTTTAATTTTTTTGAATTATTTTTGACTAACAATATTTGCTCCTTAAAATAATAAAGTTTTATCTTCTACTTTTGCCCTTAAATAGTTTTTGAAATAGATTTTCATCAGTCTCATAACCACTGTCACCATCTATTTTATCTATAATTGCTGGGTCAGCATCTTTTGACTGTGTTTGATTAAGGATTGACTTTACAATCGGATTATTATTAATGTCCAAAATATTATTTTCAGTTGAACCAGGCATAGGTAAATCGCTAATTGGTGGGATTATCAAAGTTTTATTATATCCTAGACCCATCTCATTTTTTAATTCTCTTTGACAGGATATGATAATTAGTGCTAATAGAATTATTAATATGTTTTTCATAATTTTTTATTTAAAAATAATATATTTATCATCAATCCAATAAATCCCAAAGTTATACAGCTATCAGCAACATTAAATGCTGGCCAATGGTTTTGACCTATATATATGTCAATAAAGTCAATAACAAAACCCCTAAATATTCTGTCTAAAAAATTTCCCATAGCTCCAGCCAATACTAATGTCAATGTAAATTGAAAAATCTTATCTTGTGTTTTTATAAGTAAATAAAAAAAATATGAAATAATTAGCAATATTACTATTGAAACTACTATTTGATTAAGAGATGGATCATTCAATAGTCCAAATGCAAAACCATAATTTACAACAAATGTTAAATTTATAATTGGGAATAAAGACACTGACTCATAAAGATCAAAAAAATTAATAACTAAAGCCTTGGTGATTTGGTCCAAAGTTACAAGGAATAAAAATAAAAGAAATAAATTTAAGTTAAATTTATTGTTGAAAAGATTTCCAAACATCTTCACATCGATTACATAAATTATTTTTACTAGATGATACTTCTTGCAATACTGCCCAGCATCGCTCGCATTTTTTTCCATCAGCTAATTTTATCTCTACATATATTTCTTCATCTTCAATACTGATTGATTCCTTTGACCTATTTGAAATATCATGTGTTTCAACATTGCTAACAATGCACATTTCTGCCAAATCTAAATCTGCAATTATTTTTTGTGTATATTTAGATAAAAATAAAATTACAGAAGCTTGAAGGCTTGAGCCAATTAATTTTTCATTTCTTTTTAGCTCTAAGGCGGAGGTGACACTTTTTCTTACTCTTTTTAATTCTTCAAAAACTTTTTCAAGTGAAATATCCTTATATGTAAATTCATCATCTTTAACATTTTGTAATAAAATACTTTCTTCATTATTATAGCCCCTAGACTTCCATGCTTCCTCACATGTAAATGAAACTATCGGTGAAAGCCATTTTGTTAAAAACTCAAATATTATATGTAAACATGTTGAAGTTGATCTTCTTTTTAAACTTTTTATATCATCACAATATAAGGAGTCCTTTCTAATATCAAAATAAAATGCTGATAGCTCAAGTGTGCAGAAATTTAGTAAAGCAGTGTAAATAGCATGGTAATCATGTTTTGAAACTAATTCTTGAAGTTTTTCATTAAGGCTTGAAATTCGTGTTAAGATATACCTTTCTAATTCAGGCATTTCTTCTGGGACAACTAAATTTTGTTTATCAAAGTTATTAAGATTTCCTAAAAGGAATCTTAGTGTGTTTCTTATTTTTCTATAAGAGTCTATTTGGTAGTTGATAATCTGATTGTCAATTTTCAAATCCTCAGAATAATCTGATGCAACAACCCAAATACGTAATATATCTGCGCCGTATTTATTGATTATTTCATCTGGGGAAATAACGTTTCCAACTGACTTAGACATTTTTCTACCTTTACCATCCACAACAAAGCCATGTGATAAAATACTTTCAAAAGGTGCCTTATCTCTTGTACCGCACGACTCAAGTAATGAGGAGTGAAACCAACCTCTATGTTGGTCTGAACCCTCTAAATACATCGATGCTGGCCAGTGAAGATCTTCTCTAGCTTCTAAAACATAAGAATGGGTTGAACCACTATCAAACCAAACCTCAACGACATCTTTTACTTGTTCAAAATCATTTGGGTCATATTCAGGTGATAAAAATCTTGAGGGTTCAGAGTTAAACCAGGCATCACCACCTTCCGACTCATAAATTTTTGCAATTTTTTCAATAATATTTTGATCGCGTAGAGGTTCACCTGTTTTTTTGTTGACAAATATTGGTAAAGGCACCCCCCAAACTCTTTGTCTCGACACACACCAATCCGGACGGTCCTGTATCATGCTTCTTAATCTTTTTTGTCCTTGTTTTGGAAAAAAATCAGTTTCATCAATAGCTTTAAGTGCTTTTGTTCTTAAATCGTTTGTATCCATTGAGATAAACCATTGTGATGTATTTTTATATACCAAGGGTGCTTTAGATCTCCAAGAATGAGGATAACTATGAACCAAAATGCCTTGTGATATAAGGTTTTTGTTTTTTTTTATTTCATCACAAACATTTTGATCAACTTTAAAGATGTGTTGACCATTAAATACAGGGATATGATCATAATATATTCCACTTTCATTTATTGTCATGGGTAATTCTAGATCATGTTGTTTCCCCAAGATAAAATCATCCATTCCATGTACTGGACAAATGTGAACTATGCCCGTACCTTGTTCAGTAGTTACAAAATCACCATGAAGAATAGGAACTTCAAGATTATATCCAGAGTCGTATAAAGTGTGTTTACAAAAAGTATTAGTTAATTCATGACCTTCAATAGAAAAATTAACATTGTATTCTTCAATTTTATTTTCTTTAATAAATGACTCAACCAAATCACAAGCTATGATCACGTTTTTGTTTCCATCATTAATTTTTAAATTTAAAGATTTGTATTCAATTTCGTTATGAACTGCCAGAGCTCTATTACCTGGTATTGTCCAAGGAGTAGTTGTCCAAATGACAATAGAGTGATCTTTTAATTTGTTGTTATCAGTTTTTGAAATTGGAAAACAAGCATATATTGTTGTTGATTTATGATCATGATATTCAACTTCTGCATCTGCAAGTGCAGTTTTTTCTATAACAGACCATAAAACTGGTCTGTGCCCTTTATAAATACCTCCATTTTTGAGAAACTTTCCTAATTCTCTTACTATTTGTGCCTCTGCATGAAAATGCATCGTTGTGTATGGGTTATCCCAATCGCCAATTACTCCCAATCTTTGGAATTCTTTTTTTTGAATAGATATCCACTTATTAGCAAAGTCCCTACACTGTTTTCTGAATTCAATCACAGGTACATCGTCTTTATTTTTCTTTTTAGCTCTGTATTCCTCCTCTATTTTCCATTCAATAGGTAGTCCGTGACAATCCCATCCAGGAACATAAATAGAGTTTTTATTAAGAAGTTGTTGATATTTTACAATTATATCTTTTAAAATTTTATTGAGGGCATGACCCATATGAAGATGGCCATTTGCATAAGGAGGTCCGTCGTGAAGAATGAATTTTTCTTTAGATTTGGATTGTTCTCTTAATTTTTTATATATGTCTTTTTTAAGCCATTCATCAAGAATTCCTGGCTCTTTATTAGGCAAGTCAGCTTTCATTGAAAATCCAGTCTTTGGTAGAGTAATAGAGTCTTTAATTTCCATAATTTAATAATTTTTTTGCTTCAGCGATATCTAAATTGATTTGATTTAATAATTCTTTTATACCATTAAATTTTTTCTCTTGTCGAATTTGTTTATAAAAAAATAATTCTATATTCTTATCATAAATATTATTGTCAAAATCAAACAAATAAGCCTCAACAATTGGCTTTTCTTTTTTAAAGGTTGGTCTTATACCAAAATTAACAATACCTGAATAAGTATTTCCATCAATTGTGGTCTCAACAGCATAGACACCATATGGAATGATGATTGTATTTATAGGGTACTCAATATTGGCTGTGGGAATACCAATTTTACGACCTCTTTGATCGCCTTTAATAACTTTACCAGAAATACTAAATTTTCTTTTCAAATCGTTATTTGCTAATTCAATATTTCCTAAATTAAGATTTTCCCTTATTTTACTTGAAGAAATTTTGTTATTATTTTGCTCATCGAAAATGAGATCAATTTCGTTTAATTTAATATTATTTTTCTCACAAAATATTCTTAAAGTTTCTATATTTCCTTTTCTTTTATTTCCATATTGAAAGTCTCTTCCTATTAAAATTCTTTTAGCATTAAGTTTACCCAATAAAATTTTGTCTTCAAATTCTAAATGATTTAGTTGAGTAAATTTTTCATTAAAATTTAAGTCAATTAAATAGTCTAAACCTAAGCTATCTAAAATCTCTTTTTTTTTTGATTGAGAATTAATCATAAAATTATTTTGTTTTTTAAAATAAATTTTTGGATGAGGCGTGAAAGATAAAATAGCAGATTTACATTTTGATATTTTTGTTTTTTGTATTAAATTTTTAATTATCTCTCTATGGCCTTTGTGAATACCATCAAAGTTACCTATTGTTAAACACAACTTTTCATCGATATTAATTTTATCAAAACTACTATTGATATATTTCATATAGAGAATTAAACAGTGTGATATTTACTCTTATAATAAATAAGGGGTTTTTTGGTCTTAAATTTTATGCATTTTGTTATTAAACATATTATGATTGTATGATCGCCTGATTTAACTTTTTTTTCAACTATTGCCTCTAATAGGCCTAAAGACTCTGGAAAGAAAGGAACCTTATTATTTGCAATTTTATATTTTGCCTTATCCCATCTCCTCTCTAATGATCCAGCAAATTTATTTGATAAATTAAGTTGAGATTTAGCTAAAAAATTTACATTTAAAGGACTTTTTAATTTAAAACTTTTTAAATTTAAATTTTCATTTCCAAGACAAAATAAAAACTTTGGAGGTGCAAGAGAAAGGCTTGAGAAAGAGTTAACTGTACAACCAAAAAATTGTTTTCTGTTTGTTCCATTTGTTACAACCGTAATACCTGTGGAAAACAATGAGAAAACGGCCGTTAAATTTTTAATATTTTTCATAGTTTTATTTATTGTTGGTAGCGCTGGAGAGACTCGAACTCTCACGAGGTTGCCCTCACCGGATTTTGAGTCCGGCGCGTCTACCATTCCGCCACAACGCCTCAAAATAATCTTATTTACTTATATTATTAAGGCAAATTAGGCAAATTGATAACTAATTGTATATTTATTTAAATTTAAGAATAATATCTCGATACTTTGGAATACATTTACTTTATGGCGCCCATACTAACTTTTGCAATGACTGCTGCCATTACACCGGGACCTAATAATATAATTCTTTCAACAAACGCTGTTAATTATGGTTTTAAAGCAACAATTCCACTCATATTAGGTGTATTTTTTGGATTTTTATCGGTTTTAACTCTTTGCTTATTAGGAATAGGAGAGATTTATGAAAGCTATCCAAATTTTAAGATTTTTATAAAAATAGTAGCCACAATCTTTTTAACTTATCTGGCTTATAAAATTTTTATTTCAACTGAATTTTCAGACAATAATAATAAAAAAAGATTTACATTCAGAGATATTTATTTTTTTCAATTAATAAACCCTAAAGCTGTAAGTGTTTCTATGTCTAGTTCTGCAATTTTTATACAAAATAAATTCTCATATTTAGAGGAATTTATTTTAATCTTTATTTGTTTTATAATTTCAACATCAACTAGTGCTGTAGTTTGGGCTGCTATTGGACACTCATTTAGAAAATATCTTAATGATAAAAGAAAAATTATTTATTTTAATAAATTCATGGCTCTATTGTTACTAGGTTGTGTCTTTTATATAATTTTATGACAGTAAATTTATTTAAATTATTATTCTTTTTATTAATCAGCTTCTTACTACTTACTCCTATAGCATTAGTTATAACAAATGGTTTGAGTGCAATTTTTTTAACTAATGAGCTTTACATTAATAGATATTTAATTGGATCTACTAAACTCATAGTAATGGTAAGTATCTTTACAACAATCATCAGTGTGCCAATGGCATGGATAAATACAATGACCGAATTTTGGGGGCGAAAATTTCTACAAATATTTGCAATACTGCCCTTAGCAGTTCCAGCTTATATTTCAGCATATACTTATGCCGAAATTTTAGAACCAGGTGGTTTTATCTCTTTAAAATTTTTATTTTATGATGGTTTCTCAATAAGGAATAGTATAGTAGCTTCGCTAATAATTTCTTTATCTTTTTTTCCATATGTTTATATCCTAACTAGGATTGCAATCATAAATTTCTCAACAAGATATATAGAGGCTGCAAAAACTATGGGTAAAAATCCCTATCAATGTTTTTTTAAAATTGGTTTACCCATGGCCCTACCTGGAATAGCTGCGGGACTAGCATTAGTTTTGATGGAAACAGTAAATGATTTTGGTGTTGCAGATTTTTTTGGTTTACAAACACTATCAGTTGGAGTTTTTCATTATATAGCGATATTAAATGATTTACCTTTAGCTTTCTTATTAGCCTTAATTATTATTTTAGTAATGGTTTTGTTATATTTTTTTGAGCAAAAATTAAGAGGTAAAAGGAAATTCAATAATAATACTTATGAAAATATTCAGTGGTCAAAATATAAATTAAGAAAGTTCATTGGAATAATTGCATTAATCTTAGGAGTATTACCTATTTTGTTTGGTTTTATTCTGCCTCTTGTTTTTGTAATTTATACATTTTTAAATAATTTAAATTTTATTGATTTTAATAACTATTTTACCTCATTGTATAATTCAATCGTGCTTGGAATTATTGCTGGAATTGGATGTGCTATAATCTCAGTATTAATTAGTTTTTACTCGAGATTTACTAAAAAAAATCACATTATATATTACAAAAAAATAATAAATATTGGGTATGCAATACCAGGCGTAGTAATAGCTTTAGGAGTACTTTTCTTTTTATTTTATTTTGATCGATTAACAACATTATCTTTATCTACCACTTTATTGGGCTTGTCCTTAGCTCTGATAATTAGATTAATTGCTCTATCAAATAATTCTTTAGACTCAGGGATGGAAAAAATTGGAAAATCAATTGATGATGCCTCAAGATTAATTGGAAGAAGATCGTCAACAACATATTTTCGAATAATTTTACCTCAGGTGAAATTGAGTATATTAGCAGGATTTTTTTTAGTATTTGTCGATACTGTAAAAGAGTTGCCTATTACTTTACTACTAAGACCTTTTAATTTTGATACACTTGCTACTAGTCTATACGAATATTCATCTAATGAAATGTTTGAGTATGGAAGTTTGCATGCTTTAACAATTATTTGTTTTCTTTCTATCGTAATTTATTTGTTCGATAACGTGTTAGAAAAAAGAATGTTGTCAAAGACGAAAAAATAATTATTTAAATTTTTTCATTAACTTTAATGTTTCATCACTAACGTGATGCTCAATACCTTCACTGTCATTTTCTGCAGTCTTTCTAGAGACACCTAACTTAATTAAAAAATTATAAACAATTTCATGCTTTTGTTTTGACTGTGTCGCTAATTTTTCTCCCTTTTCTGTCAAAAAAATTGAACGGTATGGTTCAGATTTTGCTAAATTAAAACTTATTAAACGCTTCAAATTTTTATTAACAGTAGCTTGTGAAACACCAAAATGTTGAGCTAAATCAGCATTTTTAACATCACCTTTATTTTTTAAAATTTCTTGAATAGCCTCAACATAATCCTCTAGTATTTCATTCTTATTTTGACTTCTGATATTTGAAAATTGATATGGCTCACTAGATCTAGTGTTTTTCATAGCTGGTTCAATTTATTTTGTTAACAATTAAAAGTAAAGAATTGTTTGACTAATATTTAGTTATATCTATATTATTTAGCCTAGGCTAAAAATATGACAGAATTAGTATTAGAATTAAGTAGAAAATTTCAATATTTAAGATTTTCAAAAATCTTCCTCTTTATATGTATTCTCCTTCTTTTATTTTCTGAAGAGACTAGAAGTATTTTAATTTCATCATCGAGTGACGCCTACATAGCTGTATCTAGCTTTGTTGGAGTGACACTTCTTTTGTTTGTTATTCTTGAAAAGAGAAATTTTAATTTACAAAAATTAATTTTACAAAATAAGAAATTTGAAATTCCCATTTGCTCTATGTTAGGAGTTATACCTGGTTGTGGTGGAGCAATAATGGTAATGAGCTTATTCACTAGAAAAGTAGTTTCTTTTGGAGGTGTGCTCGCAGCACTTATTAGTACTATGGGTGATGCAGCTTTTCTTCTCATTGCAACAAAACCTCAGGCTGCTTTAATCATACTACCAGTAACTTTTATAGTTGGCATAATATCTGGATATATTGCTCAACCTTTTACAAAAAATTTTTTACAAAATAAAGTTAATAAAAACATAAATACGAACCTTTTACCTAAAAACAAAATTTCAAATAAGTTTTATTTTATTTGGTTTTTATTTTTAGCTCCTGGATTTATTTTGGGAATGTTAAATGCTTTTAATATTGAACTAAACTTTAATTTTATTGGAATTAATGTGGTCGAAGTGATGGCATTTATTTTGGCGATATACTGTGTCTTGTTGTGGGTTTTGAATCCATTAACAGACATTCAAATGGCTTCAATACACGAAAACTCCTATAGAAAAGTTGCAGATACAACTTGCTTTGTTACTGTTTGGGTCATTATTTCATTTGTTGTCTACGAATTAATTGACCTATCAACTAATGGTTTAATATTTGATTCATTAATCCTATTTGGTCCATTTATTCCTCTTATGGCTATACTAATTGGTTTTATTCCTGGCTGTGGTCCTCAAATTATGATCACATCCATGTATGTGAGTGGTCAAATTCCTATGTCCGCACAAATAGGAAACTCTATATCTAACGACGGTGATGCACTTTTCCCTGCGATAGCTATATCTGCAAAGGCAGCAATAGTTGCAACACTCTACAGTGCGATCCCAGCTATTATAATTGCTTATTTCTGGTATTACCTTATAGGTTAAATACTAAATATTAATTAATCGATATGATATGGAAGAATTTATATATATATGTTGAAAAAAAATCTAAATCAAAATATTCACAATATTTTTTATCTTTAGTTGCTTTTATAGAAAGTATTTTTTTTCCAATTCCTCCAGATTTAATTTTAATACCAATTGTTTATTTTAACCCTAAAAAGTTTTTAGCGACTGCAATCAATTGTACGATATTTTCAGTCATTGGTGGCGCTTTTGGATATATCGTAGGGTATTTCATTTTTGATATTGCCCAATCTTATTTTGATATAAGCAAGCAGGGCACATTTATGAATTTTTATAATGATTGGGGTATTTTTGCAGTTTTTTTAGGTGGTTTTACACCTATACCTTACAAAGTTATAGCTTTAACAAGTGGATATGCTCAATTTAATTTTATCTATTTTATACTCCTTTCATTGTTATCTAGAGGCTTGAGGTTTTTTATTATTGCTTTTATCATTAAACAATTTGGGAAATTAGGTATGGAAATTTTACAAAGAAATAAACTATTAATTTTTATAATCATACCTCTTGGAATAGTCTTTTTTATTTATTTATTTTTTTATCATGATTAAACAAACTAATATTTTATTTCTTGTTTTTTTGTTTTCGCTGGTAGCTATGTCTTTTGCTTTAATATTACAATATGCATATGGTCATAGCCCATGTAAATTGTGTGTATATCAACGTGTTCCATATTATTCAATTTTGATATTGGGCATATTTTATTTTTTTATTAAAAGATATTTCAAATTAATTTATATATTACTAACTATCTTGCTTCTTGTTGAATTAGGAATTTCCGGCTATCATTCTCTTACAACATTTGGAATAATTGAGTACACTGGATGTGAAGCTGCTACGCTTCCAAATGATATTACAAAATTAAAAGAAGATTTAATGTCTAATACATTAATTACCACATGCTCTGATGCCAACTTACCTTACTTTGGTATACCATTGTCAGTTTATAACTTCTTGTTTTCAATGACTTTTCTGTTATTAATTATTTTCAATGCCTACAAAAAAGAAAAATAAATCACTAAGCGGTGAAGATAAAAAATTAATTGAAGAAATTATCAGAGTTGATCACGCAGGTGAGCATGGAGCAACACAAATATATCGTGGACAATTAGCTATTTTTAAAGAAAACACAGAATTTGGTAAAGAAATTAAGGAGATGGCTGACCAAGAGGAAATTCATAAATCAACTTTTGATGAATACATAGTAAAAGAGAACGTAAAACCAACCGCTTTATTTCCATTTTGGAATTTAGCAGGTTATGCCCTTGGATTAGGTACTGCATTGATGGGGAAAAAAGCTGCAATGGCATGCACCGTTGCTGTTGAGGAGGTTATTGGTCAACACTATGAGGAACAAGCCAAGGAACTATCAAAAAGAAAATTAAAACCAGATTTATTGAAGACTGTAAAAAAGTTTAGAGAAGATGAGCTAGAACATCACGATACAGGCGTCGAACACCAGGCAGAAATGACAACTGGGTATGTTCTTTTGTCTAAAACAATAAAACAGCTATGCTATACTGCAATAAAAATAACTAAAAAATATTAATCCTTCTCTAAGACACTATCCCAATATAAATAATCTCTCCAACTTGAATGAAGATAATCAGAAGGGAAATTTTTACTTTTTAATCTTAAAGAGTATTGAGAGGGTTCTTTAGGTTTTCTAAGCAATTTAAAACCAACTTGACTTAAATCCCTACTTCCTTTGGTCCAATTACATTTTGAACATGCTGTCACAACGTTCTCCCAATTTGTCAGTCCACCTTTTGAACGAGGTATCAAATGATCAAAAGTTAATTCTTTTGTTGAAAATTTATCATTACAATATTGACATGTGAAATCATCTCTCAAAAAAACATTAAATCTTGTAAATGCAGGTTTATGACTATGTGGTATGTAATCTTTGAGTGCGATAATGCTAGGGAGTTTTATTTCAAAAGATGGGGATGAAACCTTTTGATCATATTCTTCGACTATATTAACTCTATCAAGAAAAACTGCTTTTACTGTATCTTTCCAACTCCATATGGATAAGGGAAAATAGCTAAGAGGCCGGTAGTCTGCATTTAATACTAAAGATGGACAATGATTCGAGTTAATCATGATTTAATATTAACATATCCAAAAAAGAGTATGTTTAATAGTTTATTAATTCCAGTGTTCATACAGCTTGTTAATTTCATCTAAAGCAATTGGGCTAATTGAATGTGCACAGTTGTCATCTAAGATCAGTTTACTAGAAAATTTTTTTGATTCCAAAAACGAATTTGTCT
>CACPCY010000012.1 GCA_902632575.1 uncultured Alphaproteobacteria bacterium | reverse complement strand
GTTTTGTCTCATTTTTTCTTAAGCGATAATATTAATATAATAAGGGTTTTAGCTATTTTAATAGGTTTTTTGGGTGTAGTTATTTCTGCAGAACCATTTGGCACTAAAGTAGTTTCATTCCTTGGAGTTTTTTTTGTTTTTTTGGGTGCTTTTTGTATGGCTATTACCCACCTGATTACAAGAAAATATAATCACTTAACATCATCATATTCTGCATCATTTTTCAGTATGGTTGTAAGTGTTATAATTTTTATTTTTTCTATAAAATTTCAATTTGAGTTTATGCCAATTAGGGATTTATCACTCTCTTTACTTGGTGGTATATTTGCAGGCCTTGGTATCAGTGCAGTAATTTATGGATCCCAAACTCTTCCTGCTTCTGTATTTGGTTTAACGAGTTATGTTCAAATAATTTTTGGTGTTATTTTAGGCTACTTTGTTTTTAAACAGTTACCAACATTATATAATTATATAGGGATACTAATAGTCATATCGGCAGGAGTAATACTTTTTTATTTTGATAAAAGTCCAAAAAATAATTAATGCATTGATTTCTTATATAATTTTATTTGTATTTTCATATCTTATTTTTATTTTTCCGTTTGATATTTTGTCAACTTGGCTAGGTAAGCCAACTTCATTATTTGAAGCCCTGTTGGGCACTACTATAGTTTTCGGAATTTGTTTATATTATTTTAGATCAAAAACTACTAATAAAATTATCAAGTTTTTTGTTTATGAGGGAATAGGAGTTGGAACAGTATCTTTTTTTATTATTTTACCTCTTATAATAATTAGCTATGTACAAATATTAATTGATTTTCATTTAGCACTTCTGTTTTTTACTTTTCAAATACCTGTAATTATTTATGGATATGTAAATTCCAAAAAACTTAAAATTAAAAAACTATCTATAGAGTCGAAATATATTAGTAAAAGTATTAAATTTATTTTTATCAGTGATGTTCACATTGGTTCAAATGATCCATTATCACTAAAAAAATTAGTTTCTAAAATCGTTGAATTAGATTTTAGTTTCTTAGTAATCGGTGGTGACTTAATTGATAGTAGTGCATTTAAAATTTCCGACCTTCACGAATTTAAGAAAATAAATAAACCTATTTTTTTTGTAACAGGAAATCACGAATATTATGTCCAAAATTTTAAAAAACATCTTGATGAATTATATAAAGTTGGAATAAAAATCTTAAATAATGAGTCAATACAATTGGATGAAATAAATTTAATTGGCCTCTCTGATAACATTTCTAATAAATCTAAAATGGAATACGTAGATAAACTCTCTAAAGAAAACTTATTCAACCTTTTGATAGTTCATAAACCATCAATTTGGAAAAAAGCTTCATATAAAGCCAATTTAATGCTTTCGGGTCATACACACAATGGTCAAATTTTTCCATTTAATTTAATAGTAAAACTTCAATTTCCACAAAATTATGGTCTTTACAAAAACAATAACAACCATTTGTACGTAAGCTCAGGATCAGCCACTTGGGGTCCAAAAATGAGAATAGGATCTAATAACGAAATTATTCATTTCAAATTAAAATAGTATAAATTTCCTTATTGGATAATATTTAACATTATGTATGCTTTTTTTATGAGAATAATACTCACTTATTTTGTATTAATAGGAACTTTATTTGCTGATGAGCATATTTTAGAGCAAGAAAATTTTGATGCTTGGCAATTTACTTGTGTTGAGGAGCAAAAACAAAAAATCTGTGAATTAAGAGAATTAGTATTTGATCCAAATACAGAGGAGGTTGTGAGCTATTTGTCAATTACTATAAATCCTGAAAATTTAACTCAAATGCAAATAGCTTTTCCACATGCTGTAAATCTAAAGAGCCCAGTTTCTTTACAAATTGATGACAAGGACCCTTTGGAATTAGATTATGCGTTCTGTAACCAAAGTGCCTGTTTTGTTGCAGAAATAATTGGAGAAAATTTTGTTAATTTTTTCAAAGCTGGAAATCAAGTTAATCTAAAAATACTATTATTAGATAACAGACAGGCGACTATTACGTATTCATTATCTGGTTTTACGGCTGGTTATAATAAATTGTCTTCAGCACTGATTAACTAGTTTTATTAAATTTAATTTTATTTTTAATTAATAAAAGACAAATTAAAGAGGGAACTACCATTAAAGCTGTAATGATGAAAAATAATCCCCAGTTACCCCCTAACCCATCAACTAATGCTCCAGAAGAAGAAGCTAGTAAAGTTCTTCCTGCTGTTCCAACAGAGGCTAATAAAGCATATTGAGTAGCAGTAAAACTACGATCAACTAAAAGAGATATAAATGCAACAAATGCAACTGTTGCAAATGCTGCTGCTAAGTCATCTAATATTACCGCAAAAGCAAAAAGAGTTTTCGATGGTCCTACCCAAGCTAGCACTGAAAATAAAATATTTGTACCGGCCATTGCAATACCTGCCACAATTAATGTTTTAAAAATACCAGATCTCATTGCTATAGCTCCACCAATAAGCGTAAATACAATGGTTGTAATCCAGCCTAATGCTTTTGAAAATATTGCTATATCACCCTTAGAAAAACCAATTTCCTTATAAAATACCAAACTCATTCTTCCCAGAAAAGCCTCACCTATTTTGAATAAAAATACAAAAGCAAGAATAGAAATACCTATTTTAACTCCATTATTATTAAAAAAACTATTTAGTGGGTTAGCAACGACATTGTTAACATAGTAAACAGTATGCATGAGTGTTTTTCTATTTCCATAATTTTGATTTAGAGTTAAAAAAAGAAAACTAATTATACCAATAGGAATTAAAGTCATTGATAAAATCGTTGAAGTATAATAAAAACCCGATTTTATAAAATAGTCCAATTCAGGAACAAAAACGAACCACGTGATCGCGTAATACCATAATCCCATCAAGATAATTATCGTTGATAAAGCAACATTTTTACCTTCAAATTTGTTAATACAAAAATATGCAGATACAAATAGAATTGTGAGAGTAAATAAATGAATTACACTGTATCTGAATATTGACTTATCAAAAAAATATCCGATTAAAAAACATAAAATACTAACTGTGAAAAACAAGTATGCAGCTTTAGCAATGCTTACTGGGTTAATACTTGACTGATCTGTGCTTATTATTCTTTCAAATCTTTCTTTATTAGACTCAGGTATAAATAATAACCCTATGTTACATAATAGAATTAAGGCCATTAAAAAAATAAACGTTACTTGCCAATAATTGTTAACTCCATAATTTTGTAAAATTTCAGCAATTTCTAAACAAATAAAACCTCCAAGTTTAAAACCAGTCCACCATCCAACAACAGCCATAGCTGCTCCTGCAGCCATACTTGAGGTTTCATTCCTTTTTATTTGTTCAATTCTTAGAGCGTCAATTGTTATGTCTTGAGTTGCAGATGAAATAGCTATAGCTAACCCAACTCCAATAATCAAAGCTAAGTTTTGTGTTGGCTCTAAGGCGCTCCATATAACAAGACAAACTAAAATAACAGTTTGCATCAATAAAATTATTGATTTTCTATGACCTACTTTATTTGTCAAAAAAGGTAGTCTCAATCGATCAATTATGGGTGCCCATAAAAAGTTAAAAGCGTAAACTCCAAAAATAAGTCCAGCCCAACCTATTGTGCTTCTACTTAGGCCCTCTTCTTTTAACCATAGAGAAAGCGCACTTGCAATTAATACCCAAGGAAAACCACTTATTATTCCTAAAAGAAGAATACGTATCATCCTTCTGTCATAGTAGGCCCCAAATAAAGATTTTAATTTACTAGAATCTAATGACAAAGAACTCATACTTCAGATGATATTGAAAATATTATAAATGAAAACTCTAATCGCTAAGACTACTTAGCCATTTTATTAAATCTGCTCTATCTTGGTCTTTTTTAATACCATTGTAGTTCATTTTTGTGCCAGCAATGTATTTTTTTGGTTTTAGTAAGAATTTGTTAAGTTCTTCCACATTCCAATCACCACCAAATGCTACGAGTGCTCCGGAGTAAGCAAACCCCTCAGATGAACCTTTTTCTCTATTAACTATACCCCACATAGCTGGGCCAGTTTTATTTTCACCACCCTGAACATGAGTGTGGCACGAAGCACATTTTTTAAAAATTTTCTCACCGTTTTCCATACTTGCTGATGCAAGAAGAGGTGTAATTTCTGGTAAAACAGCAAAGATGTCTACATCCTCTTTGACAGACGTCGTCACGCCCCCTTCGGGAACATCAATCTTATAGGCCAATTCTTTTGGGAATTCAGGATGCACTGCCATATCCGCTACTTTCGAGAATACAGCCGCTAGCAATAAAGCAAGTATAACTGCTCCTAGAATTTTATTAGTTTCCATATGTTATATAGAAGTTTATGTTTAAAAATATAGCACTTAAAACGGATTTTTGTCGCATTAATGAACGATACTATAATAATTATACCAATCAGATTAAAGGCTTCTAGATTTCCAAATAAACCTTTCGCAAAGATTGGAGACTTACCCATGCTTCATTATATTTACAAACGTGTATCGGATATCACGGACAATTTATTGTTAGCTATATGTGATCAAGAAGTAAGAGAATACTGCGAAGAAATGAAACTAAAATTTATCATGACAGACCCTAATCATATGTCTGGTACTGATAGAGTTGGAGAGGCAGTAAGAAAATTAGAGGAAATGAATAAATTTAAATTTGTTATTAATGTTCAGGGAGATATGCCATTCATCAGTGCCAATCATTTACAACTACTAAAAGAGAAATTACTACAATTCCAAATTAGCACTCTTGCGTGTCCATTTATTAACATTGATGAAGCTAAAAATAGTTCCAAAGTAAAAGTCACAATAGATCAACTAAATTATGCTTCAAATTTTTCGAGGATACTTGATAGCAATTTAAATATTAATAAAAATGTATTTCATCATATTGGAGTGTATGCTTATCGTAAAAAATTCTTATTAGATTTTATCTCTATGCCTCCAACCCAAAGAGAACTTGATGAAAAATTAGAACAACTTCGTATAATCGACACCAATAAAATTGGAATTTCTGTAATTAAAGAGGAGATTTTGGGTGTTGATACAAAAGAGGATTTAGATAGAGTAAACCGATTAATTTAAAAATGAGTAAAAGAATATCTTTCCAAGGAGTTGATGGAGCTTACAGCCAATTGGCTGTAAAAGATTTTTTTTCAGGTGCAGAAACACTCCCATGCAAAACATTTGAGATTGCTTTGAATGAAGCTGAGTTGGGTAATGTCGATTATGCTATGATTCCGATTGAAAATTCTGCTGCAGGGAGAGTTGCTGATATTCATCGTTTAATACCCAAGTCTAATTTGCATATAAACTTTGAACATTTTCAGAAAGTTGAACACAAGCTTTTAATTCATCCAGATAGTAAAATCGAAAATATTAAAAATATTTTAAGTCACGAACAAGCTTTGGCACAATGTAGTGATAAAATCCAAAAATTAGATTTAAATATTTTGATTGGGGCTGATACTGCTGGCTCTGCAAAAACTATCTCTGATGAAAAAATACTTGATACCGCTGCAATTGCTTCAAGCTTGGCAGGTAAGACATATGGCTTAAAAGTTATTGATCAGAATTTTGCAAATTCTTTAAATAACATTACTAGATTCTATATTATGTCTAAAAACGAAAACTTAGAATTTGATAAAAAAAAGACTTATATATCGTCATTCCTATTTTCCGTAAAAAATACACCTGGTTCGTTATTTAAAGTAATGGGTGGTTTTGCAACTAATAATGTAAATATGATAAAACTTGAGAGTTATAATTACGGAGCTGACTTTGTGATAACACAATTTTATTGTGAAATTGAAGGACACCCTGAACAAGATAACACCAAATTTGCTTTAGATGATATGTATCATTACTGCTCAAAAGTCAGAAAATTAGGAGTTTTTGAAAAATCTCCATATCGGGTAAGACAATAACTTCATATTTTCATTTAATACTGCTATAAGATAATTTGAGAATTACATGGGCAGTTTTTTATGCCAATCCGGTCAGGTTCGAAAGAAAGCAGCCGTAACATAAAGAATTGGGTCGTGTAATTCTCCTGCAAGTCTGTAATGAAAAATCAATCTAAAATCCTAGCATTAAAATATAGACCTTCAAATTTTCAAGATTTGATTGGACAAGAGTATTTGGTTGATACCATCCAAAAATCAATTGAGCTTAATAAAATTCCTAATGCATATATTTTCACTGGTATTCGCGGTGTAGGCAAAACAACAACTGCAAGAATTGTAGCTAAAATGTTAAATTGTACAGTCTTTGATAAAAACAAAAATCCTGATTTGGACAATTGTGAACAAGCCAAAGCTATCAGCGAGGATCGGCACCCAGACGTGATAGAAATTGATGCTGCCTCTAACACAAGCGTTGAAAACGCAAGAGATATAATTGAGAACGTAAAATATAATCCTGTTCTTGGAAAATATAAAGTTTATATAATTGATGAAGTACACATGTTATCTAAAAGTGCATTTAATGCACTACTAAAAACTCTTGAGGAGCCACCGCCTCACTCAAAATTCATATTTGCAACTACAGAAATATCCAAAGTTCCGATAACAATTCTTTCGAGATGCCAAAGATTTGACCTGAGACGAGTTGATAAGAGGACTTTGTTAAATTTTATAGAGGGTATTGCTGAAAAAGAGGCTATATCAATATCTAAGGATGCATTAAATTTAATAGTAAAGGCAAGTGAAGGTTCAGTTAGGGACTCACTTAGTATATTAGACCAAGCTAATGTATTCAAATCTCAAAAAGAAATTACTGCAGAAGAGATCATTAACATGCTTGGTTTTGCAAAGCAGACTGATTTATATGAATTATCCAAATATATTTTAAATAACAATCTTCAAAAATTAATAGCTACACTTGATGAAATGTATCAAAGAGGATCAGAAACCTCTAAAATTATAGAAGATATGATGAACATAATAAATTGGTCATGTAAAATGAAGATAAATAAAGAACTCCTTAATGATGAGTTCTTAACTGAAGAGGATAAAAATTTTGCCTCGTACATTATTCAATTTGACCAAGGTAAGCTTAATATTTTTTGGCAAAGCTTAATGAAAGGGTATGATGAAATTAAAATTTCACCTCAACCACACATAACTCTAGAAATGGTACTTCTAAGGTGTGCATTCCTTTTAAATGATAATCAATCAACAATATCAGAAGAAAAAAAAAAGTCTGAAATCAATCAAAATATAAGTCAAGCTTCACCTAACCTTGATCAAGTAATTCAAAATAAAGTAAATCAATTACCAGAGAAATCTTTAAAAGATAAAATTGATATGCATAATCTATTTTTTCAATATTATGGAAAAAATTTTTCACCTTTAATGGCGGGAATTATTATGGAAAATATTCAAGTAGTTGAATTCTCGGAAAAAAATAAAATACTCCATATCAATGTTACTGATAAAAATTTTAATGGAAGTGAAGAGCTATATAAAAACATTATGCATGACTATGAGCTTAAGGTCACTGAGAAAAAAGAAATAACAAATATTGAGAAAATTAAGTCTCTACACAAACAAGAGTTAATTCAGCAAGAGATGAAAACTGATGAATTTAAAAAAGTTCTTGCTAAATTTCCTAATGCAAAGATTATAGATATCGAAGAATTAGAAAGAGGTGATGAAAATGATGGGTAATATGGGCGGTATGATGAAAAAAGTCCAAGAAATGCAAACAAGAATGCAGGAAATGCAAAAGGAGCTAGAAAATAAAACTGTTGAAGCTGAGTCAGGAGGAGGAATGGTCAAAGTGATAATGAATGGCAAACAAATTCTTCAATCTATTGATATTGATCCATCACTGTTGTCTTCTGATGAAAAAGAGGTATTGGAGGATTTAATTAAAGCTGCTCTAAATCAAGCAAAAGAAAAAGTTGAGGAAATGTCAGCTGAAGAAATGAAAAAAATAACTGGGGGATTACCACTACCTCCAGGGATGAAGATGCCTTTTTAAAATTGTCACAAGACGAACTTCAAAAATTTATTAATCTAATTTCTAGGCTACCTGGAATTGGTCAACGCTCTGCTCAAAGAATAGCTTTATACTTGATAAAGAATAAACAAGAATTAATGTTACCTTTGGGAGAGAGTATAAAAGAAACTGCATCTGTTATAAAAAAGTGCACTAGTTGTGGAATATTAGATGTTATTGTTCCATGTAAAATTTGCTCTTCAGAAAATAGATCAAAAACCACAATATGTATTGTTGAAGATATGGCTGATGTATGGGCTTTTGAAAGATCAGGATATCATAAAGGTCTTTATCATGTAATTGGAGGGCTTTTATCAGCCTCAAAAAATTTTACAGAACAGGATTTAAATTTAAATAAACTCAAAGAAAGAATTATAAACAATCAAGTACAAGAAATTATTTTAGCATTGAGTGCAACAATTGAGGGACAAACCACAGCTTTAGTAATAAAAGATAATCTAGAAAATCAAAATATTAAGATTACGCAACTCGCATACGGTGTTCCTGTAGGAAGCGAAATTCATTATTTGGATGATAATACCCTAGGAGCAGCTTTAGAGTCCCGTAAAAACTTAAGCTAATTTAATCAGAAGTAACGCTCTAAAAGTTTGATTTATTGTCTCTAATAACTGTATAAACTATATTTAATTCCATGTTGAAGCTTATTTATGCACCTGATCCCATATTAAAAAAAGAGAGCGTATCTATACCTCAGGTAGACAATCATCACAGAGAACTTATAAAACAAATGTATGAGATTATGTATTCTGCAAATGGAGTTGGTTTAGCTGCTCCGCAGATAGGTTTAAATATTCGCATATTTGTTCTTGATGCAGGCTCTAGAGAAGGAGAAAAAAAACCTATTACAATGATAAATCCTAATATTATATCATTACATGAAAATAAAGTTTTATACGAAGAGGGTTGTTTATCTTTCCCAGAGCATTTTGCAGAAATAGACCGTCCTGAAAAAATTAAGATAGAGTATCTTGATGAAGACAACTCAAAAAAAATCTCTACATTTACAGGTTTTGAGTCGAGGATAATACAACATGAATTGGATCATTTAAACGGTATTTTATTCGTTGACCATTTAAGTCGTTTAAAAAGAGACGTGATTATCAGAAAGATGAGAAAGTACAAAAAAGAAAAAGAAATAATTTAAATGAAAAAGCAACGTGTAGTTTATTTTGGTTCACCAGAATTTTCTCTTCCACCTTTAAAGACGCTCTACCTCGGGGGATATGATATAGTAGGGATTTATACACAAGAGCCAAAAAAAAAATTTAGAGGACAACAAAAATATAATACACCGGTTCAACAATGGGCAGAAAGTCAACTTCTACCTGTTTTTACTCCCAAAGCACTTGATGATACATCTTTGAAAGAATTTCAATCATTAAAGCCTGATGTTGCAATCCTTTTTGCTTATGGGAAAATAGTCCCACTGAATTGGTTAAACACTCCTTTAAATGGTTTTATAAATATACATGCCTCGCTTCTACCAAGATGGAGAGGAGCAGCACCTGTTCAAAGAGCCATTGAAAATAATGATAAAGAGACAGGTATAAGTATAATCAAAATGAACGATAAAATTGATGAAGGTCCAATTTTAATCCAGCAAAATATAGAAATTAATGAATTAACTGATGGCAAACAATTAATTGATCAAATTAGTCATGACTCTTGCTCATTGTTATATAATACCTTAAAAAAATATTTTTTAGGTCAAATCCAATTAAAAGAACAAGATCATTCACAATCTACATATGCAAAAAAAATAGACAAATTTGAAACTCAAGTAGATTGGGGATTATCTGCAAGTATAATTGAAAAAAAAGTAAGAGCTTTTTACCCATCACCAGCAATGTGGTTTAAATACAAAGGTCAGAGATTTAAAATTTTAAAAGCTAAAATTTCTAACTTACAAGATGAAGAGGGCAAGATTATAAATTTACCTCTAACTATAGCATGTAAAAATAACAGTCTAGATATTTTAGAAATTCAAGCTGAGGGAAAGAAACCATTAAACATTAAAGAATTTGTATTAGGGAACAATCAATTTCAATTAAATGCAATAATCGATAATGACTAATATAAAACTTACAATTGAATATCATGGTTTACCTTATTGTGGCTGGCAATATCAAAAAAATGAGAAAACTGTGCAGGGCGAAATAGAAAAAGCAATATTTAAATTCTCTGGTGAAAAAAAAACTATTCAAGGTGCTGGAAGAACAGATGCAGGTGTTCATGCTATTGGACAATGTGCCAATTTTGAGTTAGAAAAAAAATTCGATAACTATCAAATTCTAAGTGGAATTAATTTTCACCTCGGGACTGAAAAGATAAGAGTTACTAAAGTTGAAAGTGTTGATAATGAATTTAATGCTCGTTTTACCGCTAAAAATAAAATTTATAATTATCAAGTTTTTAATAGTTTAGCCCCGTCAGTTATTGAGGATGATTTTAGTATTCATATTCGTCAACCTTTAGATTTAGAGGCAATGCAAGATGCAATTAAGCTGTTTATTGGTAAACACGATTTTTCTTCGTTTAGAGCACATGGTTGTCAAGCTAACAAACCTCTCAGAACTATTGACGAGGCATCAATTGATGTTATAGGTAATAAAATTATTTTTGTATTCAAGGCACAGTCCTTCCTTTATCAACAGATTAGAATAATGGTTGGATCTTTATTGGAAGTTGGATTAAAAAATAAAAGTACTAATTGGATAAGTGAATTAATTGAAGCTAAGGATAGAGGCTTAGCAGGACCAACGGTACCTTCAAAAGGATTGATTTTAAGGGAGATATCTTATTAAAATTCTTATTTACACACAATGTTTTGCTCCAAAAGTAGGCGGTATTGAGTCTGTAATGACAAATATAGCTCAACATGCTTTTAGCACGCGAAATAAAGTAACAGTTCTCTCTGATGGATCTAAACTATTTTCTTCAGATTTTGATAGTAAATGTAAGTTTGATATTTACAGATTTGATCAAATCAAGTTTCTTAGAAGAAGAATTAAATCAAGTTTTGCTCAGAATTTTTTAATGAAAAATAAAATTGATATTATTTTTTTTGATAGTTGGAAATCACTAGAGATATTTAATAATACTACAGATGTTAAAAAAATTTGTTTAGTTCACGGAAATGAAATACTAAAATTAAGAAATAAACATAGAATTTTAAATTCTTTAAATAAAGCAGATTTAACTATCTATAATTCTCAATTTACTAAAAATAAAACATTGAAAAATTTCAAAAATTCAAAAAAATTTAATTATAAAATAATATATCCAGCTTTTATTAAGAAAATTTCTAAAAATAAAAATAATAAAAAAAAATATGATTTATGCACTGTAGCTAGACTAGAATACAGAAAGGGGCACCATTTAGTATTTGAAGCAATGTCTATACTAAGAAATGAATTTAAAATTATACTTAAATATGCCATTCTTGGAGAAGGGCCAGAATTATCAAGATTGAAGGATTTAGTTATAAAATTCTCACTACAAAGGCAGGTAGACTTCATGCACCAAGATATCTCAAGTGAAAAAATTTTTAAAAATTCTTCTATTCATATAATGCCAACTATAACTACACCTGAAAGTATTGAGGGCTTTGGAATATCAAATGTTGAAGCTGCCTCCTATGGATTACCTTGTATAGTCAGTAATAGCGGAGGGACTTCGGAGTCGATAGGAGACAATGGTATAATCGTAAAAGAAAATGACCCCAAGCAACTTGTCAAATCAATCATTGATATTTTCAAAAAATATAAAAGCTATAGTAAAAAAAGTTACATATTTGCAAAGAAATTTGAGTCGAAAAAGAAGATAAAAGAATACTTAGATAATTTTTAAAATTTCATCAAAGCCTGTTTTTTTGAACTCCCCCGGATCTTCAGTAATTATTTTTATAACCTCTAAATTTTCCAAAAGTATGACAGACCTAATTAGTCTTTCACCCATAAAATTACTTTCATATTCTCTTTTAAGTTTTGATAATTTCATAAATTCTTCATTACCGTCTGATATAAATTTTATAACAGTTTCTCCTAATTCTTTTCTCCACAAATCTAAAACATATGGGTCATTTGTAGTAATACAACAAATCATATCTAATTTTTTTTCTTTAATTATCTGTTCTGCTCCATTGATAAAAGGAGGTAAATGTTGTACATGGCATGTAGAAGTGAATGCACCAGGTATGCATATAATAAGAACTCGTTTATTTTTAAAATTTTCATGTAGATTTAAATCTCTTGTGCCATCAGAAGAAACTAATCTTAGATTAATATTTGGTATAAGCTCTCCTTGTTTCATAATTTGAAAAAATTTTCTAATGTTTTGAAATAAATTTTTTCAGTCGTTTTGAGATCCTCAATAGAAACACATTCATTAACTTTATGAAGAGTTTTGTTAATTGTTCCAAATTCAAAGACAGGACAAACTTCTTGCATAAATCTAGCATCTGATGTTCCGCCTCCAGTATCTTGACTGGCATCCAATCCTGTTACAGCTTTAATTGCTTTAATACAATGTTTTGTAAATGGGTCATTGAAAGCCTGGAAAGGCAAGCCTCTAAAAGTTAGTATCAAGTTATACTTACAATTATTTTCAGAACAGATTTTAGTCAAGTTTTCATTAAAAAAATTTTGTATTTTTTCTTCGTCCCAATTATCATTAAATCGCATGTCGCCAACAGTAATTAATTTCTCTGGAATTACATTCTTTGCTTTATTATTTAAGTTTATCTGAGTAAATTGAAGAGTAGATGGTTCAAAATATTCTGCACCATCATCAAGTTTTTGATTATCAAAAAAAGATATTACCTTAGACAAACAGTGTAGAGGGTTTTGAGCTAGCTGAGGATAGGCAGCATGTCCTTGTTTACCAATGATTTCAATTTGGACATCTACAGCTCCTTTTCTTCCAACTTTTATTTGATCACCAATTATTTTCTCAGAGGATGACTCAGTAGCTATTGATCCATCTATTCTGATATTATTTTCTTTCAACCATTTTACGACTTTCTTTACACCATTAACAGAGTCTGCTTCTTCATCTCCAGTTATGATGAAACTTATTGTGCCGTTAAAACCTTTATTTTCCTTAATAAATTTAAATACACTCACCATGCTGGCTGCTGTACACCCCTTCATATCCTCTGATCCACGGCCATAAAGATACCCATCTTTAATTGTTGGCTCAAAAGGAGGAGTATCCCAATCCTCTATGTTACCAGGAGGCACTACATCAACATGACATAAAAAATTAAAATGTTTTCCATTTGTGTTGGTTGGCCCATATGTAGCCATAATATTAATTACTTCGTAACTTCCATCACCATCAAAGTTTAATTGTTTTGTTGTAAAACCATTTTCCTCAAATACTTCTATTAAAAAGTCAAAAATATCTTGTTTCGCTGGGGTAACGGAGTCAAAAGATATTAATTTTTTTGATAGTTCTATTGTGTCTAACATTTTAGTCTCTTAGTAATTCATTTACGGAGGTTTTTGAACGAGTTTTTTCATCAACTGTTTTCACAATCACAACACAGTACAATGACGCATCTCCTTTAGAACTTGGAAGACTCCCTGGAACAACAACAGAATATGGAGGAACTTTTCCCATATAAATTTCTTTAGTTTCACGATTATAAATTTTTGTTGAGGCACCAATAAATACCCCCATGGATAATACTGATCCCTCTCCAACAATTACACCCTCGGCAACTTCTGACCTCGCACCAATAAAACAATTATCCTCTATTATAACTGGATTTGCCTGCAAAGGTTCTAAGACACCTCCTATGCCTGCGCCCCCTGAGATATGACAGTTTTTTCCCACTTGAGCACAAGAACCAACCGTAGCCCAAGTATCAACCATAGTTCCTTCATCTACATATGCACCCAAATTAACAAAACATGGCATAAGAACTGCACTTTTTGCAATAAATGCTGATCTCCTTACAACACAGTTAGGAACAGCTCTAAAACCAGCTGATTGAAAATTTTCCGATTTCCAATCTTGGAATTTTGAGGGAACTTTATCCCACCATGAAGTAGACCCGTCTTTTACACTCGGACCGCCAGTTATTATTTCCATATCTTGAATTCTAAAACTTAAAAGAATTGCTTTTTTAAGCCATTGATTCACATGCCAATCATTTTCTTTTTTTTCGCATACTCGAAGCTTTCCCTCATCCAATAAGTTAAGAACACTCTCTACATTTTTTTTGGCTTCATTATCATCAATAAAATTTATCTGATCTCTTTGATCCCATAATTTTTCAATTATATCTTGATGGCTCATAATACTTTTATATCACGTTTTTTAAGAAATTCTCCAAATCATCAGTAACGTGTGATATGTAGCCTTTTTCATCAATAATTTTTTGAATATCTTCTTGCTGATTGACATCTTTATTTAGGTTGTATTCAAGGTTATTCGTTACCCAAACTGTCTGCCAACCCATTTTATGGGGCTCTTTCAAATTAATATGAAGATCCTCAAACATAGCTGTTGAACTATTGTCTAAATTGAATTTATTTTGGAATGAGTCATAAACTTCTTTGTGAGGTTTTGGCATATAATCACTTTCAGAAATGTCAAAACATCCATCAAAAATACTAGTCATATTAAGTTTTTCTAAAACTTTTTCCACATGTTCAAAATTAGCATTTGTAAAAATATACTTTTTTCCATTTAAGCTTTTTAATATTTCCGCAAGAGATGTATTAGGTTGAACTACTTCATAATTAATTTGATGTACGTAGTCCAAATATTCATTAGGGTTCACATGATGTTCAATCATAAGACCCCTGAGTGTTGTTCCATATTGATGGTAATATTTAGACCTCAGAGCTTGTGCATCTCCAGAGGCTAAATTTAACTTTTCCTCAATAAATTTGCCCATAAGTATGTGTACTTTATCAAACAAACCACACTCCGCTTTATAAAGTGTATTGTCTAAGTCAAAAACCCAATTTGTTATATTGTTCATAAGCGTGTTAAACTAATGTTTATTATATAAAAGCCAAGAAGATTTATAAAAATTCAAAAATTTTTTTTTGAATTTCAAATATGTTTTCGTTTGTTTTTGAACTTACAATGTAGTTTTCAAATTCAGTATTTAAATTGTCTAAAAAAGCCGACTTTTCTTTTATTTTTTTGTCACTCTTTGTATAACAAATAATAATTTTTTGTTTTATTTTTTTCATCGAGTCAATCATCTCTATGTCTATTTTTTTTGGCCCCAATGAATTATCAATTAATACAAATATTTTCTTTAAATTTTCACGTGATGTTAGATATTGAGAGACAAGATCTGATATCTGAAATGCCTCCTTTTGAGATATTTTTGCAAATCCATACCCAGGAAGATCAACAACCATCATTGAATCTCCGTGATTAAAAAAATTAATTTGTCTTGTTTTACCTGGGGTATTTGAAATATGTGCAAGTTTTTTCATAAAAACTGCATTGATTAAACTAGATTTTCCAACATTTGACCTACCTATGAAAGCTATTTCAGGAAAACTTACATTAGGATATTGACGAGGTTGTGTAGCGCTTAGTAAAAACTTAGTTTGTTTTTTGAAATAATTTGAGACAAGGCTCATTAACTCTTCATAATTTTTCTTTGTATTATGTATTGTTGAGCCATTGATAAAACATTGTTAGTTGTCCAATAAATAACTAGCCCTGCTGCGAAGCCACCTAAAATAAAAGTAAATATTATTGGCAATAAACCAAAAATTTTGGCCTGCATTTTATCCACCGGAGCCGGGTTGAGTTTAAATTGAATATACATCGAAATACCCATTAAGATTGGCCAAATACCAACATTTAGAATTTGCAAAATACCTGGAACATTCCATTCCACAAATCCAAAAAGAGTTAGAGCCCCTAAGGGGTCAGGCGCTGAGAGATCGTGCACCCATCCTATAAAAGGGGCATGTCTCATCTCAATAGTTACAAATAAAACTTTATACAAGGCAAAAAATACTGGAATCTGTAAAAGTATTGGCAAACAACCAGCTATAGGATTTGCCTTTTCTCTTTTATATAAAGCCATCATTTCTTTTTGCATTCCAGCTCTATCATCTCCGTATTGTTCCTTAAGTCTTTGCATCTCAGGAGCAAGTTTTTTCATTTTTGCCATTGATTTAAATGATTGTTGAGCAAGTGGAAAAAAACATATTCTCATCAAAACTGTAAAGAGAATTATTGACCAACCAAAGTTTCCTACATACCCGTATATAAATTCTAAAACATTAAAAATTGGTTTTGTTAAAAAATAAAACCAACCAAAATCCACAGAGCGATCAAACCCGTCAAACCCATATTCTTCCATATATTTGTCGATAATATTTACAATTTTTGGCCCTGCAAAAATTTTAAAATTATGGGAGATACTCGCATTATTTGAAACAGCTATTCTTTCCCCGACAATATCAGTTTGAAAATTATCTATATTATCAACAAAGCTGTACTTATATGTCTGCTGAACAGGTTCGTTTTGGTCAGGGATTATCGCAGTCTGCCAATACTTATCTGTCATCCCGATCCACCCTCCAACAGAAGAATGTTTAATTTTTTTATCGTCTTTTAAATCGTCATAATCATATTCCTCCAATACCCCATCAGTGATTGACAGAGGGCCCTCATGAAGTATAAAGAAATTTTGCATCTCTGGAATTCCTTGTCTTTTGGATAATCCGTAGGGATATAGGTCAAAAGAAAGACCTGAATTATTTATAACCCTTTGATCAACGCTAAATAAATAGTTTTCATCAAGAGTTATGATCTTTTCAAAAGTAATATTCTGATCACTAGTCCAAGTCAGTTTTACTGGTTCATTAACACCAATAGTGTTTTTATCAGCAATCCAAATACTAGAACTATTAGGTAACTCAATTGTGCTATCAGAGCTTACCCAACCTGTATCTAAATAATAGGCATTATCAGACCCTAAAGGATTCAAAAATTCAATTAAGTCAGATGTTGGATCTAGTGTCTCTCTGAATTCCTCTAAGATTAGATCATCAATTACTGCTCCATTTAAATTAATAGAGCCTTTAATTTTAGAGTTATCAAAGTTCACCCTTCCTGACTGAATTATTACATCACCTCTATCAGCTAAAATAGTAGAAGAGGATTTTTGAATACTGAGATCAACAAGACTTTCATCATTCGTTTGTTCTTCAGTCATTGGCGTTCTCTCTGGTTGAGGCACTAGTAACTGAAACCCAAAAATAATTGCCATAGAAATAATAATAGCTAGGAATAAGTTCTTTTGATTTTCCATATTATTTTTTTATTGGGTCGTAACCAGACGAACCTAACGGATTACATTTTAGAATTCTAACCATTCCCATTGTTATTCCTTTTAAAACACCAAATTCTTGAATAGCCCCAACTGTATATTCGGAGCATGTTGGAAGATGTCTACAAGTTTTTGGTAACATAGGTGATATGAATAATTGATAGAATTTAATCGGTGCAATAAAAGTTATTTTCCAAAGCTTTTTGATATTATTTTTCATGAGATAAGAATTTTTCAATATCTTGTTTTAAATCAATAAAAGGTACTTTCAAAACTGTTTTTTTGAGTATTATTACAAATTTGACTTGATTTAATGTATTTATAAGACCGCATGTTCGAATTGCCTCTCTAGCCCTTCTTTTAGCCCTATTTCTCTCAACTGCATTGCCAAGCTTTTTACTAGCTATAATACCAACTAGAAAAGTTTCTAAATCTGCGTCATGAAGAATATAGCCATTAAAACTTGAACTTTTAAAGTAGTTCCCTTTGTTTCTGATTTGAGAAAATTGGGAAGATTTTTTTAGTGTAGGAAGTCTCAAAAATTAAGCAGATAGTCTAGATCGACCTTTAGCTCTTCTAGCATTAATGACTTTACGACCACCAACAGTTGACATTCTAGAACGAAATCCATGCCTTCTTTTTCTTACTAATTGACTTGGTTGATATGTTCTTTTCATTGCTAATACACCTAAAAAATTGGTTCCTACATTTAACAATTATTGATATGAAGTCAATAAATAAAAACAAATTATGTTGATAATTAAAGACATTTCTAATTTACAGTTATATTTGACTGCTTATCAAAATCGAAAATACTCAATTGGTTTTGTTCCTACTATGGGCGCCCTTCATAAGGGACATGGAGAACTGATAAAAAGATCAAAAAATGATAATCACAAAACTATTGTAAGTATTTTTGTAAATGAAAAACAATTTAACAGTAAAGAAGATTTTAACTCTTATCCTAGGAATAAGGGCCTTGACTACGATTTTTGCTCTAACAACGACGTAGATCTATTATTTGAACCAACAGCAG
>CACPCY010000011.1 GCA_902632575.1 uncultured Alphaproteobacteria bacterium | reverse complement strand
TTTTTGATATTAGTCAGGATCAATTTGTAAGTGAAGTAATAGAAAAATCTAAAATCACACCAGTATTAGTTGACTTTTGGGCTCCATGGTGTGGACCATGTAAACAGCTAACTCCCACATTGGAAAAAATTGTTAACTCTAAAAATGGGAAAATTATCCTTGCAAAAATTAATGTCGATGAAAATCAAGGGATAGCCTCTCAGTTAAATATTCAATCGATACCGACTGTGTATGGCTTTGTTGAAGGGAAACCTATAGATGCATTTCAGGGGGCTCAACCAGAGAGCAAAATTGAAAGTATGGTTAATAAGTTAATAGATGCAACACCTGGAAATGAGATACCAAAGCTTATGGATGAAGCAGATGATTTATTTAGAAATCAAAATTTTAACGAAGCAATGATGCTCTTTGAAAAAATATTTGCAATGGACCCTGGTAACCCAAAAGTTATTGCTGGTCTATTACGAAGTTTAATACAATTGAAGCGATTTAAAGATGCTAGAGAAATGTATGATTCTTTAGATAGTAGCATATTGAAAGATGATGAGATATTGAAAATAAAAAAACTTATTGATAATGCATTAGAAAAAAGCTCAGACCTCTCTTATGAGAAACTAGCTTTAGAAGTTAAATTAAAACCTGATGACAAAAGTTTAAGATTTAAGTTAGCTGAAAGTTACCTGTCTTCATCTGAAACAGAAAAAGGATTTAATGAGCTTCTAAAAATATTTGAACAGGATCCAAATTGGAAAGAGAATTTGGCAAAGAAAAAACTTTTAGAATATTTTGAATTACTTGGATTTAATGATACAAATGTAATTGAGGCTCGTAAAAAACTATCAAGCCTGATGTTTAAATAATGGATGATAATATAAAAAAACTTTTTGAGGTAAATACTAAATTTTTACCAAAATCAATTCCACTTTTTCCGCTTGATAATGTTTTGCTTTTACCTTTTGGAAAGTTGCCACTAAATATTTTTGAAGAAAGGTACATTAAAATGACCTTAGATAGCCTTAAAGATCATCGAATGATTGGGATCATACAACCAAAAAACAATAATAACGAGTTATTTCAAATGGGGTGTATTGGAAAAATTACATCATATATAGAAACACCAGACTATAGGCTTGTGCTTAATCTTGAAGGGGTTTGTCGGTTTGTATTACATGAGAGGAACCTTAATGCTAGAGGATATTACCAAGGTTCAATTGATTGTGATGACTATCATGATGATCTAACAGATATGGAGCCAAATATTGACCGAAAAACGCTAATACAGAAATATACGAATTTTTTTAAAATGAAGAAATTAGATATCGATAAAGACGTACTTGCTGAAACATCAAACTTACAACTCTTATCAACACTTGCAATGCTTGCTCCTTTTAACAAAATTGATAAACAAGCGATTTTGGAGTCACCAAATATTTCTTCGAGAATTGAAACGATCAACTCCATTCTTGATTTGAATACTTTCCAAATTGTAAGTAGCAACAACCCTAATCAATTAAATTAATTCTGCCCATAGCTTGTTTAATAAATAGTTTTCTAGCAAACTCAAAGTTTCTCAAACCTTCATACCCTGCTTTAATGATTCTCTTATTAAATGGTTTTTGGTTTTCGTAAACAAAGTTTATTAGAGAAGTAAAACCTAAATATAGAAAGCTCTCTGTCATTCTCCTGGAATAATAAATCGAATTAAAGATTTTAAAATCTAAATGATACTGATCTGTTAATTTACATAATGTTTGAATATCTTTTACTCCTAGGTTCCATCCTTGACCAGCAACAGGGTGAATTGATCTCAAAGAGTCACCAATATAAATAAAATCTTTATTATATTTTTTTAAGTGTGGAATTACTGGATATTTATACATTGAATTATCAAATATCATACGACCGTGAGAAAATTTAAAATCTTTTTTAATAATAGAGTTTATTTTTGCTTGTGATGTCTTCTTATTAGTTGAATAAATAAATGTAGACCTTTTACGATTAAAGGAAGGTGAAGGTAAGATTGCTAGTGGGCCTTCTTTTTTAAAAACTTCATAAGCAATATTATTGTGGTCGTTTATATGATTAAAAAAACCAACATAAGAATTATGTCCGTCATCGAAGATAATACTTTTTTGTTCAGGATTTAAGTTTACGTTTTTACCGATACTAATAATAATCTTTTTGAATGTGTAAAATTTATTACTAATTTTTAATTTTTTTAATGGCTTCAAATTTTCTAAATTGATTTCTATGTTTGTTTTTAATAATTTTAAATTAGTTAATTTTTTTCTTAGTATTTGGTATAATTCATTATTAAAAATAACATTTCCCATTGGTTCATTGTTATTGGAAAACAAAAGTGGTGAAGAATTGATATAGTCTTTAATAATAATTTTCTTTATTTCTTGAGGCTTCGAAGAAATATGCCTCCAAAGATCAAGTTGCTCGAGAAATTCTTTTGAATTAGCATTTACTGCAAGTGTTCTTTTGTCTTTTAAAATGTCATTATTTTTGTCAATCACTAAAATTTTATAATTCTTTTTGTGTAAGGCAAAAGCAGCAAGAGCCCCAATTAAGCCACCCCCCACAACTAAAAAATCATATTTTAAGATTTTATTTTTCATTAAGACGAATATATTTAGTTTAGAAAAATGAAAAGTAAATATATTCCTGATATATTCAAAGAAAAATACGCATTATTTTTAAATTATACATACGCTTTATTTCTTTTATTCATATCAATATTGTCAGCTGCTGCTTTATTAACTTTTGATATAAATGATAATTCGTTTTTGACAAATACTAGTGCCACCTCTGGAAATTTCTTAGGTGACTTTGGTTCTTATTATGCAAGTTTAGTTTTTTATACCTTTGGGATATTGGGGTATTTAATAATTTTATTTTTTTTAATATACTCTCTTTTAGTCTTTTATCACAAAAGACCTAAATACATCTTCATAAGGCTAATAACTTTTTTTTTAAGTCTTGTACTAATTCCTCAAACACTAATACATATTAATTTTAATGTGACATTTATTGACTCACTAGCTACTTGGGGGGCGTTTGCTGAAAATTTCAATTCTTTGCATAGCTTAAACTATATTAATTATTTAACGTCTATAATTGGGCTAGTATTTTATTTAATTTCACAGAACATTATTTCTCTAATCAAAATACCAAAGATAAAATTTAAAAACTTATTTAATAATAGTAATGAAGAATTAGAAGTTAATAAAATTAAAAAAGATCCGATAATAAATGTTACTAAAGAGGAAGATAATAAAATAATTAGAGAGGCTACAAATGAATATGATTGGGAAGACGAAGATCTAACATCAAAATATTTTTCTCCTTCATTAGAAATTTTGGATACGAGTAATACTCTATCAGAAAAAAAAACTGATAAAGAAAAAATTAAATCCAACTCTGAATTACTAGAGAGAGTATTTGAAGATTTTAATATTGATATACAAGTGATAAATGTAAAGCTTGGACCAGTTGTTACATTGTTCGAAATTTTGCCTGCGGCTGGAATTAAAATAAATACAATTATTAACCTAGCTGATGACATATCTAGGAGCATGGGAGTAGGGGCAGTTAGAATTTCTCAAATTTTTGGAACTCAATATTTAGGTGTAGAAGTACCAAATGAAAAACGAGAAACTGTAACAATAAAAGAGCTTTTAAGTGACGATAACTTTAAAAAAAGTTCATTAAAAATTCCATTATGCATAGGTAAGGACATATCTGGAAAAATTGAAGTGATTGATTTAAGTAAAACACCTCATCTTTTAGTCGCTGGAACTACTGGTTCAGGCAAATCTGTTTTTATCAATACCCTTCTAACAAGTATACTTTATAAATTTTCTCCCAAAGATTTAAGGTTAATTCTTATAGATCCAAAAATGCTTGAGTTAAGTGTATATAATGATATTGCGCATTTATTGACGCCTGTAGTGACTGAACCAAAGAAAGCAATCCTAGCATTAAAATGGGTATGTAAAGAAATGGAAAGGAGATACTCTTTAATGAATGAGGAAAATACAAGGAGCCTTGAAGGTTACAATGAAAAATCTTTAGAAAAATTGCCTTACATTGTTGTTTTCATTGATGAAATGGCAGATTTAATGATGACAGCAGGGAAAGAGGTTGAACACTACGTTCAAAGACTGGCTCAAATGGCGAGAGCATGTGGCATTCATTTAGTAATGGCTACTCAACGTCCTAGTGTGGACATTATTACTGGGAGTATTAAGGCAAATTTTCCATCAAGAATTAGTTTTCAAGTAGCAAGTAAATATGACAGTAGGACTGTTCTTGGAGAAATCGGAGCTGAACAATTACTTGGAAATGGAGACATGTTAATGTCAAAAAATGGAGGAAATATAATTAGATATCAATCAGCTTTTATATCTGACAATGAAGTTAATAAGCTTATAAATGAAATAAAAAGAAAACAAAAAGTCAAATACCTAGATGAGTTAGATGAAATCATTAAAAATAATGATGAAAATTTTGATACCTTAAGCGAAGAAGATGAAGCTCTTATTACTAAGTCTATTGATCTTATAAAATCAACGAACAAAGCATCTACAAGTTTTCTCCAAAGAAATTTTCAAATAGGCTACAATAAAGCCGCTAGAATTATGGAAGCCCTTGAACAAAGAGGAGTAGTATCACAACCAAATCATACTGGAAAAAGAGAAATATTAATTAATACTTAACTTTAGTCTGCCAGAACTTGATGAAAATTTAAGATCAAAATTTAAGTCATTGTAAATCTGATTTTTTAAGTTTGTCAAATGAGTGTCTAACTTATTTAGAAAAATATCCTTATCTTTTGGCCAAATGCTTCTAATTAAATCCGTTTTCTCAACACCTTCATCTAAATTTAATAATAAGTGTATCATTATATTATTTTGTATCTCACTAAAAAGAGTGCTTTTTTTTTCATTCTTCAATAATTGTTTAAATGGATAGTAATTAAAATTTTTTAAAATAATATTTTTATTTGAGACGAAGTCATATATTTTTTCAAACATTTCTTCAAAATTTATTGGCAATTTAAATTTTATTTTTTTATCATCAATTGTACAATATAAGAAATTCTCATGTTGATTAAATCTAAGTTGGAAAAAATACTTATTAGAATAATTCTTTTTTAGAAAAAAATTTTTTTGCTCTATTAGACCTACAATATTTTTATTTAAAAAATCATCATCACATTTAATATTTATCATTTAATGTGTATAATCCCAAAAAGGACTCCAAGAGAAATAAAAATCCTTTAATTTAGTATTTTTACATTCATTTAGATAAATACTCATATTTTGTTGATCAGACAAGACAATAACCCTTTTAATCATTTTTTCTTGACTACTGTACTCAACTTTTACAATTGAGTTTTTAATGAAATATTCATTTTTTATATCAGGAATGTCATTAATTATGGCTACTATCACTTCAAGTACATCAGTATTCTCAGTAATTTTAAAAAACTTAGTTTTGTCCCTATTTTCTAAATAAAAAAATAAATTTTCTTTGTGTATTATTGTATACAAATTTTGAGAGAAATATTGATATCTAAATTTTTCATCTTTTATGATTAAAACTCCCTGGTTAACTTCTCCATTTTGATGAACTTCCTCAAATAAACATGATAATTCTATTGCAATGGAATTTTTAATAAAGAAAAAGAACAAAAATAGTAAATATGAAAATTTCATGAAAATATCAAAGATCCTATACGTATGATATTACTGTTCAACTTTAGAGCAAATTTATAATCGTTACTCATACCCATACTTAACTTTAAATTTTTATTAATTTTATCTCTTAAAATATTCATCAATTCAAAATATTTCATTGGATCCTCTAAATTTGGTGGAATGCACATTAATCCCTCGATCTTCAAATTTTTATTTAAAGAGTAATCATATAAATGGGATAGATTTTCAATTGATACACCTGATTTTTGAGTCTCTTTACCTATGTTTACCTGAATATAAAAGTTTTTGGTTTTAGGAAGGCTTTTAGAAATAAATTTACTTACCTCATCAATTAGTGAGTATCTATCAATAGTTTGAATGGTATCAAAAATCTTAAGTGCTAATTTAACCTTATTTGTTTGTAGAGGGCCTATTAAGTGGAGGTCAAAATTTTTTCTATCTATAATATTTTCATATTTTAATTTTGCTTCTTGAACTTTATTTTCACCAAATAATTTAAAGTCTCTCTTTATTAGTGTTTCAATATCTGATGTAGATCGATTTTTTGTTACAATCATTAATTCAGAATTTCTATATCTTGCAATTTCATTTACAACATTCTCAAGACTTTTAAAATTAATAGTCAATTACAGTATCTTTATAATCTATATTTTTTAAATGAAGATTTCTCGATAAGAACTTTTTTTCACTATTTGATAAATCTGAAGATTTGTCTTTTTCTAATTTGTTAATACTTACGTATTTTTTAATTATGTTGTAGTCTACTTCTATATCTGAGTAATACTGTTTTAAGTGTTGTATGACATCTATTAAAACTTCTTCTGTATTATCCTCTAAATCTTGAAAATATATTATTTTACCCTTGTAAGTACTGAGAACGTTAGGATCTGACCAAGAGTTAACATTTGTGTTATAACTTGTTTTATTTTCAAAAATTTTAAAGAGATTTCGTTTTTGGTTTTCTGATAAGTGAAGTTTTTTAGTAAAATTGAATAGTTCATTATATGCTTCTTCAGTTGTTCCAGTTATATTTTTATATCTTAAAAATAATTCTTTAGGGTCTTTCACAATATAAAAATAACAAAGAGTAGTATTTGGATAAATTAAATAATTGTTTGATTTTGACTCAAAAAAAGCTGCACAAGTATCAAAAATAAATAAATCTTCACTGCGACTGAAAAGTATTAAGTTTTGAAAGAGCCCTATATTTTGAATAGTTTCTTCAAATTTTATTTCATTTGGAAAGCCATGACCATCAAAAGAGGAAAGAAAATTCGAAGTGGCATCAGAGAAATTATCAGAGTAAAAATGTTTCGTATAATTATTTTTAAAATAAAAATTTAAAAAATTATTTAGATATTTTTGATCCAGATAATCATAACTAATAGTCCAAATTATTTTTTTTTTATGTAAGTTTGTATTAGATGTATCTTGTAAGTGATGGTTTATAGATTTTAAAACAGAATAAAAAACCAGTAGATCATTATCTTTAAGCTTCTCTAGTTCCTCAGAGGCTTTTTCAATATTTTTGTTAGTTATATGGTCAATAATTAATTTTGAAAGATAATTAAATTTGATTTTTTTAATTAAATTCATTGTATTATATGCATAAATGAAGACTGTGAATTTGTCAAAAATTATTGAGTTAATCAACTCAAGAAGCTATGAAAAAGCTGAGATTGAATTAAAACACCAAGTTGAAAATCAACCAAATAACTTTTTAATAAACAAAATGTATGGCGTAACTTTGCTGGCACAAAAGAAGTATCTTATGTCAATCAAGTCATTCGAAAATTGTTATAATTTAAAGAATGATGACTATGATGTTAATGTTAATTTATCTTACTTATTCGCAAAAACTCAAGACTATAAAAAATCTTTAATTTATTCTCAAGAGGCAATTAAATTAAATGACGATAGACCAGAAGCCTATCAAAATATTGCAGAATGTTTACTTAATCTTAAGAATTTTAATGAGGCAGAAAAAAATATTTCTATTGCTATTGATAAGCGAGGAGGTTTAGAGTCCGAAGAAATATTAAAATATCATGACACTCTTTCACTTTATGGAGATATTATTTTAGCAAAAAAAGGAGAGAAAAAATTTTGTGAATTCGCATTTAAAATTTTAGATAAAGGAAATCATATTGCTCAAATTCTAATTTCACTTATAAGAATTGACGTTAATAATATGAAGGAAATTTATTTAAATAAAATGAATAATATTTTAAAAGACTTAAATTCGATAAAATCATTACCACTAAAAGCTATTACAGAATCAAATATATATTTTATTTTAGCAGAATATTTTCAAAAGAAGGATACAGAGAAGTCTGAAGAATATTATTTAAAAGCAAATAAAATAATAGCTTCTCTTCAAAGAGGATCTTTATTTGAGAGACAAAAAAAAGTAACAGCTGTAATTGATTATTTCAAAAAAATTAAAAATACAGAAATGAAAGATACCAATTCAATTAACAAAGGCAAAGGTCTAATTTTTATTATGGGAATGCCGCGATCCGGAACTACGCTAGTAGAGTCAATAATTGCTTCTGCAAACAATTGTGTTGCTGGTGGAGAAAAACTTTTTTTTCCTTTAGAGATTGATCAATTATTAAGCGAAAATAAGATATCTAAAATTGATAGCTCATACATACAAAAGCTAGGTGATAAGTACTTAGAAACTATTGAAATACATCGAGATGGAAAAAAATTTTTTACAGACAAGTTACCTGAAAATTTTTTGTATTATGGGCTCATAAAACTGGCTTTACCAGGAGCAAAATTCGTTCATATATCAAGAAATATTTGGGATAATGCTGTCTCACTTTTTAAACAAAATTACTCGTTCAATCTCTCTTATACCTCAAGCTTTTTTGGAATTGCACTTGAATATGCTAATTACGAGTACGTCGTAAATTTTTGGCGAAAAAACACCGATCACGAAACTTTTATTGATATAAGCTATGAAGAAATGACATCTGATATAAATTTAATAGCAAAGAAAATATGGGATTACTGTGGTTTAGAGGGGACATATGATGAGAATAAAAGAGTGAATTTTTTTAGTCTTACTGCAAGCAAACAACAAGTAACAAAAGAAATCTATCATACCTCTAAACAAAAAAGTGATTTCGGTGATTATAAGTCGAAGTTTTTCAATGATTTGAGTCAACAAAGAGAATATTGGAGTGGAATGTAGTACATTAAACAATTAAATGTGTTGCAATAATGCAACATTTCTAATTATTTTTAATATATTCCCTGAAAAATATACCATTTGAGCCCATATTTAATATTGTCTCACTAGTTTTAATTAAAACTAAAAACTAATAATTAAGAAAGGAATAATTATTATGAAAAAACTAATAATCGCTTTATCTGCAATCGCTGCAGCTGTTGGTTTCACAACCACTGCACAAGCAGATATCTCTGTTGCTGGTTCTTCAAATGTTGCATACTTGTCAACAAGTGGGGCTACAACAGAAGGAGACGAAGAGTTAGCAGTTGGTAACACTGTTGACTTTAGTATGTCTACAACTACAAGTGGAGGTATCGGTATCTCTACAAGTATGTCAATTTCACAAGACTATGATGCTGCAGGAGGTGTTAACGCCGACGGTGGTAACTCAGTAACATTTGCAACTGGTGGCGCAACAATCGTTGTTGGTGACGTAGAAATTTCTGACACAATTGGTGCAATCGGTGGTGTTGTAAACGGCCCACTTGATGATGCTAGTGACCTAAGCTCAAGTGCTGCTTCTGGTTTCACAGATGACGATGGTTTAGGTGCAGAATTAACAACAGCTATGGGTGCAGCTTCATTAAACATTTCATATGTATCTAATGATGGTGCTGACAACTTCGGTATCTTAAACAGTAGCGGTACAGGTGCTGACTCAGCAATGTCTGCTTCTATTACAATGCCTATGGGTGCTTACTCATTTACAATCGGTGTTGCAGACTCAGACACTGGTGAATCTTCATCAGGTGTTACAGCTAGTGGTACACTAGGTGGTGGAACAGCAACTATTGGTTACTCAAACCAAACATTGCTTGCTTCACATGCTAGTTTAACAGCAGCTGGTGACTCAGATGTATACGGTGCAACATACGTAATGTCTATGGATGCTGATACAACTATCTCAATCGGTTACCAAAATAGAAAAGATGCTGACAGTGAGTCATCAACTCAAACAGATCTTTCAATTGAAAGAGCTATGGGTGGTGGAGCAACTGTATACTTAGACATCAGAAACTTATCTGGTGATACAGCTGCTAATGCTGACGGAACAGCTATTGGTTTTGGTACTTCAGTAGCATTCTAATCTAGCTTAATACTAATTAAAACCAGGTAGGTTGAAATATCCCTACCTGGTTTTTTTATTTCAACCTTGTATTAAATTTTCAAATTCAATAATATTAAATAATGATTAAGGCAGCTTTAACGCTTCTTCTGATATTTTTCTTGCAATCCTGTAATCAGGGGCCTTTTGGAGGAGACGTTGAAAAAAATATGGCAGAAATGGATAAAATTCATGGAAAATGTAACAATCCTTATAGAACTTTTAACAAAGCTCAAAAAAGAATATGTGAAGATAAAGAAAGGGCAGCTGGACCCGATGGAGAAGTAGGTGACCCTATAAACTTAACTAAATTAATAGAGAACTATAAAAATTTTACCGAAGGAATCAATAATACAACTGGCGGAGGCTTGTCAGTCAACGAAAACTTATGGGGAGCTTCACTAATTTTGTTAGATCAATACCCTCTCGATATAGTTGATGCTCAAGGTGGTTTCATATCAACTAGTTGGATTACTGAAAAAGATAATCCAAATCTTAGGTGTTTGATAAAAGTTAACGTAACAAGTAAAGAGTTAATATCTACAGGCATAAATGTAAAGTTACTATGTCAAGAAAAAGAATTGGAAACTTGGTATCAAGACGGTATTTCATACGAAGAAGAAGAAAAAAGATTAACTCTAAAAATATTAGATATAGCTGACGAACTAAGTACATACGAAAAACTCTCTTAATATAAGAATGCAAAAAAAATACATTTTAGAGATGTTTCCTTACCCATCAGGAAATATCCATATGGGACATGTAAGAAATTATGTAATAGGCGATATATGCGCAAGATATCATAAGCTTAAAGGTGATGAAGTTATTCACCCCATGGGTTGGGATGCTTTTGGTTTGCCTGCTGAAAATGCGGCAATTCAATTTGATACACACCCTCAAGATTGGACTTTTACCAACATTCAAAATATGAAAAGCCAATTAAAGAAACTTGACTTGGATTTAGATTGGGATAGAGAGTTAGCTACCTGCAAAGAGGATTATTATCAATATCAACAAGAACTCTTTATAGATTTATATAAAGCAGGACTTGCATACAAAAAAGATGCTCTAGTTAATTGGGACCCTGAAGATCAAACTGTGTTAGCAAATGAACAGGTTATTGATGGTAAAGGTTGGAGAACTGGCGCAATAGTAGAACAAAAAGTATTATCACAATGGTTTTTTAAGATTACAAATTACGCAGAAGAACTACTTAATGATTTAGATAAATTAACTTTATGGCCAGATAAAGTAAAAACTATGCAAAAAAATTGGATTGGAAAATCTATTGGTGCAGAAATTAAATTTCAAATTGTAGATAAAGAAGATCATCTAAATGTGTTTACTACAAGACCTGACACTATATATGGAGCCACATTTATCGCTATATCTGTCAATCACAAACTGGTCAGTAAGTTCCTAAAACCAAGTGATATTGAGGAGATTAAAAATTCATTTTCTAAAATAGTTGATGATAAGGAAAAACAAGGATTTCTTTTGGATCTTAAGTGCAAACATCCAATATTGGACAAAGAGATACCTGTGTATGTTGCAAATTTTGTTTTAGATAATTACGGTGAGGGTGCAATCTTTGGTTGTCCAGCACACGACGAAAGAGATTATGAATTTGCTATGAAATACGAACTGCCGATTATAAAGGTAATTCAATGTAAAGACTCTGATCTGCCTTATACTCAAGATGGAGTTGTAATTAATTCTCCATTAGTTAATGGTCTGACTAAATCAGAGGCAATTAATAAAATAGTTGATTATTTTGAAGAAGAAAAAATTGGTAAAAAATCCATAAATTATAAGTTGAGAGATTGGGGTGTCTCTAGGCAACGTTATTGGGGATGCCCAATTCCCGTTATTTATTACGAGGATGGAAGTTTTAGAGTTTTAGAAAAGTCTGAATTACCTGTGCTATTGCCATATGACGTTAATTTAAATGGGAAAGGTAATGCCTTATTAAATCACGAAAAATGGAGAAAAATAAAATGTTCAAAAACAAATAGAATTGCTTTCAGAGAGACAGATACATTTGATACATTTGTTGACTCTTCTTGGTACTATATAAGGTTTTTAGATAATAAATTAGATAAACCTTTTAATATTAAAAGAGTAAATGAGTATCTCCCAGTAGACAAATATATAGGTGGTATAGAGCACGCTATACTTCATCTTTTGTATTCAAGGTTTTTTATGAAAGCTTTACGAGATATCTACAAACTTAAAATAAATGAACCTTTCAATCAGCTTTTTACACAAGGAATGATCACGCATAAGACATATAAGACTCAAAATGGCGAGTGGGTAATGCCAAAAGAAATAATTTTCAAGGATGGTAGGATTATAAGAGGAATTACAAAAGAACTTGTAGAAGAGGGTCCAAGTGAGAAAATGTCAAAGTCAAAGAAAAACGTTATAGAACCCGATGAAATACTTGAAAATTATGGAATAGATGCAACACGATTTTTTATGATCTCAGACTCTCCACCAGATAGGGAATTGGAGTGGACAGATGAAGGAATTCAAAGCTCAAAAAATTTGGTTAGAAGAATAGAAAGATACTTTAATGTAGAGAGAACTAGTTTAAAAAAAGATACTGAACAAACAGTTGAGAGATTTATTTATAATATTGAAAAAAATATTTTAAACTTTTCTTTAAATAAATGTGTAGCAGATATCTATACTCTCTTTAATTATTTAGAAAAGGAAAAAATATATTTAAATGATAGTGAAATAAGTAAAAAAATACTTGTATGTCTATATCCATTTGTTCCAAAAATGTCTTTAAAAATTAGTAATACATTGTTTAAATCTAAAAACACTACTAACTGGCCAAGTATAGACGAAACATTATTATCGGAAACACATATAAATTTACCAATACAAATTCATGGTAAATTAGTTACTACGATAGAAACTAAGAAAGGCTATGTAGAAAAAGATATCTTAAAATCAATTTATCAGATTGATAAAATAAAGAGTAAGATACATGATAGGAAGGTAATAAAAGTAATAAATGTCCAAGATAAAATTATTAATATTATTACTGGTTAGTTTTATTTTTCTTTCTTGCACGAAAGATAATCCCAAACAAAATAATATAAAGTATTCACTAGGATACATAGGAGGGGAATACGATGGGCTAATGTTAAAGAATTATATGAATAATTATCTATTAAGTTTTGATTTATATGATGCTAAATCTAATTTAGATATACTACCTAATATATCACACTCATCTTCCTTATTTATTACAAACATAGATAATACCTCTGACCGAATGAGAGTAGAAAGCATACTAGTGATTAAAGTAAATGATAAAAGATTTAAATGCGTAACATACAAATTTGAGGAAAAGGTGTCCCAATTTTATATATTTGCAGATAGCAGAAAGTACATTAGTAACAACATGGCAGAAAAGAAAATTAAAGAACAAAATACTGAAACACTCGTTAAAAAATTTATAAATAAACTTATGAGGTCTAAAGGCGGTTGTATGATTAAAAATGAATAATATAGAGCTTTTAAGAGAATTTGTTGGTGGAAAAACTGGCTCAAAGCTAATAGTCAATCAAGTTAGTGAAGATATAGCTTATTTTTACGTTAATTTAATTGAAAGGGAGGCATCTTCCAGGGAAATAATTTTAAATTATCAAGATAGCTTAGTTGAAAATGTAAATAATGATTTATTTGGTAACAATGAAATTTATATATTATTTTCGAATAAAAAAAAAAATATTGATAAGTATGTAAATTCAAATATCAGATGTATTATTTTTACTGATTATAAAAATTATAAAATATATTCATCAACTTATAAATATTCTGTGAATGGTTACAACTACCAAAGAGATATAAAATATTTTTTTAAAGAAATACTTAAAATTGATAATTCAGATATTTTAGATTTTTGTATTGCTACTCCATATTTGGCTTTCTCCGAAATATCAAAATATATGATTAATTCCTCAGGATATACAAAAGAAAATAAAATTAAAGAAAGTCATAACTTTGTATTGAATATAAGAAAAGAATTATTTAATTTAAAAAGAACTAATGCCAGTCCTCAAAAAATTTACTTAAATTTAAAACAGGAAGTTAAATATAAAAAACTTAATTTTTTAGCTTGTTGACAAGAAAATTATACTGTTCTAAGTTTTCATAAAATATCTTAATACTCCCTTTGCCTTTCTTATTATATGTAATATTTGTTTTAAAGCCTATTGTATCACTTAGTGTTTTTTCTTCATAAATTAAGTTAACTTCTTTGGATTTTTTATTTTTATTTTTCTCTAGGTTACGGACCGATATTTTCCCACTTACAATTTTATTTAAAGTATCTTCATCGAATTCACCAGGCGTCTTTCCAATAAGGGCCCTAGCATGCCCCATTGTTATTTTCCCATCGTTTAATAAGTTAAAGAAAAATTTATCTAAATCTAAAATTCTTAATAAGTTAGTTATATGTGATCTACTTTTACCAACTATCTTTGATAGTTCTTCATGTGTATATTCATTTTTTTTAATTAAATGCTTATACGCTTCAGCTTCTTCTGATACTTTTAGGTCTTCTCTTTGAATGTTTTCAATGAGTGATATTTCATCTTTATCAAGATCATCTGGCAACAGTAAAGCTGGTAAAACTTTTAAATCAGTTGATTGTGCTGCTCTCCATCTTCTCTCACCAGCAACCAATAAAAAGGTATCATTATTTCTTCTTGTAACAATAAGTGGTTGGATTAGGCCATTTTTTTTTATTGATTGTGCTAATTCATTTATTTTTTCTTTATTAAATTGTTTTCTTGGCTGTGACTCATCTCTAAATATCTTCTCTATTGGTATTAGTAATAAGCCCTTATGATCAGAATTATTAATTTTAGCAATATCCTTATCCCCCAATAAAGAAGATAACCCTTTCCCAAGTTTTTTGTTAACTACCATTTAAAGTGCTCCTTTCCAAAAATTCTTTTGCTAAAGCGATGTATGCTTGTGATCCGCTACACTTTAAATCATAAATGATTGCAGGAAGACCGTGACTTGGCGCTTCAGATAAAGTTACATTTCTAGGAACATTAAACTTATATACAGTTGTATCAAAATATTCTCTAGCTTCTTTCTCAATCAATGACGATAAAGAATTTCTTTTGTCATACATTGTTAAAATTATTCCGTTAAGTTTTAATTTTATATTTAAATTTGTTTTTACTATTTCAATAGTTTTGATTAGTTTTGATAATCCCTCTAAAGCAAAAAATTCACATTGGACAGGTATTAATACCTCACTGCTAGCTGTTAAAGAACTGATTGTCAATAAACCCAATGTGGGTGGTGTATCAATAAAAATGTATTCATAATTGTCTTTAATTTTGTTAATATAATTTTTTAAAAGATAATTTCTATTTTCATCATCAGCTAGCTCGTACTCTGCAGCTGCAAGATCTTCACAGGCAGAAATAACATTTAGATTTGGTATTTGCGATTTTTGTATTGTATCTTCAATACTTACTTCATTACTAAAGACTCTATAAATAGATAGTTTCGAGTTATATACATTAAATGACATTGATGAGTTGTATTGTGGATCCATATCAATTACTAAAACTTTTTTATCTATGGATGCTAAAGCTGTTGCTAAATTAACAACAGTTGTTGTTTTCCCAACACCTCCTTTTTGATTGGCTATAGTAATAATCATTTTATACCCATGATTATTATTTTTGACTCACTTGAAGTAACACTTGGGTGTGTCACCCAAAAGTACTTTTGTGTATTAATTGTTTCAAGCTCAGTTAAATAGGACTTTCCTTTATGTAATATAAATTTTGTTTTTTTATTAATTATTTTTTTTGTCATAGATATAATTTTTTCAATTGATGCAAAAGCACGTGCTGTTATATAGTCAACATTAAGGTTTGATATATCTGATATGGATTTGTTATGTACAACATAGTTTAGTCCTAGTCTTAATTTGCAATTTTCTAAAAAGGAGGATTTTTTTGGCGATTTTTCAACTAAATGAAGGTTTTTAAAGCCTATAATTGACAAAATAATTCCTGGTAGTCCAGCACCTGTTCCAACATCAATTACAGACTTATCATGATGAGGCAAATATTTAACTATCTGTATACAATCTAAAAGATGTCTTTCGTCTAAATTTGTTATTGTACTTTTACCTATTAAGTTCATGGTCTCGTTTTCTTTGAGTAATATTTTTTTATATTCAGAGAGTTTAGTTAAAATTGATTTCCCATCATCGAAATTATCATCACAAAACTTCACTAACTTATCATTAAGCAACTTTATTTCCCTTAACTTTTTTGTGTTTGACTATTTGAAAGAGGGCACTTGGTGTAATACCTGAAATTTTACCAGCGTCATATAAATTTTCAGGTTTATGTTTGTTTAATTTTTCTAAAATTTCTTTAGATAAAGAGGGGATTTTATTGAAATCTATATTTGTTAAATTCATATTCTTATTCTTATTAAGTTGATCGTATGATTTTTTTTCTCTTTCATAAAAAACATCATACTTCGAGTCAAAATATATTTTAGTTAATAATTTTTGAGATATGGTGAGATTAAAAAATTTTTCAAATTTTTCTGGGGAAGGATCCAAGAATTTCAAAACTTCAAATCCATTTCTTACCTTTCCATCTTTTTTTACTTTAATATTTTTTTTCATCAAATCATTAGGTGTATATTTTAGTTGAGTTAATTTATTTAATATTTTTTTTTCGTTGTTTATATTTTTTGAAATTATAGAGTATTCAAGTTTATTAAAAGACTTGGGGTTTATAATTGTTGAAAATCGTTCATAAGAATTATCAGTTCTGAGCTTTAATCTATTTTCTGCTCTTGATGTAAACATCCTGTATGGTTCTGTAACACCTAATTTTGTTAAATCATCAACTAGAACCCCAATATAACTGTTATCTCTTTCAAAGACTTTTTTATTAAATTTTATTTTTTTTATTTTTATTGCGGCATGAATTCCTGCATATATACCCTGCCCTGCTGCTTCCTCATAACCTGTAGTTCCATTTATTTGACCTGCTAAAAAAAAGTTTTCTATTTTCTTTGTTTCAAAATTATTTTTTAATTCTCTAGGGTCAACAGAGTCATATTCAACTGCATATCCAAATTGATTTACTTTGCATTTTTCTAGACCTCTTATTGACCTTAAAAATTTTAGTTGGATCTTTTTATCTAAAGAATTTGATATACCGTTTGGGTAGACAAGTTCAGAGTTTAAACCCTCTGGTTCTAAAAAAATATTGTGGCCGTTTCTATCTCCAAACTTTGTTATTTTATCTTCTATTGAAGGACAGTACCTTACACCTTGAGATTTAATAATGCCAGAGTACATCGCCGACTTGTCAAGATTATCTCTGATTATTTTATGGGTCTTGTTATTAGTTTTAGTAATGAAACAGTTAATTTTTTTGTTCGTATTTTGTTTTGTAAAATATGATAAAAATATACCATTATTTTCAGATATCTGAGGTTCTAGGATATCGTAATTAATAGATTTAGAATATATTCTTGGAGGTGTGCCTGTTTTCAGCCTCATTGTTTTAAAATTCCTATTGATAAACTTTGCAAGAACTTTTGAAGAGCTATTACCTATTCTTCCTGCTTCTTGTGACACATTACCAAAATAGATCTTTCCATTGAGAAAAGTTCCTGTCGTAAGAATAACAGCCTTTGATTTTATTTTTCCAATATTAGATAACTCAACACCTATGATTTTATTATTCTTTTCTAATATATTGGTAGCTTCATCTTCAATAAGGTCAATTTTAGAGGACTTAATAAAATTTTTTATATTTTTTGAGTATAAATCTCTATCGATTTGAGCTCTTACGCCCCATACTGCTGGTCCTTTGGATAGATTTAATACTCTATAATGTATTGCTGATTTATCACCAATTTTACAAATTACACCGCCTAAAATATCAACTTCACTAGCTATGTGTGTCTTACCAACCCCTCCAATACTAGGATTGCATGATAATTTGCCTAAATCTGAGAAATTTTTTGTTATAAGTGCAGTTTTAAGACCATATTTGTCAGAAATATTAGCCGCTTCAATTCCTGCATGACCAGCTCCTATAACTATAACATCATAATGTTCCACGTGAAACAATCTACTTACCTATACAAAATTTGCTAAAAACTCTATCATAAACATCTTCATTGTTAATATAACCAAATTCAAAGGAAAAATCATCTAATATATTTCTCGTTAACTGGGCTATTATCAAAATATCCTTTTCCTTAACAATATCATGTTCATATTCTAAGATTCTTGCTAAAAAGTCTATTTCTTCTGAATTAAGATCGGTCATTTTATGCTTATTTTTGACATATTTTTGATGGATCGAAGATAATTTTAATTTCTGGTATATTTTATCCCTTTCTAGACTATGGTTTATTTTGATATTCACTGTTTTATAATTATATATGTCAGATTTTGTCTCAATTAAGCTGTAATTCTTATGTATCATGAAATCCTTGATAAGTGTTGATATATCTGATTTTTTAGTGTTTTGATCGATTAGAACAAAAAAATGGTCTATTTCACTCGATATTTTTTGTGCTTTTTTATAGCCATATTTTTCTATTTTACCTTGTTTGAGTCTTTGCCCTGCTGTATCGAAGATTTCAAACCGATAACTATTAATTATAAATTCATGTGAAAGAATATCCCTTGTAGTGCCTTTGATATTTGTGACAATTGCTCTATCTTTGTCAATAATTTTGTTAAATAGAGTCGATTTACCTACATTTACTGGGCCTAATAACATTATTTTGCAAGTATTTTTCTGTTCTATATTTGTTCTATTTTTATGTAATAAATTATTACAATTAGTGAAAAATTTTCTAATTTTTTTCTTTATTTGATTAAAATTAAAGTCCTCGTCGTCAACGAAGTCAATCGATGCAGTAATTTCTGAGAATAAATTTATAACCTCCTCCCTGAGAGGAACAAGACCGCTGACAATATCTCCCTCAAAAAGTAGTTTTTTGTTATATTCTAAGCCTGAAAAGTTCTCATTAGAAATTATTCCATTAATAGCCTTAGCTTGTTTGAGAGAATTCTTGCTATTTAGAACAGACCTGTAAGAAAACTCACCATTTTTTGCCAATCGTAAGCCTGGAACTTTTAGATCCTTTAATAACTGCTCAAATTGACTAGCTATTAGTAGTGATCCGTGTAAAAAAATTTCACAGACATCCTCTCCAGTAAAGGATTTGGGAGATTTAAAATATACCACACTACACTCATCCAGTATGGACTCATCTTTTTGATAAATTTTAACTATGCGAATTAGAGAGTGATCTTTAGAAAAATTTTTTTTTGTAATTTTCTTTAAGATATTCAAAACATCATCACCAGAAATTCTATAGCCAATAACTGGGGCCTTCACTAAAGGAGTAAAGTTTGAATAAATTGTTCCTGAATTAAACAAAACTTAGTTATTATAAGTTTATAATTATTCTAGTCCACCTATGAAAAGAACAAAAAAATAATCAATTGATATTAACAAAACCAAATCACATTAAAATTTATGGTCACAGAGGGGCTAGGGGGGACCTACCAGAAAATACTTTAGAGAGTTTTAAGTATTTGTTTGAAAATAAAATTTGCGCTTACGAAACAGATATCTTACTAACCAAGGACTTAATTCCAGTAGTTTATCACGATTTTAGATTAAACCCGGCTCTCACAAAAGATAGCAAAGGTAATTGGATTGAGGATGATGATATTAAAATTTTTGATTTAAGTTATGATCAATTATCTAAATTTAAAATTGGATCAATTGATAACAAATCTAAATATGGAAGAAGATTTGATAATCAAAAAAGTTTAGGTGAAGTAAATATCCCTAAGTTATCTAATTTACTTAAATTAACATCAAATAATATTTCAGATGATTTAATAATTAATTTAGAAATTAAATCAACACCTGTTGAGGAAAATTTAACGCCCCCTCCAAATGTAATGGCAAATTTAATAATTGATGAGGTCAATAAAACAGAATTAAAAGATAAAGTAATCTACTCGTCTTTTGATTGGAGAGTTTTAAGAGAAATAAAAAACATAGACTCCAAGATCTCAAGAGGCTATTTAACATCTGAGCTTAAAGGAAAAATCTATAATAAATCGCCTTGGTTAGACTTCATGCCTTTATACGATAGCGATAGCAGAGAGTTACCCAGGTTGATCAAAACATTGGGCGGGGAGGCATGGCATCCTAAACGTAAAGATATAGATAAAGACATGGTTAGAATTTCTCATGAGGAAGGTCTTCCAGTAAACGTTTGGACAGTTAATGAAAAATATGAGATGATGAGAATGATTGAATACGGCGTTGATGGAATAATTACTGATTATCCTCTAAGGTTAAAAAAGGTATGCGAAGAAAATGGAATAAATTGGTTTTAGTCCATAATTAGATATATGAAAATATTTTT
>CACPCY010000010.1 GCA_902632575.1 uncultured Alphaproteobacteria bacterium | reverse complement strand
CTCTAACAGAGCTTATAAGGTCTCTATGAGAAATAAAATTTATTAATTTATTATGATCATCTACTACTGGTAGGTGCCTTATGTTATTTTCTCCCATAATTTTTATTGCGATTTCTGAGGAGGTTTTCAAGTCCACAGTTATAATTTCTGATGTCATAATATCTGATGCTGTGACCAAATCTGGATCTCTACCGTCTTTGACACATTTTCTGACGATGTCTCTTTCTGAAACAACTCCAAGTAATATTTTTTGTTCATTCAGTATAGGAACAGCCCCTATGTTTTTTATATCCATACTGTCTGCAATTTCACTTACTATGGACTCAGGACCAAAGAATATATATTCATCATTAAGCTTAATCTTTTTAATGTCTTTAATACTTGGCATGAAATCATTATATAAGCATAGGAGGGTTTAAATAAATTAAGCGTATTGAAGCACTTTTAGGTCTTCAAAAACTTTAATTTTTCAATTATTGTTGCAAAATAAAATGTTTAGATTTTTTAACTCAAGAAAATGGTTTCTATGGGCATGGGCAGGGTCAGCTGCCATATTAGGTAGTCTTTGGGTGCAAGTAGAAATTGATGTCAGGATCAATGAGTGGTTTGGTACTTTCTATGATATGATTCAAAAAGCTCTTGCTGAACCAAATTCAATTACAATTGAAGAATATTGGGCGGGCTTACTATCTTTTATAACACTTGCAGGCATATATGTGGCTATTGCAGTTTTGGTAAGTTTTTTCACTGCACATTTCTTATTTAGATGGAGAACTGCTATGGTCGAGTGGTATCATAGTGTTTATAACTATGCCCGCACAATCGAAGGTGCTGCTCAAAGAGTTCAAGAGGACACTATTAAGTTTGGTAGAATTATGGAAGGTCTTGGAACAAGCTTAATTGAGTCGGTGATGATAATTGTTCAATTCCTTCCAATCTTATTAGGACTTAGCGCTGGTATTCCAATATTCTTTTTTGGCGATTGGGAGTATGGTTTAGTTGTTGGTGCATTAATTTGGTCAGTTGGTGGAACAGTTTTTTTAATACTCCTTGGAATTATTCTCAGACTTGTTGGTGTAGAGTATGATTTACAAAAACAAGAGGCAGCTTACAGAAAAGTTTTAGTTATTGCCGAAGATGACGAAACTATTCGTCCAAAAACAATAGAAGAATTATTTGACGATGTAAGAAAAATTCATTTTCTCTCATATATTCGGTACTTGTATTTTAATATTGGAAGAATTGCTTATTTGCAGGCTAATGTTTTAAGTGCTTATGTATTTTTAGCTCCTGCAATTGTTGCAGGTATTATTACCCTTGGTGTTATGCAACAAATTATTCGTGCTTTTGGCAGGGTTGAGGGATCAATGCAGTACTTGTTAAAATCATGGCCAACAATTATTGAGCTTGCAAGTGTTTACAAAAGACTAAGAGAATTTGAGAGAAAACTTAAGTCTACGACAGATACTGCCAAGGTGTCTGAATAAATATTTTAGACATCACATAGACAGAGCTCAGAGTAATTAAAACAATGATAATCCATACCCATCTATTGTTTTTATCGTAGTTTTCACCATTTTTATTCGGATCTACCATGATATTTAAATATAATAATTATTTATTAAAATCAATTATGCTTTTTTAAGTATCTTGTTCTGTTGACAACAGCATAATTTTTAAAAAGTTTCTGAGCGAGTAAATTACTTTTTTCTACACCTTTGATTATCAGATCAAGATTTTTTTCTTTTGCTATTTCTTCAATTTTGTTCATTAATGCTCTAGCAACACCAATTTTTCTAAAATCTTGTAAAACATACAAAACGTCTAATACTATATTCTTCTCGTAATAAGTTTCGTTAATTTTAGCTACAACAATTCCCATAAATTTATCCTCGTTTTTTGCAGCAAACGCAAAATAATCATCTCGAAATATGCATGTCCAAAATAAGCTGAAATTTACTTCTTCATACTGAAAAGAATTTGATGATGCACTTTCATTAATTATTTCTTTCCAACTGTTTATGTGGATTTCTTTAGGTTTTTCAATTGTGAACATCCACTATTAATCTAACAATTAATTTCAATCATTTACATAATTATTCAATAAAAGCTTGATCTTAGGTGGATAAGTCTTATCTGTATATTGATGTTTGAAAATTTAATGAAGTATTTTGAGTCAGTAAAGGCAAGAGACCCTGCTGCAACTTCATTGTTACTTGTGATATTAACCTATCCTGGTGTAAAAGCTGTTTTCTTCCATCGTATAGCAAATTTTATATGGTCACTAAATCTGAAATTATTAGGAAGAATGATCTCTCAATTATCAAGATTTTTAACTGGCATTGAAATTCATCCTGCCGCTAAAATAGGAAAAAATTTTTTTATTGATCATGGAATGGGAGTTGTAATCGGAGAAACTGCCGAGATTGGAGATAATGTAACTATTTATCATGGTGTCACATTGGGAGGTATCATGCCTGCTGTTAAATCATCAGAACAAGTTGGTGTGAAGCGCCATCCTACTCTTGAAGACGATGTGATTGTTGGCTCTGGGGCACAGATATTAGGACCAATAATTATAAAAAGTTGTGCTCGAATTGGATCTAATGCTGTTGTAACTAAAGATGTCCCAAAAGGGGGAATAATGGTTGGTATACCTGCCAAAAATATTCAATCTAAATCCAAAAAAACAGATAATACTTTTGCACCATATGCTGTAACAAAAAAATAATTAAAATTTATATTAAATCTATTCGACTCATGAGCTCATCAGATATCAATATATCTTTATTTATACTATGATTAAATGCTCCTAGCCTTTTTGAGCCTGGTAGTCGTGCACCTTCTTGAGATATTATTGAGTCTACAAGTTCTGTTAAGTGGAGCTCAAAATTTCGATTAAATTTTTTCGGATTAATTGCTATAAAAAATTGCCCTGTCGATGGAGGGCCGCCATCCTCCCCTGCGAAAGATGAAGCTTTGGTACCTAAACTTCCTCCAGCAACGCAAGCAGTTAATATTTCAACTAATAAACCTATCCCAAAACCTTTATAGCCACCACTTGGGGCCATTGTACCTTTTAGTGCTTCTTGTGCATTTGTGGTAACCTTACCCTCTTTATTAAAAGCCCACCCCTTAGGTATCGGTTGATTAGTTTTCGCTTTAACAGAAATTTCACTTTTCGCAACAACACTGGCAGATTGGTCAATAATTATAGATGCTTTACCATTTAAGTAAGTTGCTAATGAAAAAGGGTTTGTTCCTATTACTGGTTTAATGCCACCAACAGGGGCAATAGAAGCTGGAGCGTTTGTGAAACCCAAACCTATTAAATTTTTTTCAGCTATTCTTTTAGTATGGAAACCAAGAACACCACAATTGTATGAATTGAATACAGACATGCAAGAAATACCCTCATTTAAACTCATCTCGCATAAAGAATTGAGTGCTATGTTTATGGCTGTGTGGGCAAAACCATTATCAGCGTCTACTTTGATCGATGATCTTGAGATTTTTTCAAAAGTTGGTGAAGCATCACCTTTAATTTTACCTATTTTTAGATGGTTACAATATATGGGTAAGTAGTGAAAGCCATGACTTTTAATACCATTAAATTCTGCATCAAGTATTCCATCGACAATACCTAATGAATTTTGCTCAGAACAACCAGATTTAATTAGCTTTTCACGAGCAAGTTTAATTGCTTGAGATTGATTAAGATAAGGCACTAATAGATTAGATAACTTTTTACATTTGTTTCAAGGGAAAATAGGGTAATAAGACAACTTATTAAAATGGCATTTTATTGCATTAAATTTAATTTGCATGATCAGTCCTCAAATGTTTAAATGCTATATTTCCAGGAGGATAAAACTTTAATATTTAAAATTAATTCTTTAAATTTCTCATTTAAAATATGTCAGAAACAAAAATTCAAATTAAAGGCTTATACAAGATATTTGGTAAAAACCCAAAATCTGCTCTGGAACAAGTAAAAGAAGGTGTTAACAAAGACGAACTTTTAGAAAAGTACAATCATGTTTTAGGTTTAAAGGATATCAACTTGGATATTAAAGAAAAGTCAATTCAAGTAGTAATGGGTCTTTCTGGATCAGGTAAATCCACATTAATAAGACATATAAATAGATTAATTGAGCCAACAGACGGTAGTGTAGTTGTTGATGGTGATGAAGTTTTAAAAATGAATGATGAAACTTTAAGAAATTTCAGGAGAACAAAAACTGCAATGGTTTTTCAACGCTTTGCATTGTTACCTCACAAGACAGTATTACAAAATACGCTGTTTGGTCTTCATATCCAAAATATAGATGAAAAAGAAGCGGATACTAGAGCTCGAAGATGGATTGATCGTGTGGGGTTATCTGGATATGAGGAAAAATACCCACAACATTTATCTGGAGGTATGCAACAACGTGTTGGTCTTGCTAGAGCATTAACTAATGATGGCGAGATTTTACTAATGGATGAAGCTTTCAGTGCCTTAGATCCATTAATAAGAAAAGACATGCAAGACATTCTCTTAGAACTTCAAGACGAACTTCATAAAACTGTGGTGTTTATTACACATGACTTAGACGAAGCTTTGAAAATAGGAGATCGTATTGCAATATTAAAAGATGGCATAATGGATCAAGAGGGCATACCTGCAGAAATTTTGCTAAATCCTAAAACAAAATATGTGAGTGATTTTGTTGAAGATGTAAATAGAGCAAGAGTGATTAAAGCTAAGCATATTATGGATAAAATAAATGGTCAGGACTTATCAAATGCTATGCCAATTAATCAAGATGAATTTATTGATCGTTTCATTGACAAAGTAATCTCAGAAAAGCCGGATAATTTAGTTATTCAAGACAAAGATAAAAATAATGTTGGGTACTTGTCCACTAAAAAACTTTCTGAGATCCTAAAAAGATAATTTATGAAAGAGTCGAACTTTATTGCTGGCCGCTGGGTCGAGGGCACTGGTTCAATCAAAAATATAAACCCTTCTGATACAGGTGACATCATATCTGAGTACACGTCAGTCACTGATGATCAGTTTGAGCAAGCTGTTAGTTCAGCTGTTATTGCACAAAAAGAATGGGGAGAAGTTGGTATTGAAAAAAAGTCACAAATCTTAATTAAAATTGGTGACGAATTAATACAAAGATCCAAGGAATTGGGAGAATTATTATCTCGTGAAGAAGGTAAGCCTTTAGCTGAAGGCATAGGCGAGGTTACAAGGGCTGGCCAACAATTTCAATATTATGGTTCAGAGTGCTTACGATTATATGGAGAAAAAATACCCTCAACCAGACCAGGTTTTCAGGTTGAAATCTCAAGAGAACCGTTAGGTGTTGTTGGAATTATATCACCATGGAATTTTCCAATAGCTATACCTGCCTGGAAAGCAGCCCCAGCAATGATGTGTGGAAATGCAGTTATACTCAAGCCAGCTTCTCTTACCCCAGCAAGTGCAATAGCGCTTACAGAAATTATATCAAAACAAGGTATTCCGTCTGGCTTATTTAATTTAGTTTTAGGTTCAGGTAGTAATATTGGAAACAAAATTGCCTCTCATCCTGATATTGTTGCAATTACTTTTACTGGCTCAGTTGAAGTAGGTAAAAAACTTTATCAAAACTCATCTCCTTTGTTAAAAAAGATGCAAATGGAAATGGGATCAAAAAATCCACTAGTAGTAATGGAAGACGCTAATTTAAATACTGCCATAGCATGCGCAGCTAATGGGGCTTACGGTGGAACTGGACAAAAATGTACTGCATCGTCCAGGTTAATTGTTCATGAAGAAATTTATGCAAAATTCGTTGAGGGCTTAGTTGAAAATATTAAAAACTTAAAGGTAGGTCACGCTTTAGATGAAGGGACACAAATGGGGCCTGCTTCAAATGAGTCTCAATACGAGTCTAATCTCAGTTATATTGAAATTGGAAAAGGTGAGGCAAAACTTGCGTATGGAGGTAATCCAATGAAAATGAGAACTCCTGGTTATTATTTGCAGCCTACTTTGTTCGTTGATGGGGATAATAAGTCACGAATAAACCAAGAGGAAATGTTTGGCCCTATAGCCTGTGTTATACCTGCAAAAAATTTAGATCATGCTTTAGAAATTGCGAACGACACTGAATTTGGACTTTCAAGTGGTATTATTACACAATCATTAGCTAAAGCCGAGCATTTCAAACAAAATATAAAGACTGGTGTATCAACTATTAATTTACCCACAGCAGGCCTAGATTACCATGTTCCTTTTGGAGGGAGAAAAGCCTCAAGTTTTGGGCCTCGTGAACAAGGCACGTATGCAAGGGAATTTTACTCCCAAGTAAAGACTTCCTACATTAATTCTGGATCCGTATAATCCCCGAATGAATTTTCGAGTAGATAATCTCCAGTATTGTAACTGGTCACGAGAAATATTTGAGATTAACAATCAGGCAAAATTAGACGCTGTTCATGCAACAATATGCTATCACGAAGATTTTGATGAACTGCAAGAAAATATTCAAAATTGGAATATATTTTTTCAAAAAAATTCAGATTTAATTTTTCAAGGTAAGAAATCCCAAGATATAAAAAAAGCTAAAAGTGAAGATAAGACTGCTATTTTTTTTGGACTTCAAAATTGTTCACCTATTGAAGATAACATTCATTACGTAGAAGTTTTAAGAAACTCTGGTGTATTGTTCATGCAACTTACATACAACAACCAGTCTTTATTGGCTAAAGGATGTTATGAAAGTAGAGATAGTGGGATTACACGAATGGGTAGAGAAGTAATTAAAGAAATGAATCGGGTAGGAATGATAGTAGATATGTCACATTCTGCAGAATTATCTACTTTAGAAGCAATAGAAATTTCCCAAAGACCAATTGTGGTCAGTCACGCAAATCCATTATTTTGGCATAAGGGGCTGAGAAATAAATCAGACAATGTACTTAAAGCTCTAAATGATAGTGGAGGTATGATTGGTTTTTCTCTTTACCCACACCATCTAAAAGACTCTACAAATTGCACTCTTGAATCTTTTTGTGAAATGATCGCTGAAACAACAAAAAGAATTTCTCTAAAACAAATAGGTATAGGCTCTGATTTATGCATAAGACATCCTGACAGCATTGTTGATTGGATGAGAAACGGCACTTGGACTAAAACAAAAGATTTTGGAGAAGGAAGTGTTAATAACGCTGGATTTCCTCCCCAACCATCATGGTTCGAAGATGCTAGGGGTTTTGATAATTTAGAACAAGGCTTATTAAAAGTTGGGTTTAGCGAAGAAGAGACGCACGACATACTTGGTAATAATTGGTACAATTTTTATAGGAAATTTGACTAGTGAATATTGAATTAAGAAAGCCTGAATTTGTAATGAAATTGGAGCGATTAGGTTCATTTCATCAATCAAAATTATCTTTTCTCAGAAGTTTTATAAGAGAATTTAAAGAATGGGATTTTAAAACCTTTGACTTCTCCCTAGATAAAATGGGTTTTGGACACATAGTTTATTCAGTTGAAAAACAAAATAAAAAATACTCATTGATATGTTTCTCAAATCATCTCGATGATAGTGACCGTTCAGATAGAGTAATTGCAACTAAATGGGATGCATCGTTTGTACTATTTGATGGAGTTCCTAATCAAGATGATATCCAAAGACTTAAAGATAATGTGCCTCTACAAGAGCAAGGTAGAGTTACTGAAAAGGAATTGTGTCTATCCCGAGCAAATAAATCGGTTCGTATATTTGATCACGTCATTGATCGCCTCTCCCAAGGGAAGCAACCAGATACTAACTTGTTATATGATGTAGGTTATCTCTACAGAACGACCGCAGTTTACGGCTCAGGAAAATTTGGATTAGCTGATAGAATTAAAATACAAGACCGTAAAGAATTAAAGGGACCATTTAGATTAGAGATGATGTTAGTTTATTTAGCAAGACAATTTACTTTTGATATTGTCAACCATGTAGCTTTTAGTCGTGCACCAAACACAGCAGTCAAGTTGGATGATAATATTTCTCGTAATTTGGGAATTGGAAATTCAACAGGTTTAGGCATGGCTCCTTTTATTATTAATCATCCGGCTCTGTTAAATCAATGGATCCTGGCAAAAGAAAAAGCACTTTTGTCTATTCGCAGTTTAAAAAGTATCAATAATCAGGAAAAAAAAGTATTTAAATCTTATTTGTCAATTATCATAGAAAATATAAAATTTTGGAAAACAGACAATGAATATCAAGTTCAAAAGAATTCTCAACTTGTAAAGGATCTTGATAAGTTTCAAAAATATTTCGACAATCTCTCGATAAATAAATTTTTTTGGAATACAGTTTACGAATGGGTGGAAAAGAATACTCACGCTGAGTGTTGTGAATTTATAGTCTCACTGATGATGGAAGTTTATCCAGAAATTGTTGAGCCTTTAAGCTATGAAATGTCAATTGATGAAGATGATTATTTTGATATCGATACCTCCCGCTCTATTAAAGACATTTGTGAGTTAATAGAAAAGCATTATACTTGGTTAATAAATATAAACTTTGATGAGAAAGATAATATTTTTAATTTTTGGTACTATTCAAAAAATAAACAAGAGCCACGTATGTCGGATCGATTTAACGAGGATGGGTCTGATCTTGAATTACCGTTAGCTATAGCCCGAGACATTCATCATTTATATAAGAACTTAAAAAGTATGAATCCAAAATCAGATTTAGGGTCTTATCTTCTTAGGACTCAAGAATTTAGACATGTTCTAAGAAGAGTTTTAATTTGTGAAAAACTTCCCTACTCAGAAATTCAAGATAACACTATTTCTAAAACTCTCATCCCAGTAGATATGCTTAGATTAAAATTATCATTTTTCGGTGCTACACGATTTGACCCTCGCTCCGATAGGTGGGTAAGAATTACGATGTATCAAGGAGCACCACTTATGAAAGAAATTATTGGCTCAAAAGATACATGGTCTTACAAAAAAATTGCTTAATGCATTCCCTTTATGAAATTGAAACTACTGTTAAGAGGTCGGCAAAGTCTCAAGGGTTAAGTTGGGGGGTAGCTGAAGAAATTGGAAAAGTTATTCGAATTCTAGAACAATCTGAAATGGGAGGATTAAACTCATTCAAAAGATTAGTTGATAGAGGATTAAGTAATTTGGTAAAACTTGAAATGATAAATCAAACTAATACTCATAACCTTTGTCCTATTCATTTTGGATTATTTCACCTTGACCAATCCCATAAAAATGATTTTCACAAAGAGATCAAATATCAAAGTATTTATGAGCCTCTAATTATTATTCCGTTTTTGCAAAGAGCTTCAAAAAAAAATCTACTATATTTTCAAATCAATTCCTCAGAATTTAAATTATCAATTACTCCAGGAGGTTTATTGTTAATTAATAAAAATGATATACCTGATGCTCTAAATAATTTTTCTATAAATATCACAAATGAAAGAAGGGTCGATTACTCTGATGAAACATGGGATCAATTATATGAGCTATCTCTTGAGACTTTTGTTGAGGAGTCTGAAGAAAAAAAGCTTTCAGGAGCTGGTGCCGGCTTAACAGACAATGACTAGATCATTTAAATCTAGACTGTCTATTTTTATCAATACTCATATCTCAAATGATGAATTTTATTTAATTCATTTTAGGATAGATTTTTAATAAACTTTAACTGTTTCTCCGGAATTTAGCCAAAAACCCCTGAAGTTTCGAAATTACGCTGTTTCAAATTGTAGACATTTCTCAATTTTAATTTGCATGATTGTCGTCTAAATGTTTTACTTAGTAATAGATATATCTAAAAAGGAGGAAATATGAAAATATTTCGTTTATTTACTGCAGTTTTCCTTGCATTAGGGATAACCTCCATTTCAACTAGTGCCAAGGCAGATGCGCATTGCGAAAATGTAACTATCGCAGAGATGAACTGGGCTTCTGCTCAGGTCATTGCACACATCGATGCTGTTCTTTTAAGAGGTCTTGGATGTAATGTAGAGCTGATTCCAGGTGATACAATGCCAACTTCAACCTCTTTAGTGGAAAAAGGTGAGCCATCAATTGCACCAGAGTTATGGTCACAAAACTTAAAGCAAGTTTTAGACCCAGCTGAAGCTGAAGGTTTAATCAAAAATGTTGGTAAAGTATTTGAAAATGGCGGAGAAGAGGCTATTTGGATACCAACTTATATTGCTGAAGAACACGGTATCGTAACTATCGCAGATGCTTTAGCAAGACCAGATTTATTTCCACACCCAGAAGACGATAGTGTAGCTGGCTTCTATGGCTGCCCTGCTGGTTGGAATTGCCAGATCACTACTACTCAAATGTTCAAAGCATTTGGTATGGCTGATGCTGGTTTTGAATTTATTGATCCAGGCTCAGGTGGTGCATTATCCGGTTCAATGGGTGAAGCATATAACAAAGGTGAAGGTTGGATGGGCTACTACTGGGGACCAACAGCTATCCTTGGAAAATATGATATGACTAAATTAGATGAGGGAGTAGATCACAATGCAGATACATGGATTTCTGAGATTAATGATCTTAACGTAGAAGCTCCAGGTAAGAATAGATATCCTGCATCAACAGTGGAAACATATGTTGGTAAAGATATGCTAGGAAATTCTCAAGTGATGAATTATCTTGAAAAAAGAAGCTTCCCTAACTCACTTCTAAGTCAAATTCTTGCATGGAAAGAAGAAAATCAAGCTGAAGCTGAAGAAACGGCTTATTATTTCTTAGAGAATTATTCAAGTGTTTGGGGACAATGGGTGCCATTTGACCAAAAGCTAGACATCCAAAACTCTTTATAAAAACGTCATTAACGTTTAATATAAACCTGGGGATTTCCCCAGGTTTTTTTTTGATAGAAAGAATATATATTTAATCATGAGTAACTTTTTTACAACATTTCCTGAAATGCCTAACAAACAATTCCGAGAAATGAAAAAGGGCATCGACGCAGGATATAAAGATTTTGCACGAGAATGGGGAGATTTTATTGATGCGATGTTCGATCCTCTTCTCAAAATGTTAGTTTTTTTTGAAAAAACCCTCGTTGCTACACCTTGGCCTATTTTTATGGTTGTTCTCATGGCTCTTACTTACTGGGGAAGTAGAAGTATTAAATTATGCATTGGCACTCTATTAGCATTTGTATTTATTGGTTATTTTAGGATGTGGGAAGAAACGATGAGCACTATAGCAATTATTTTGACCTCCGTAATAATGTCCGTAGCAATAGGTCTACCTACAGGAATTGCAATGTCACGTTCAGATAGAACTCAGAAAATAGTTACCCCAATATTAGATGTTATGCAAACTATGCCACCATTTGTTTATCTTATTCCAATTGTTATGCTAATGGGTATAGGAAAAATACCAGGATTAATAGCAGTTGTTATTTATGCAATACCACCTTTGATAAGATTGACTAATTTAGGGATTAGAGAAGTTGATCAAGAAGCTCTTGAAGCTGCTGATGCCTTTGGTGCTACGAAAAGACAGAAACTTTTTCAAGTGCAATTACCTCTTGCGTTGCCAACTATTTTTGCAGGTATAAATCAAACAATTATGATGGCCTTAGCAATGGTTATAATTGCATCAATGATTGGTGTTAAAGGACTAGGTCAACCTGTGCTACAATCTATTTACAACCAATATTTTACAAAAGGAGTTCTATACGGATTGGCTATTGTTATTGTCGCTATTGTTTTTGATAGAGTATCTCAATCATATGGACAGAGAATACAAAAACACCGCTCGGGTAAACTGGTTTAATTTAAAATATTATAATTGATTATAACTCATCATCCTAAATAACGATTAAGTTTTAACTAATTGACTGATTTTATTGATTTATTGACTCAGTTTGCCGTTATATTTCAAATTAAAACTGTAAATGCCTCCTAAGAATGTTAAATTGTTATTTATTAATCGGAGGAAACATATGAACTCTATAAAAAAAATATTACTGAGCTCTGTCCTTTTATTCGGACTAAATTCAGTTGCAAAAGCAGATTGTGGCACAATCACAATTGCTGAAATGAACTGGGCATCTGCGGAAATGTTTGCTCATGTTGACAAATTAATACTAGAAAATGCCTATGGATGTGATGTTGAGCTTGTACCAGGAGATACAATGCCTACTGCTACATCAATGATGGAAAAAGGTGAGCCAGATATTGCTCCCGAATTATGGATCAATTCTGTTCGTATCGCATTAGATGCAGCAACTGCTGAAGGAAGACTTCACTACGCTGCTGAAGTTTTATCTGATACTGGTGAAGAGGGATGGTGGATTCCTCAGTACTTAGCTGATGCAAACCCTGATATCGTCACAGTTGAAGATGCTTTGGCAAGGCCTGATTTATTCCCTCACCCAGAAGGTGATGGTGCTGCACTTTATACTTGTCCATCAGGTTGGAACTGTCAAATTAGCACAGGCAACCTTTTTCAAGCTTATGACGGTGAAGGTAAAGGATTTAATCTTGTAGATCCTGGCTCAGGTGGAGCTCTTGCTGGATCTATCGCCGAAGCTTATGAAAAAGGCGAAGGGTGGTTGGGTTATTACTGGGCACCAACAGCTATATTAGGTAAGTATCCAATGAAGAAGTTAGACTTTGGTGTACCTCATGATAACGAAGAATGGAATACATGCACATCTCAAGAAGGTTGTTCTGATCCACAGAAAAATTCATGGGTTGTGTCATCAGTGTTTACAGTTGTTACAGACAATTTCAAAAATTCATCTGGTCCAGGGATGAATTATATCAAAAAGAGAGCATTACCTAACTCAGTTGTAAACGAACTATTAGCATGGAAAGATGATAATCAAGCAACTGGTGAAGATACCGCTATCTATTTCCTAGAAAACTATGGTGAGTGGAAAAATTGGGTTCCTTTTGATGCTCAATTAGACATTTTAAACGCATTATAATAATTATCTATAATAGAAGTGGGCTTTTGCCCACTTCTTAATTTTAAAACTTATATCTTATGGAAAAATTTTTTTTATCTGAGTTCCCTGAATTAAGTCGAGAGACACTTCGCTTTATAAAAAAGGGCTTTGACGCATCATACAGAGCTTTTTCCAGAGAATATGGGGATACTATAGAGGCTGTATTTGACCCAGTGTTATATTTTTTAGTTTGGTTTGAAAAATTATTACAAAATTCACCTTGGCCCATAGTTCTAATTTGTTTTTTAGCTATAATTTATTTTGGCAGTAGAAAAATATCTGTAACTGTGGGTTCTTTATTCGCTTTTCTATTAATTGGAATTTTTGGCATGTGGGAAGATACTATGTCAACAGTAAGTATTATTGGGGTATGTACTCTACTGTCTATTGGAATTGGTATTCCTGTTGGTGTGCTTATGGCCAAATCTGAACGAGCTCAAAGGATCTGCACTCCAATTTTAGACATTATGCAAACGATGCCAAGCTTTGTGTACTTAATTCCTGTCGTCATGTTGTTAGGTATTGGTAAAATACCAGGTTTGTTAGCTGTTGTTATTTATGCCATACCTCCAATTATAAGACTTACAAATTTGGGAATAAGAGAAGTTGATAGCGAAGTATTAGAAGCTGCAGATGCTTTTGGAGCTAATCCTAGACAAAAATTGTTTCAAATTCAGCTTCCTTTGGCTCTTCCAACAATTTTTGCTGGAATAAATCAAACTATAATGATGGCACTGGCGATGGTTGTTATTGCATCTATGATTGGTGTCAAAGGTCTAGGACAGCCTGTTTTAAAAGCAATTACAAACCAATATTTTGCAATGGGTCTATTTAATGGTTTAGCGATTGTTGCTTTAGCTATTATTTTTGACAGAGTTTCCCAATCGTTTGGTCATCGTATCCAACAGCATAGAAGTGGTGCAAGAGAATAAATTAAAAATTAAGTTATTACCTATAAAAAATTTAACTTACAATTTTATTAATTAATCAAAATGTTAAATAAAAATCTAACAGGTATATTTTTCATAACTTTTATTTATCTACTAGCTATATTTATAAAACAACCTCTGGAATATGTCTTTAATTTGCCATTATTGCCATTAAGTCTTTTATCTCTAATTTTAGGAATATTTTTTTTTAACATATTTTCATTGTCTGCCAAAATTGTCGAAGGTCGCGACTTTATAAAAAAAAATATACTTCAATTTGCAATTATTTTATTAGGTATAAAGATTAGTATCCTCCAATTATGGAGAATTAGTGTGGGATCAATATTTATTATAATTATCACATTATTATTCATTTTTCTGACATATTTATTTATTAAAAAAATTTGGCCAGTCCAAAAAGAATTATCAAAATTATTAGCGATTGGTACATCCATTTGTGGTATTACTGCTATTTTGGTCTCCTCAACGATATTAAAATCAAAAGATCAAGATGTAGCCGTAGCTACCCTAATTGTAGTTTTATGGGGAAGTTTAGCTGTAATTACATATCCTTTTTATGTTGAAATATTATTTTCGACAGACATAGCTAAAGGCATTTTTTTAGGTGTTAGTATTCACGACACAAGTCAAGTTATAGCAGCTGCTATGGTTCATAATGATTTACATCCAAATCAAAAGACTTTAGAGATCGCTACAATAACAAAAATAATAAGAAGTTTATTTCTTTTAGCTTTGGTACCATTATTAATAATTTTTAATAAAAGTTCAAAAAATAATAAAAATAAAAGTCAATCGGTCTTTGTTAAAATATTAAATTCAATCCCACTTTTTGTAATTGTTTTTATTTTATTTGTAACCTTTCGCTCAATTATGGACTTATATTTTTTTGATAATGAGAAATGGATAAAATTTTTAGTAATAATTGAAAAAATAATTTCAATTCTATTTGGCCTAGCTCTTACAGCCCTTGGGGCCTCTATTGATTTAAGAAAAATCTTTAAACAAGGGTATGCTGCTGTGTTAATTGGTATGACTTTTAGCTTTGTATCTCTCTTATCAGTCACCTTCCTAGTTTTTATTTTAGGGCTAAATGTCATTTAGAAATAATATCATTGCTTTGTAGCAAGAATACATATTAACTACATTGAATTTAATGACCCACTTAATTGCTAAAAGCGCAAGACTCCGCTCTACTCCCTACACCAAAAGAATTGAGGAATATGGAGTACAATCATACACAGTTTATAATCACATGCTTTTACCTGCATCTTTTAAAGGTATAGAGGAAGATAGTAGGCATTTAAAAAATAATGTTCAACTTTGGGATGTATCAGTTGAAAGGCAAGTTCAAATTAATGGACCAGATGCAGCGAAACTTACACAATTGATTACTTGCAGAGATTTATCAAATGCAAAAGATTATATTTGTTACTACGCTCCAATTGTTGATAACAAAGGTAAAATTATCAATGATCCATTGATAATGAAAGTTGGGGAAAGCACATGGTGGTTATCAATTGCAGATACAGATGTGCTTCTCTACGCAAAAGGAATTGCAATAGGTATGAACCTTGACGTTGAGATTACTGAGCCCAATGTAAATATTCTTGCAGTTCAAGGCCCAAAATCATTCGAGCTTATGTCAAGAGTATTTGAGGGTATTAAAGAATTAAAATTTTTTAACTTTAAGAGATTTGAGTTTAAAAATCATAAATTTCTAATTGCCAGATCGGGTTGGTCAAAACAAGGTGGTTTTGAAATTTATGTCGATCATGATGAAATTGGACTAGAGCTTTATGATGTTCTCATGTCTAAAGGTGAGGACTTGGATGTAAGACCAGGTTGTCCAAATTTAATTGAAAGAATAGAGGGTGGATTATTATCTTTTGGTAATGACATGAATATGCATGACACCCCTTTTGAGTGTGGTTTGGGTTCTTTTGTCTCTTTCAATCCAAAAATAGATTATTTAGGAAAAACCGAATTAGAAAAACAACAAAAAGATGGTGTCAAAAGATCTTTAATTGGCTTAAAACTTAAACTAGATAAAATTGAGATAACGAAAGCTTTACCAATACAATTAGGTTCTAATATAATAGGTGAACTAAGATCTGCATGCTTTAGCCCAGATTTTGGCTGTTGTCTTGGAATAGCTATGGTGCAAACCCAATATCAAAGTTTAGAAAAAAAACAGACTCTTCTTGTTGATGGCCAAGAGATTGAATCTGTAATGACAAACATCCCCTTCACTAAATAATAATTGCTTTTTTAATCTAAAAGTTTAAATAATCTCGGGTGTTAAGTATCGTTTATAGTTCCTGGGCTCTATTTACAGGTTTTGGATTTATTATGCTTGCCCATTCTTTGCAAGGAACCTTGTTAAATATTAATGCTGTATTATTTAAATTTTCTGATTTTGAAATTGGATATGTTTTTACAGGTTATTTTATAGGCTTTCTAGCAAGCTCATATATTTGTCCTAAAATTATTAAAAATGTTGGGCATATAAGAGTTTTTGCAGCATTCGCATCGATTGCTTCCATTACTATTTTATTTCATTGGATTTATGTTCACCCATATTTTTGGTTTTTTTTAAGATTATTGACAGGGTTTTCATTGGCAGCAATATATATCGTTTGTGAAAGTTGGTTAAATGATCGTGCTGATAATAGAACAAGAGGGAAGCTTATTGGGCTTTACATGGTGATTTTATACTTCTCAACTAGTGGGGGTGGCTTGCTAATAAATCTAAAAGAAACAACTCAGGCACACTTATATATTTTAACATCTTTATTAATTTCTTTTGCTTTAGTTCCAATTTTGCTAACTAAAAAATCAGCACCAGAATTTTCCACACCTAAATTCATATCTTTAAAAGATCTATATAAAAATTCTCCAATGTCTTTTATCGGTTCTTTTGGTATTGGTATGATTTATGGAGCATCATTTGGATTAATTGCAGTTTTTGGAGCTAAGTTAGGCTTAAGTATTTTTCAAATTTCAATACTTGTTTTTGTAAATACTTTCATCGGAGCTTTACTTCAATATCCGATTGGTAAACTATCGGATACATATGATAGAAGAATAATTTTACTGATATTAAATATCATTGCTTTGGTTTCATCTATTTGTTTAATTATTTTTGGATCTTTTTCATTTAATATTCTTTTATTATTCGTTGGCATACATTCAGCTGTATCTCTTCCTTACTACGCGGTTGTTATTTCTCACCTAAATGATTTTTTAGAAAAGGATGAGGTTGTTTCTGCTAGCTCAACTCTTACACTAGTTCATGCGTTGGGCTTAGTTTTAGCGCCAATTTTAGTATCTGGATTTATGGCGTATTTTGATGCCTATGGACTTTTTTATTATTGTACAATTGTATACTTGTTTCTGGGGCTGTTTACCTATCAAAGAATTAGGATTGGACGAACAAGCGAAATTTATGATGAAAATACACCAACAATGATTGTACCACGCACTACTTCTGCAATAGGAATGCAAACTGCTACCGAACAAATGATTAGTAAAATTGATGAAAAAGAGTAATTTTTTAATTGATGGATTTCGAAGCCAAGATATCTGAATTAGGTCTTTTAATACCAAAACCTGCTAAACCTGCAGGGAGTTATAAACCCTGCGTTATTGTTGATAATATTGCATATATATCCGGTCAAGGTCCATTACTTGAGGATGGATCTTTTGCAAAAGGAAAAGTTGGAGAAGATATTGATTTAGAGACTGCTCAAAATCATGCCAAGTTATGTGGATTGGCTATATTATCAGCCTTAAAGAATGAAGTTGGATCTCTCGATAAAGTGGATCAATTAATAAAACTTACTGGTTTTGTAAATTGCTTAGAAAGCTTCACACAGCAACCATTAGTAATCGATGGTTGTTCAAATATGATGAAAGATATTTTTGGTGAAGTTGGTGTTCATGCTCGTGCTGCAGTAGGAGTTAATTCTTTGCCTCTAGGTTTTACAGTCGAAATTGAGGCAATTTTTAAAATAAAAGGTTAATTTCTTAATTGACATTTAATTAATTTTAGCAAAAAATTTAATTATTAATAATGAGGGTTTGAATAATGGATTTTCATTTTGAAAACAATACCATTAGGTTTATTCATCAAAATAAGACATTTCATTTGCATCCCATTTGGTTAAGAGAAAGACTACCTGGTGAAAAGTATTTTGATTTAGATACTAATCAAAGATTATATGAGCCATCCTCTATTGACCTAAAATTGGAAATTGTAAGTTGTAAATTAACAGATCACAAACTTGATGTTGAATTTAATGATGGAGCAAAAGGTCAATATCCTTTAGATGATCTTTTGATTGAAATGGACGAAGAAAAAAATAAGAGGGGACCCTTACCAAAAAGAATTTTATGGAATTCTCAACTAGAAGTTAAACCAGAGGCTTTTTTTGAAGAAGATATGGTTGAACAAGAGTCGATGTATAATCTTCTTATAGACTTTTATAAGTATGGATTTGTTATTATTAAAAATGTACCAACTGAAAGTAAGTATATTTTAAAATTTGTAAATTCAATAGGCCCCGTTAAAACTACAAATTTTGGTGAATTTTTTGATGTAATGTCGAAACCAAATCCAAATGACTTAGCATACAAACCTATTGCATTGCCACCACATACTGATAACCCTTACAGAAAACCAGAAGCCCCTGGAATACAATTCTTGCATTGTTTAAAAAATGAAGTAAGTGGTGGCTATTCAACTCTTGTTGATGGTTTTTCAGTTGCAGAATATATTAAATTAAATGAGCCAGAGGCTTTTGAGTCTTTAACTAAAACCAATCTGCGTTACAGATTTCAAGATAAAGATATAATTCTGGAAAATTGGGGAGAACTAATTGAATTAGATAAAGATGGTGACTATAAACAAGTTAGGTACAGCACTAGAGTTGATTACGTCCCACCTCTAAAAAAAGAAAAATTAGAGAGTTTTTATAAGGCAAGAAAATTGCTAGGAGAGTTATACACTTCTTCAGACTTTGAAATTAAATTCAAGCTTTCACCAGGTGATGTTATGATGTTTGATAATCACAGACTACTTCATGGGAGAACTTCATATGACTCAAGTGAAGGGGCTAGACATTTACAAGGTTGCTATCTGGAGTTTGACTCAACTGATGGGAAATTAAGACACCTACATGAAAAGTATTTGAAATAAAACAAATTAATGGCTGAGAAAAATGTGAAATTTAAACATATGAAAGATGGAGATAAAGAAGACTACCTATTACTCCAGAAGTATGAAGAGAATTATGTCTCCCTTACTTATGAAAGAATAATAGAGGAGCTTACAAGACAAGGAAAAAATACTATGGAGGGGTACAAGATAACAAGACTAGATCATGGCCTTCAGTCTGCTACTAGAGCTTATAATGACGGAGCTGATATTGATTGGATTGTTGGTGCTTTACTTCATGATATTGGTGACGGACTCGCTCCTCAAAATCACGATAGATTCTCTGCTGAGGTTATAAGACCTTATGTCAGAGATGAAATAACATGGGTAATTGAACATCATGGAATTTTTCAAATGATTTATTATGCCCATCATTATGGATGGGATAAATATGCTAGAGATAAATTTAAAGATAATATTTATTTCCAAACATGCGCAGACTTCTGTGAAAGATGGGATCAAAAGTCTTTTGATCCTGATTATAAAAATAAAGATTTGGAATTTTTCAAGCCTATGATTAAGGAAGTTTTTAGTAGACCCCCTTATAAAGATCAATATATCAAAAAAGACCAAGTTATGGGTTTACCCAAAGTAAAAAATTAATAAATCTAGAAAATTTTTAATCAGTATAAAAAATTATGAAAATTGTCTTGATTACCTTGAGTATTTTACTCGCAAATATAGGAAGCATAATGGCACAAAACTTACACAATTTTAGTATTGAAGATATTGACGGTAATACTGTAAATCTCGATATATTTAAAGGTAAACCCATCCTACTTGTCAACACTGCAAGTAGATGTGGATACACAAAACAGTATGCTAATCTATCCAATCTTCATCGAGAATATTTGGATAAAAATTTAGTAATAATTGGAACACCTTCAAACAGTTTTTTCCAAGAACTAGGAAATGAAGAAGATGTAAAAGAGTTCTGCCTTGTAAACTACGATACTAAATTCATTATCACAGAGATAGTTAATGTTAATGGAAACGACGCTCATCCGATATATAAGTGGATTAAATCAACATATAATAAAACTCCGAAATGGAATTTTTATAAATATTTATTTGATGGAGATGGTAATCTAGTCGAAAGTTGGTCCTCAATGACTAAACCAGATAGCTCTAAAATCACAAATTCTATAGAAAAATTAATTTAATAAATAAAGGGCGCTTAACACGCCCTTTGATAATTATGTTATAGGGATTATTTAAATTCTGGGTACGCAACAGTTGTTAGTTCAGCACTATCTAGACCAGAAGCTTCAGTCTCTTCTGATACTCTTAAGCCTATAGTTCCTTTTAAAATAAAGAAGAAAACACCGCTTAAAGGTACAACTAATACAGCTGCAGCAACAATACCTATTAACTGAACTAAGAAATCGCCGCTACCAAAAATACCTACGGCCAATGTCCCCCAAATACCTGCAACTAAGTGTGCTGATATTGCGCCGACAACATCATCAATTTTCATTTTGTCCAGCATTGGGATAGCGACAGTACAAAGAATACCACCTATTGCACCAACTATCATAGATAAGAAGTGATTGCTTAGATCAGGACCTGCGGTAATTGCAACAAGACCTGCTATAGCACCATTCAATGCAATAGATAGATCAATTTTTTTATACATTAACTGTGATAAAATAATTGCAGCTACAACACCTCCACATGCAGCGATATTTGTATTTACAACAACAATTGACATTGCAGAAGCATCAGCGGCACTACCAAGTGCTAATTGAGATCCGCCGTTAAATCCAAACCACCCAAACCAAAGGATGAAAGTACCAAGACACGCTAAAGGCATGTTTGCACCAGCGATTGGAGAGATCTTTCCATCTGCACCATATTTTCCAGCTCTAGGACCAAGAATTAAACAGCCGGTTAAAGCTGCCCATCCACCAACTGAGTGAACTATTGTAGATCCAGCAAAATCAGAAAAGCCCATTTCTGTGAGCCATCCACCGCCCCAGGTCCAAGAACCATAAATTGGGTAAATAATTCCTGTCATAAATGCCGCAAATATCATAAATGGCCATACTTTTATTCTTTCAGCACATGCACCAGATACGATTGAAACTGCTGTAGCACAGAACACCATTTGGAAGAACCAATCTGATGCTAAAGAGTAGCCACCCTCTTCAGTTGCAGCTGTTAAATCATCAGCAGTATCGTAAAACATACCACCTAATGAACCTATCCAACCTGAAACATCTACATACATTAAACTGTAACCGATTAGATAAAACATTATTCCTGCAATTGAGTATAAAGCTATATTTTTTAATAAAATTGCTGATGTATTTTTTTTACGAACAAATCCAGCTTCTAACATTGCAAAACCTAATGCCATGAACATCACTAAGACTCCACTAAAAACAAATAAAAATGTATTAAATACAAAGGCTGTTTCAGCAGATACTTCCGCACTTGCAACTCCAGAGAAAAGCAAAGTAGGGATTAAGAAAGTTAATATTTTTTTCATTGGATCTCCTTATTTAATTGCCTCAGCGCCTCGTTCTCCTGTACGTATTCGGACAACTTCTTGCACTTCAGTTACAAAAATTTTGCCATCTCCAATTTTTCCTGATTTTACTGCTTCAGAAATTGTTGTGATGACCTTTTCAACGTCTGCAGAATCTACTAAAACCTCTGCTCGAGATTTAGGAAGAAAATGTACCTCATATTCTG
>CACPCY010000009.1 GCA_902632575.1 uncultured Alphaproteobacteria bacterium | reverse complement strand
ATAGGTTTAATATTAATAATAAAATTGAACGTGTTGAGGCTTACGATAATAGTTTTTTCGGTAACAACTATGCTGTGGCATCATATGTAGTATTTAATGAGGAAGGTTTTAGTATAAAAGACTCTAGAACATATAAATTTAAAGATTATGATTTAAAAAAGTTTGGTGATGCAGATTTAATGCGAAAGGTGTTTAAATCTCGTTTCTCCAAAGATGATAAAATTTTACCTGATTTAATAATTATTGACGGGGGTCAGCCTTATTTGAAAATTTGCCAAGAAATTATTCATGAAAGCGGTATTAGTGAAAGTATAAAGTTAATTGGGGTGTCTAAGGGTTTTAAACGAGATTTTAGATTTGACAGATATCACACTCTAAATGAAAAAAATCTATCTTTGAAAGATAGCCCTCAAATAGAGGGTTTTATCCAAAAAATGAGAGATCAGGCTCACAAATTATCAAAAAAAAATAGCATGAAAAGGATGTCCGAATCCCTCAAAACAAGTTTTTTAGATGATATATCTGGCATTGGGAAAATAAAAAAAATGAGGGTCATCAATTTTTTTGGAAGTGTTCAAAATCTAAAAAAAGCTAACAGAGATGAGTTAACTCAAATAAAAGGATTAAATTCGAAAAATATTAAGGCTATATTGGATAAGATAAATGGCTAAAATTTATACTATTCCAAATATTATTACCTTTGTAAGAATTATTTTAATTCCCATAATTTTATATTTACTATTCTCTGATAATTCTAAAGTGGTTCTTATTGCAGGCTTACTTTTTATAGTATCTTCTATTTCTGATTATTTTGATGGGTATTTAGCCAGAACATTAAATCAATCATCTAGACTTGGAACTTTACTTGATCCTATCGCTGATAAACTATTAATAGCAGCTGTTATAATAGTTTTGATAGACACGAGAGTAATTGCGGACATTCATGTTATTCCAGCTATAATTATTTTATTAAGAGAAATTGCAATTTCTGGTTTAAGAGAATTTTTAGCTAAACTAAATACTGATATGCCAGTTAGCAAACTAGCTAAATATAAAACTACATTTCAAATGGTTAGTTTATCTATTCTCATAATTGGATTAGGTTTTGAATTAAATGATTTTCTTTGGAATTTAGGCTTAGTCACATTATGGCTAGCCGCTATAATTACTCTGTTATCTGGATATAATTATGTAGCAAAAGGTATGAGGCATATTTGAATATTACTTTAAAATATTTTTCTTGGATAAGAGTAAAACTTAAAAAAAGTCATGACTTAATTGAATTAAATCAAACGATAAGTTTTAAAGAATTAAAAAATAATCTCATTTCAAAAGACCCTGTATTTCAGGAAATATTTGAAGATAAGAGCGTAAAATATTTTTTAAACCTGACTGAAATAGATGATGATAATCAAACACTAAATAATGGTGATATATTAGCTTTGTTACCTCCAGTTACAGGAGGATAATGATTAAAATAACTGATGATAATTTTGATCTAGAGAAAGAATTTAAATATGTTTCATCCGATACAAATGGTGCGTACAGTTTCTTCCTTGGAACAGTTAGATCTGATTTAAGCTCATCAAATAAAAAAATAAAAGGAATTTATTTGGAGTGTTATGAAGAATTAGCATTAGCTCAGCTTAAAAAAATTAGAAGCAAAGCTTTAAGTAGTTGGAAACTAAATGAATGTTTAATCATTCACCGAATAGGAAAATTAGATTTAGGAGAAAAAATTGTCTTAGTAATTACTGCTTCTTCTCATCGTGCAAACGCTATAGAAGCTTGTGAATTTGTGATTGATAGCTTAAAGATAGATGTAGCTTTTTGGAAATTTCATTTATTAGATAATGATGAAAAAGAAACGGTATTACAAAAAAACTTAGATAATGAAAAAATGTTAAAATGGAAAGATATTATTAATTAATTATCTTTGTAGTTAGGGTCAACCTCTTTCATATACAGACTTGAAATCTTAGCTGTAACATCTCCAACTTTAAAAGTTTGATTATCTATTTTTCCTACTGGGGTTACTTCTACAGCAGAGCCTGTTAGAAAAATTTCTTCGGCATTTTTTATTTCATCTGGATATATATCTCTTTCAATAACTTTCATACCCTCATTTTTAGCAATTTCAATGACAGCCTGACGTGTAATTCCATTTAAAAAACAATCAGGCACGGGAGTATGAATTTCTCCATTAATTACCAAAAAAATATTTGATCCTGTAGACTCGCTTACTCTACCCTTATAATCAAGCATCAAAGCATCTGTAAAACCATTTTTTTCAGCCTCATGCTTACTTAAAGTACAAATCATATATAGGCCAGCAGCTTTAGTATCAGTCGGTATACAATCTGGGGGCGGTCGTTTCCACACCGCTGTTTGAAGAGATATGCCCTTTAATCGGTCTTCTTTAGTGAAATAACTAGGCCATTCCCAAGTAGCAACAGCTACATTTATTTTATTCTTTTGTGCAGAGATAGCCATCATTTCACTTCCTCTCCAAATCACTGGGCGAACATAGCCATATTTTATATTCATTTTTTTAATTGTAGCTTTTTGAGCATTGTTTATTTGATCCTTTGAATATGGTACTTCTATGCCCATTCTTTGCGCAGAAAAAAACAGTCTATCAGTATGTTTTTCTAGTTCATAAATTTTTTCCCCATAAACCCTGAGACCTTCAAAAACGCAACTACCATAATGAAGACCATGATTTAATACATGAGTGGTAGCATTTTGCCATTCTACAAATTCACCATTATACCAAATGAAGCCAATTCTTTTATCAAAGGGGATAATTTCCATAATTCGAAATAATGTATTATTATTTATAAAAATTCACAATATAATTATGAAGACATCATATGAATTCAAGTTTTGCCGACACACTATATTTTAAAAAAGAGAATATTTTAGAAATAATTTTAGGTTTGCACAGATCTTATAAATCTCTTCATAGAGAAATTCAAAGTTGTTGTGAAATGAACAATCTTACATTTAATGAGCTAATAGTTATTTTAGAAATAAAAAAGGGCTTCAATAAAAAAATTGATATAGCAAATAAAATTTTTTTGAAGAAACAAAATTTAAACTTAATACTAAAGGATTTGGAAAAAAAAAATATTATAAAATTAAATCATGGTATAACGATAACTCAAAAAGGCGAAGATATATTTGAAAAAACAACTAATAGAGTTAATGAAAAGATAATTAAAGTTTTTCAAAAGATAGATCCAAAAAATATGTCTGGATTTATAAATATAATTGAAACATTATAATGGATGATAAACATATACTATTAGTTGAAGATGATGAAACTCTTCAAGCCCTTATAGAAAAATTATTAATTAATAATAAATATACTGTCTCAAAAGCTATAAATATAGATGAGGCAAGAAAATTATTAAAGATATTCATTTTTGATCTCATAATTTTAGATGTGATGCTACCAGACAGTAGTGGTTTAAATTTTTACGAGAATTCAATAAAAAATAGAATTGATACACCTGTTATATTTTTATCAGCACTTAGTGATGTTGATGATAGGGTAACCGGATTAGAACTAGGAGCAGATGACTATATTGGTAAACCGTTTGACTCAAGGGAGCTATTATTAAAAATAAAAAAAAATATTTCAAAAAGACAATCACTAGATGTAATTAATTTTGGAGTAGATATCAAATTTGATCTTAAGAAAGAAACATTACTCTCTGGTAATAAAAACATAAACCTCTCAAGCAATGAGGTAAAAATCCTAAAATTATTAATTAATAACTCCCATCAATATTTAACAAGAGACTTACTAAATACTGAATTAGGACTTGATTACTCATCACGAAGTGGAGATATGCAAATTTCTAGATTAAGATTGAAACTTAAAAAAGAATGTAATTTAAGAGATATCATTAGGTCGGTTCATGGTAAAGGGTATAAAATTTTTATTTGATGATTAAATGGAGTAATTTTTCAGAAAGCCTATTAATTAGATCAGTTTATCTTATAACAATACCAATAGTGCTTGTTCAAATTGTAGGAATAATTATATTTTTTGAACTACATTGGGACTTAGTATTAAAAAGAAGTGCTCAATCTATTACTAATGAGATAAAAATACTAGAAATAGAAAAAAGCTCATCATCTCTTGATAATTATGCAAACACTTTAGAAATTATAAGAACAAATGATATAGATATAAGTAATGCACAGGAAATTACAAACTGGATATTCAGAAAACGTATTAAAAATTCATTAAGTCAAATATCTGGAGATTTTAAAGCTCTTCAAAATCAAAATTATTTTATTTTTTTTAATAAAAATAATACAGAATATTTTTATTTAGTTCCAAAAAAAAGGGTCGAGACTAAAACTGTAAGTGGATTTTTTCTGTGGACTATTGCTGTAAGTATTATTTTATCTTTAATTTCATATTTATTTATAAAAAAACAAATTCAACCTTTAAAAAGACTTGGAATTATTACTAGGAGTTTTGGTAGGGGAATTCAAACTCCTAATTTAAAACCTACAGGATCATCAGAAATAAGAGGTTTAATTAAAGACTTTAATAATATGCATAGTAACATTAATAGCACTCTTGATAATCAGCGGAATATGTTAGCTGGCATAAGTCATGATTTAAAAACACCATTAACAAGAATTAATTTGATGATCGAAGAAATTAACAATGAGTCTCTTAAGAGTTCTATTTCTCAAAATATCTCAGAGATGAATGTTATGTTAAATCATTATTTAGAATTTATTAAAAATGAAAAGAATGAAAATTTAGATGAAATAAATACATCGAATTTCATCATTAATTTATCTAAAAATTATCGTAAAGTTCAAGTTTTGACTAACCATAATAATCAAGTATTTATAAGAAAAAATCAAATAACTAGGGCAATTATGAACATACTTGATAATGCAGATAAATTTGCTGACAAAATTTTTGTAAGTTCTAATTTTTCAGGTAATAAGTGGAACATCGAGATTGAAGATAATGGGCCTGGAACTAAACTGTCACAAGAACAATTGATCAAACCTTTTGTAAAAGGTTCCGATCAAATGAATCAGGGAACTGGTTTAGGGCTATCAATTGTACAAAAATTAATAAAATTAAATAATGGAGAATTAAATTTTCAAAAATCATCGTATGGTGGTTTAAAAGTTACTGTCATGCTACAATTTTAAATTTAAAAAAGCTTCCCTCCATTTGAGATTTTAATTGAGGGCATTACTAAAACAGGATTACTTTCATCATCAGGGAAGCCTAAGACTAATACTTCAGACTTCATTTTTCCAATTTGCTTTGGTGGAAAATTTATTACCGCAGCTAATTGTTTACCAATTAATTCCTCAGGGAGATAATGTTTTGTAAGTTGCGCAGAAGTTTTTTTTTTACCTATCTTTTCACCAAAGTCAATAATTAGATATATACTTGGCTTATTGGTTTTTTGATTTATTTTTGCTTCAAGTACTGTTCCAACTCTAATATCAACTTTTTCAAAGTCAGAATAATTAATCATCTATTACTAATAAATGACTTTACTTTATTAATGTTATCAAATGCATACCCTATAGAGGCCATAGTTTTATCCATACTATTATTATCCTCAATCCAGACATTAAAAGCATAAAGATAAATTATGTTACTTGTTAATTTTTCAACGTGAGAATTCAAAAATAAATTAAAATAATTATTAATATTTTTTGACAAATTTAAAAAATATTTTGGTTTTTTCTGTGACTCCAAATATATTCTTAGTGTTATATTTTTATAATCATTAAGAAAATCTAATCTATTAATTATACCTTCAAAAATTTTGTCTTGTGTGGCAAGGTCTTTCGAGGGGGCTTTTAATTCAGTTGAAATAAAATCTTCAAAATCTTTAATAAAAATATTTAGGTCTTGGTATTCTGAACTAATTGACTTAATTTTAGAGGGAAAGCTCTTTAAATGAGCCATGCTATTAAGTTTTTTTAAATTTGTTTTATTAAGATTTTGTTTTTTTTTTCTCACAATCTATTTCCTTAGATTTTTCGTAGGCTCTTAGAAATGTAGTATATATTATTTTCTCTATATTTTGCGATTTAATATAATTAACTCCAGCTTCTGTAGTTCCTTTCTTGCTAGAAATAGAACTTACAAAAACATCTAACATTTTAGATGAATAATTAGTTTCTAATACATTTTTGAATAATTCTATTATTTCTTTTTCTTTCATATGATAGGGCTTAGCAAGTTTTTTGGATGCTTTTACAAAAATATTTACAATATATGCAATAAATGCTGGTCCACTGCCAAAAACTGATGTAGCAAAATTAATTTGGTCTTCATTTCTAACATTAATAATTGTTCCAAAAGTGGATAATATTTTTTTTAATTTATTATCAAATAAATTTTTATTTTTCATATAAATATGAGTTTGAGATTTATTATTTAAAGCCATTACATTTGGCATAATTCTCACAATTTTTTTTGATTTTAAGGTTTTTTCAATCGTTGATAATTTAATACCAGCCATACAAGAAATTACCAAGGTTTTTTTTGAAACATATTTCTGGAATTGATATCCAGAAGTTAGAAATGTATTTGGTCGAATAAGAAAAAATATATAATTATAATCATTATTGAAATTCAAAATTTTTTTTTTTAAATTAATATTTTTTATTACACCTTTCGAATTTAAAGCGTGAATGTTCGCAGAGTTAAGTAGTTTTTTTGATAATAAGGATTTAGCTAGGTGTCCAAAACCTATAAAAAGTACTTTTGGCTTAAGCGTGGCCGACAATTTTTTGATTAATTAAAATTTGTGTAGTTTCAACGACTTTATCGCCTTTTAGTAACACAGAAACAAGGTGATTAAATTCAGACAGTATATTTTCTAAATAACTTCTAATATCTTCTGTAGTTACTTTTCCTGAAATTGGGAGACTATGTCTATAAATAATTTTATTATTATTATTTTGTTTAAGTGTGCCAATAACCAAATTATTGTTAATTTTATTCATATGATTGGTTAGAAAACTATATTCATAATTATCAATGCTAAATGATGATATGAGAACTTTTAAATCATCAATCCATTGAAAATCCATTATGACTTTTTGTTCATGGATCTCCGTTAAAAGAGAAATATCGTTGCCTACTTTGTTTTTAGATAACTGTTTAACATTGAAAATATCTTCAAGAATAGAAATGGGGCTAGAATCAATGTTTTTTTGAGACATACACAATATGTATCACATTACTTATCTTAGTAAATACTATATATAGTATTAAATTGCTTAATATTTGCTAAATTTTATCTTTTCTGTTGATTAAATATTTCTTTAATTTTTTAAAATCTGATTTGAAATCGATAAAAATTTGGGCAACTTCAACTGAATTATAAAGTATTTTTGATAACTTAAGATAAAGTTTATCTTTGTGTGACACGTAAGTTGTATTATTAGTTTTTACTGTGTTTGAATATCCTAGTTTTTTATCGCCAGTAGCTTTTGAGCTGTTCGGTTTAACCATAAGGTGGTACAGCATATCTTATATTCTTGGATTTATTTACTTTTATTTTTTTGCACATAGTAACTTAAAACAATTTAGTTTGGATAAAAAAAAACTAGAGGACTTATTTTTTTACTTATTTTTATCTGTGGTTATTGGGGGAAGATTAGGTTATGTAATTTTTTATAATTTGAATTTTTATTTTCAAAACCCTTTTGAAATAGTTAAAGTTTGGCAAGGTGGTATGTCATTTCACGGAGCTTTAATTGGTATTATCTTAACAATTATTATATTTTCAATTAAAAAAAATATTTCTATTTTTAAATTATCTGATCTTTTAAGTATAACTGTTCCAGTTGGTATTTTTTTAGGGAGAATTTCTAATTTTCTAAATAAAGAATTAATAGGAAAGCCAACAGAATTTTTTTTAAGTGTTCGTTACCCAAATGAGGATTTTTACAGACATATATCCCAAATTTATGAAGCAGTATTTGAAGGATTAATACCAGCTATTTTACTACTATTATTATATTACAAATTAAAAGTAAAAAATGGTGTAATAACATCTTTATTTTTAATTAATTATGGAATATCTAGAATTATAATTGAAAATTTTAGAATGCCTGACATTCAAGTAGGCTTAAAGTTTAATTTATTATCTCAGGGTCAACTATTATCAATTCCAATTGTCATACTTGGTTTTTATTTTTTATATTTATGTCAATACAAACAAAGATAGATACCATCATCAAATCAGTTGGTTCAATCAACATTCAAGATTTTGTAGAAATCTCTAATTTTGATAAAGACTTAGGCTTCTATAATAAACCAAATATTGAAAAAATTGGCAGAGATGGTCAGTTTATTACATCTCCTGAGATATCCTCTTTATTTAGCATAGCCCTTTCTAATCAGTTTTTAAAAGAATTTCCTAAGGCAAAAAATGTAAATTTATTGGAGTTAGGACCTGGTAATGGGATACTTACTTTAGATATTTATCATTATCTTAAATCAAAGAATATCAATGTTAATAACATTACTTTATTAGAAAGAAGTGATTATTTTAAAGGAAAAATTTTTGAAAGATCAGATGTAAAAGTTAATTTTATAGAAAATATCTATGATTATGAAATTGATAACGACAATACTGTTTTTATTTACTCTAACGAATTTTTTGACGCCTTTGGGTCTAAGCAATTTATATTTAATAAAGGTAATTTTAATGAAATAAAAATATCAAAAGAAAATAACAAATATTTTTTAATTCAAGATAGTGTGGCGATATCTGGAGAATTAATAGATCGCTATTCAAAATACAAGTTTAAAAATAATGATATACTTGAGCATTCAAATTTAATTTTGAATTTACTGAGTGATATTCAAAACTTAAATTGCAAAAATTATTTTTTTACTACAACTGATTATGGCTACACGAAATTACCAAAAAAAAGTACACTTAGATTATTATCGAGCCATAAAAAATTAGACTTATTTGATAAATTTGACAACGTTGATTATTCTTTCGGAGTTAATTTCGAGTTATTAAGGGATTTTTTTATTAGTAAAAATCCGCAAATTATCAAACAAAAAGATTTAATTTGTAATAATCTCCCAAACGAATACCTAAAATCAAGTAATAAGAATATTAGAGAAATTATAGAGTTAATTAGTGGAGAAAAATTTAATGATATGGGTCAAGTATTTTTGAATCTCTCTTTTAAAAAAGATGAAACAATCAGTAAAATTTAAGTTTTTTAATAATAAAAATGGAAAATCAAAGGGAATTTATGATTCTCTTAATTGCGGGTTAAAGTCCAAAGATAATAAAAATAACGTAAAAGAAAATATTGAAATTGCTAAAAATCTCATATCTAAAGAAAAAAAAGTATTAATAATTCCTAACCAATCACATTCAAGCAAATGTCTTATAGTTAGAAAAAATAAATCTGTTTACAATTGTGATGGAGTTGTAACACGAGATGATAAATTTATTCTCGGTATTACGACGGCTGATTGTTTGCCAATAATATTTATTGATTACCAAAATAAAGTCATAGGAATTTGCCATGCAGGATGGAGAGGTTTGAAAAGAGATATCATCGAAAATACGATAAATAAAATGCTTCAAATTGGCTCCAAAAAAACAAATATAAGAGTCTTTATTGGGCCTTGTATAAGAAAGAACTCTTACGAGGTATCTAGAGAATTCATAAATGGTATGAAATTGAAAGTTAAAGGTTTATGGACTAAAAAAGATGAAAAATATTATTTTGACCTTCCTAAACTTGCTAAACTTAAATTAAACACTTTAGGTATTTCTGAAATTGTAGACTCCAAAATAGATACTTTTAAAAACAAAAAATATTTTAGTTATCGAAGAAGTATTCATCTCAAATATAAAGATTATGGGAGAAATTTAAGCTTGGTATCTATAATTTAACTTTGTATGGATATACATTTTACTATATAACCAAGCTAACTAATGAAAATTATTTCTGGAAATAGTAACATTGAGTTATCTAAAGAGATTTCAGAATATCTAAAAATTCAATTATCTGAAGCAACTATGACTAGGTTCTCTGATAAAGAGATATTCGTTGAAATTGGTGAAAATGTTAGAGGAGAAGATGTTTTTTTAATTCAAACAACTTCTTTCCCTGCTAATGACAATCTAATGGAATTATTAGTAGCAATTGATGCTCTAAAACGTGGATCTGCAAAAAGAATTACTGCTGTTTTGCCATATTTTGGTTATGCTAGACAGGATAGAAAAACTGGACCAAGAACTCCTATATCAGCAAAATTAGTAGCCAATCTAATTACTACAGCTGGTGCAAATAGAGTTTTAACAATGGATCTACACGCAGGTCAAATTCAAGGTTTTTTTGACATCCCCTTAGACAACCTTTATGCAACTAATTTGTTCATGAGTGACATTAAATCAAATAAAAGAGATGAAAATCTTGTATTTGTCTCTCCAGACGTCGGAGGTGTTTTAAGAGCTAGAGCATTTGCAAAAAAACTCGACGCTGATTTGGCTATAATTGATAAACGAAGAGACGGCCCAGGTGTGTCTAATGCTATGAATGTCATAGGCTCGGTTGATGGAAAAAAATGTATTATTGTTGACGATTTGGTTGACTCAGGAGGAACAATTTGTAATGCGGCTAAAGCTCTTAAAGAGAACGGTGCCACAGAGGTTTATGGATATTGTTCTCATGGTGTTTACTCTGGAAAGGCTTTAGACAACATAAATAATTCAGTTTTAGAGGAAATGGTTTGTACGAATACAATTAAACCATCTTTTGAAGTTCCCTCAACAATGAGGTATTTATCTGTAGCTCCACTTTTTGGTGAGGCTATTAAGCGTATTAATAACGAAACTTCTATATCTTCTCTGTTTGATTAATCTAGGATTTTGTTGTATAAACTCAGCCTATGAAAATCAGTGGAAATATTCCAGCTAAAGAGCGAAAAAAAGGAAACACTAACCCATATTTAAAAGAAGGTTTGATACCCTCTATTATTTATGGTGGTAACTCTGGCCCTGTAATGGTAGCAGTCGACACTATTCAGCTTAAAAAAAGATTTGATGAGGGTGGCTTCTATTCAAAAATATTTGAAGTCGAATTTGGTGAAAAAAAAGAAGCAGTAATTGTCAAAAGTATTCAAAGACATAAAGTTAAACATAACCCTATACATGTAGATTTTCAAAGAGTGGATGAAAAAACAAGAATAGTAATATCAGTCCCTGTTGAATTTACCAACCAAGAGTTATCTCCTGGATTAAAACAAGGTGGTATCTTAAACGTTGTTCGAAGAGAAATCGAGTTGTCTTGTCTTGCTAATAATATACCAGAAAAATTTGTTATCTCTCTCGAGGGTAAGGAAATTGGTGACGATATCAGATTAAGTTCTGTGACTTTAAGTGAGGGAATGAAGCCCACTATTCAAGGTAGAGATTTTATGTTAGCTACGGTTCAGGCTCCAAAGGTTGAAAAAGAACCAGAACCAGAAGAAACCGAAGAGACAACTGAAGAAACAGCAGAAAAAACCGAAGATAAGAAAGAAGAAGAAAAAGCAGCCGAATAATATAGTCTGTCTATATGCTTACTTTATATTGCCTAGGCAATCCAACAGTTAAACATAAAAATAATAGGCATAACGCTGGACTATTACTTGGAGAATTTCTAGTCGATAAATTAAAACTCAAAATAAAAAAGTTTAAGAACTATGAGCTCTCTAATTCTTTCCTTCTTGATGGCCAAAAATGTCAAATCGCTTTATCTAAAAGTTACATGAATGAATCTGGAGACGGTATACTGAGCCTCAAAACAAATAAACTCAGTAAGTCAGATGAAATATTTGTTCTATATGACGAACTAGATTTGGATTTAGGGGAGATAAAAATTAAATTTGCTGGAGGAAACGCTGGTCATAATGGGCTAAGAAGTATCAGTGATAAAATTGGAGATAACTATTGGAAGCTCAGAATTGGAATTGGCCATCCTGGTGTTAAAGATAAGGTGACAAAGCATGTACTGGGTAACTTTAAAACAGAGGAGAAGAAACAGCTCGTTTTATTATTTGAAGTTATATACTTAAACCTATCACAGATATTTGTGTCAAAACATTTATCTAATCTAGGCATCTAAATGAAGTGTGGAATTATAGGTCTTCCAAATGTTGGCAAGTCGACTTTATTTAATGCTTTATGCGAAAATGAGCAAGCATTAGCAGCCAATTATCCTTTTGCAACAATTGACCCAAATAGTTCTTTAGTAAGAGTGCCAGATGATAGAATTCAAAAACTCGCTGAAATATGCAATCCACAAAAAATAACTCCTGCAGCATTTGAAATAGTTGATATTGCAGGTCTAGTAAAGGGAGCCTCTAAAGGAGAGGGTCTGGGTAATGCTTTTTTATCTCATATACGCTCAGTAAATGCGTTATTTCATATTGTAAGATGTTTTGAGGATGATGATATACAACACGTTGAAAATAGAATTAATCCTCTCGAAGATATCAAAATTATTAATGCAGAATTGGCATTATCTGATCTAGAGATTTTGGAAAAAAATTATCAGAAACAAAAAAAAACTCAAAAAACAGATGATGATAAAAAAAAGATATTGATAATTGAAAAAGCAATAGATCTTATTTCTAAAGAAAAAGGAATTTTGAACAACTTAAATAAAGATGAGATTGAATATTTGCATATCTTTCAACTTATATCTATTAAACCTGTTGTGTATGTTTGCAATGTTGATGAAAATTCTTCTGTAAACGGAAATACTTTCACTAAGTCTATTGAAGAATACTCTAAATTGAATAACTCAGAGACATTGATTGTAAGTGCTAAAATTGAGTCTGAAATTTCACAAATAAACGATCATGAAGAAAAAAAAATGTTTCTTGATAGTATAGGCCTTAAAGAAACAGGTCTTAAAAGAGTTATTAAAAAAGGTTATGAACTTTTAAATTATATAAATTTTTTTACTGCTGGTGAGAAAGAGCTAAGAGCGTGGACGATTATTAGAGGTACATCAGCACCTAATGCCGCTGGTGAAATTCATAGTGATATGGAGAAAGGTTTCATAAGAGCTGAAACAATTTCATATGAAGATTATATTCAATTCAAAGGAGAAAGTGGTGCAAAAGAAAAGGGAAAGTTAAGGTTAGAGGGAAAAGAATATGTAGTTAAAGACGGTGATATCATTCACTTCTTATTTAATGTTTAATATCTCTCCAAATTTGTTGTTTAGAAATATAAGCAAAGACGAACAATACCAATAAAAATAGTATTACTTTTAAACCCATTCTCTTTCGGTCCTCTAAACTAGGCTCAGCTGCCCAAGCTAAAAAAGTTGTAACATCTGTTGTCATTTGATCCATTGTACTTTCAGTTCCATCATCGTAATCAACAAGACCATCTGATAATGGGGATGTCATGGCAATTAAATTACCTGCCATATATTTATTGTAGTGTTGACCTTTTGGAACTTTTATATCTTCTGGTGGATCAACATAACCAAGCAATAATGCTTTAATATAATCAGCACCCTTAGGTCTGGCTTTAACGATTAAAGACAAATCAGGTGGGTAAGCACCGTTATTGGCTGCTCTAGCAGCCTTTTCATTTAAATATGGATTAACAAACTGATCAGAGGGAATTCCGTCTCTTTCAAACATTTCTCCTTCGTCATTTGGTCCATCTAACACTAAATGTTCGGCTGCAATGGCTTTAATGTGATCTTCACTAAAACCAAGATCCGCTAAATTTCTATAAGATAGATAATTCATGGAGTGGCATCCCGCGCAAACTTCTCTATAAACTTTTAAACCTCTTTGAGCTGAGGCACGATCGTACGTTCCGAAAAATCCTTTCCAAGACCAATCATATTTTGGAATATCAATTTTTGCTCCAGCACTATACAAATTGAAACTAAAAACTAAAAAAATGGCCAGTAGAGCTTTTCTCATATTAGGCTTTTTTACTTTGCAAATAATTTGTAATAGTTAGAGGTTGTCGTGGTGTTTCTAAAAATCCTACTAGTGGGGCCAAAACAAATATAAACAAAAACCAATACGCAGTTCCAATCCTTGAGATAAGTACATAAAGACCCTCAGCAGGTTTACCTCCAACATACATAAGAATCAAAAAGTTTACTGCAAACAAGAGAACACAGTATCTCCAAATAGGTCTAAATAAACATGATCTAACTTTAGATGTGTCAAGCCATGGTAATAAGCCTAATGCTAGAATGGAACTAAACATAGCTATCACACCACCTAGTTTATCTGGGATAGCTCTAAGTATTGCATAGAAAGGTAGAAAGTACCACTCAGGCACAATATGTGCAGGAGTTACCATAGGGTTAGCTTTAATGTAATTATCGGAGTGGCCTAAAATATTTGGATAATAAAAAAGAATAAATGCCAAAATGATAAAGAAAAATATCGTAGCATTTAGATCTTTAATAGTTACGTATGGATGAAAACTCACTGTTTCATCCCAGCTTTGAGGCTCTGTGCCAGTCGGATTATTTGAACCAGTCATGTGCAACGTTATTACGTGAAAGACAACTAAACCGACAATTGCGAAAGCTAATAGCCAATGAAGAACATAAAAACGATTAACAGCTGAGTCACCAACTGTGAAGTCACCAAGAAGTAATGTGAGTATAGCATCTCCTACAACAGGAATAGCTGAAAAAAGATTAGTTATAACTGTTGCTCCCCAATAAGACATCTGACCCCATGGGAGTGTATATCCTAGAAATGCTGTTGCCATCATCAGCATGAACATGGTCAAACCGAAAATGTAGACTAACTCTCTAGGTGCCTTGTATGATCCAAAATATAAAGCTCTAAATATGTGTATAAAAGTAGCTATGAAGAAAAAGGAAACTAAGTTGGCATGCAAATATCTAATTAACCAACCAAAACTAACGTCTCTCATGATCCTTTCAACAGAGTCAAAGGCATCATCGGCTGAGGGCTTATAGTGAAACCCTAAAAAAATTCCAGTTAAAATTAGTCCTATAAGGCAAAACATGGCTATACCACCAAACGACCAAAAGTAATTGAGTGATTTGGGGACAGGAAACTTCAAATATTCTGCTTCCATCATTCTTATAAGAGGAAGTCTAGAGTCAATCCAACCTTTTATACCAGTGTATGGTGAATTTAGTGTTTTTTTATAACCTTGTAATTCATTTGAACTCATTAAATTATCCTATCTTTATTCTGTTATCTGTTAAAAAAACGTAAGGGGGAACAGGTAAGTTAGTCGGAGCTGGTCCTTTTCTTATCCTGCCAGAAGTATCATAATGAGAACCATGACAAGGGCAAAACCATCCGCCATAGTCTCCTTTTGTATCCGAAGCTTTTTGTCCAAGAGGTACACAACCTAAATGAGTACAAACACCTAATACAACTAACCAATTATCTTTTTGAACTCTAGCAGAGTCCTCCTCTGCATCTGGTAAATCCTCTAAAGAAATATTTTTAGCACTGTCAATTTCACTTTTTGTTCGATGCTTTATAAAAACAGGTTTACCTCTCCATATAACTGTCAAACTCTGGCCCTCTTCCAAGGGAGATAAATCTATTTCAGTTGATGCCAAGGCTAAAGTATCTTTGCCTGGATTCATGCTTGATATAAAAGGAATAAGTAAACTAGCAGCGCCAACCCCTCCTAGAGTCATTGCTGATAATTTAATAAAATCTCTTCTTGGTTTTTTACTATCTGACATTTGGGTTTAAATCTAAGTAGATTTTATTGGTAAGATGTAGCATAAGTAGTAGTCATCATGACGCATAAATTTGCAATTTGTCTCTATCAGCCCGATATGCCTCAAAATCTTGGTGTGATTATCAGAACCGCTGCTTGTTTAGAGTTTCCCCTTCACATAATCAAACCTTTGCCTTTCTCCATGATAGATAAAAGATTTAAAGGCGCTGTGATGGATTACATAGACCATTGTGAAATTGTAAATCACGAAAATTGGGAAAATTTTTATTTATATTCAAAAAAAAATAACAACAGAATAATCTTAGCCACTACTAAAACCGACAATAACCTTTACGAGTTTAAGTTTGAAGATAATGATATTATTTTATTTGGAAAAGAAACAGCAGGTGTGCCAGAAACAATTCATAATACTGTCAATAACAAAATAACAATACCGATAAACAGCAAAACAAGATCATTAAATCTTGCTACCTCTGTTGCAATTGTAGTTTCATCTATTAAAGCTGATTTTTAAGATAAAAAATCTAAAAATTGCCTCAGCTCATTATTCTTTTTTAAAAAAGAAATGGTATTTTTTGGAAATGGCATCTTGTAGATCTTATTTAGCTCTTGTGATATTTTTTTTTCTTTTACAAAATCTGTAATGTTTTTTGATAGTAACATTATAGCTTCCAAATCAGCTGGAAAGGTTTTTGTATTTTCAAATAATGATAGAAACCTGATATATCTTATTGCTCTTAGATAATCTTTTTGAATTTGTACAATTGGGTCAAAAATAAATTTCAAGTAATTATTTTTAAAATGCTCAACACCTGAATAAAAATCGAAAACCTCCCCGATTAAATTTATGTATACGCTATTGAATGTAAAATCTCTCCTTAAAGAGTCCTCTTTGATACTCAAGGCATTAGCAATTTTTGAATGTCTTCCTGAAGGTGCTACATCTTTTCTAAATGAATTTATCTGAAACTCATATTCACTTAATTCAATTGATATACTTTTATAAGCTTGATAATATTTTGCACTATCATATTTATCTAAAATTTTATCGACCGTTCGATCATCTAATTCTGGAATAACTAAATCAATATCTTTATTTTCATAATTGTCTGATAATATTGACCTAGCAGCTCCTCCTACCAGGTAAATGTCCTTTTTTTTAAATGGTAATATATTACAAATTTCATCTAAATGAGAAATTTTAAAAATTTCCTCTACATTTTTTCTTAAATTCATCTTTTTAACTTAATTCCATAAGTTCTAACCATCTTTGCTCTTTATTTTCTAATTCTAATTGAAGAGAGCCTAATTTCTTGGTTGAATTAATAAATAACTCATAATCTTTTTTATAGAGATCTGGGGACTCTATGATTTTTTCAAAATGATCAATTTCTTCTTTTATAAGGTCTATTTGTTTTGGCAAATTTTTTAGCTCATATTGCAATTTAAAGGTTAATTTTTTTTTATATGAATTTTTAAAATTATTATTATTTTTCTCGGATCCATTATCAGTTTTAGATAAGTTATTACTGTTATTTACTAGGAGATCTTTATTTTTTAGGAAGTCATGGTAGCCTCCATTAAATAACAAAACATCTCCATTACCTTTAAAAAATAAGATTTTATTCACTAATTTGTCTAAAAAATCTCTGTTATGTGAAACAACTATCAAAGTTCCATTATAATTAGAAAGTATAGACTCTACCAAATCTAAAGTATCTATATCAAGGTCATTGGTTGGTTCATCCAGTATTAGACCACTTTTAGGATTTGATAAAACCTTTGATAAAAGTAATCGATTTTTCATTCCACCAGATAAACTCCCGACAGGATCATTTGCTTTGGATGGATCAAAATGGAAGTCTTTTAAATAACTGCATACATGTCTCTCTTTACCTTGTGTTTTTAAGTAATCACCGCCAGAGGGGACTAAGATTTTTTTAATTGGTAGATTGTCTTTTAAATCATTTCTTAATTGGTCAAAATATGAAAATTCTAATTCTTTTCTTAATTTTAAAGTACCTGATTTTAAATTGAGTTCATTAAGAAGGATTTTTAAAAATGTTGTTTTTCCAGAGCCATTTCCTCCCAAAAGACCTATTCTGTCTTTTTTACTAATTTTAAAATTAAAGTTTTTTAAGATTAATTTTTTGTATGTATCTCCATAATAAAATTCAGCATTATGAAATTCTGCAACATGTTTAAAATTCTTTGAATTTTCGTAAATTTGATTGATTTCAATCTTTTTTGTAGCTTTTTTAAATTCGCTGATGTCTTTATCCAAATTTGCCTTTAAGTCTTTTGCTTGTTCTAACCTTCGGGTATTTCTTTTTACTCTTGCTTTAACTCCTTTATTAGCCCAATTTACTTCTAAATTAACAAATTGCTTTCTATTTTGAAGTTCTCTTTCTTCTTGTGATAATAGTGCCTCAGACCAGTTTTCAAAATCACTGTATCCTTTGTAATTTATTTTAATTTTGGATCGATCAATCCATAGTATTTTATTTGTAAAGTTTTTAAGAAATTGACGATCATGACTTACGCATAAAATAGCACAATCCAGTTTTTTTAAATAATTTTCTAACCAAACAATTGTGTCTAAATCTAAATGATTAGTTGGTTCATCAAGCAACAAAAGATCTGATGGTTTTATTAAAGTTTTTATAAGCCCTACTCTTCTTTTTTGTCCTCCAGATAAATTTTTTATCAAGCTATTTTTATCAATACTTAAATTATTGCAAAAAATATCTATCTCATAATTACTATCTTGATTGTTGATGACCGATAAAATTTCTTTCTCAACCGTGTTATTATCATCACTTAATATAAAATTTTGATTAAAATAATTTATAGCAAAATTATCGATTTTCCATTTTTCACCAGCATCAATATCATGTTGTCCGGATATGACATTCATCAAAGTTGATTTGCCTGCACCATTCTTACCTACAAGTGCAATAAAATCTTTTCGGTGAATTTTTATATCAAGTTCCTTTAGAATTTCTTTTTTATGGTAGCTAACCGATCCCTCTTTAACTGAAAATAAAAGTTGTTTCATATTTTTCCAATTTATAGCTCAGAAATGGCTGGGGCGGTAGGATTCGAACCTACGCATGCCGATACCAAAAACCGGTGCCTTACCGCTTGGCTACGCCCCATCAGGATTTAAAGAACTTATCCGAAATAAGAGGATTTTTCAATTCTAACTGAAGGATAAAATTTATTAATCTCCCTAAAAATCGACTTTTCTTTTGCGATTTTCTTGAAAGATACAAAAATTGAAGATCCACTACCACTCATGCCAAATTTTAAGAAATCTTTCCTATAATCCAAAAGGAACAGAAATAATTCTTTAAACTCTTTATTTAGCAACATGGATGAACTAGTTAAGTTATTTTGAGATATTAGTTGTTTTTTTGCTCCCATGTTATGGTTTTTAAAATAATTATAAATTTTTTTAGTTAAATTTTTTTTTGAAGGAAAAATTAAGTAAACTTTCCTCCAATAATATTTTTTTGCCTTGAGGTATTTATACTGACTTAATCCATCAATTATTTTTGGATATTTATCTTTAAAAATAATTACATCTGAACCAATTAAAGGTGCATCTTTTTCAAAGTTTTTTGAAGTAATTTGATGATATTTATATAGAAATTTTAAAATTGAGGCTGCATTTGAGGATCCGCCTCCTAATCCATAACCAACTGGTATTTTTTTGTAAACTAAAAATTTTAATTTTGTTTTAGTTTTATATTTTCTATCGAAAAATAGAATTGATTTTTTTATAATATCATTTTTCAATTTGATTATTTTTTTATTTTGATCGTAATAAGTAATTTGTAACTTTGTAGAATTAGATACCTTAATTAAATCATTTAATTTTAAAAGAACGACTTTAGAAGAAATCTTATGTTTTTTGATAATTTTGTCATAATATTTAATTTTTAAATAAAGATTTATTTTAGCATAGCTTGTTAATTTACTTATTCTCATTTCTGCCTAAAACTTCCTCGTATTTAAAATAATCTTTATGAAATAATATAATTTTATTATCTAAAAATTTTGATTCTTTGTATCTGCCTAATTCATAATATATTTGAGATAAATGATCTATTATTTCTGGCTCTGAGGGTTCAAGTTGATAAGCATCATAAATCCATTTTTCTGCCAAATCTAAGTTATCTTTTTTAAAATAAAGCCATCCCAAACTATCAAGTATAGCCCCATCATTATAATTTGAGTCTTTTACTGCCTTTTGAAGCATACTTTCTGCAAGATCTAATTTTCTATCATTCTCAACCCATAAATATGCAAGATAATTTAATATGTAAGGATATGGACTTTTAGATATATCAATACTTTTTTGGATAATTTCTTCAGCTTTTTTAATTTCATTATTTCTCTCTAACAAAATACCATATTTAAAAAGATGAATTGCATCATCAGAATTCTCTAAAATACTCATGCAACACTCGTTTATAAAATCTAAAGCACCACGATTATCATTTAAAAAGTACATTTCCATCGCAACAAGAAATGATAACTCTAGATTTATCCAATCAGTTTGATGATCGCTATTATTTATAAAATACACTAAGTCACTCATATCAGTGTCTAATTCAAATGATGTTGAGATATAAAGGTAGTTTTTAAAAAAATTAAAATTTTTGTCAGTTGGGGTAAAATTTTTAATTAATTTTAGTATTTCTTTACTTGGATTTAATTCTGCTAAAAATGAAATTTTTTTATAAAGATAATAATCACTATTATCAGGATTTATTTCGATTAAATAAGATAATAAAGCAAGTGCTTTTTTATACTCACGCGCATAAAAATAATAAGTGCTAGTTTGAAATAGTTGAAGATATATTATGTCTTCATAATCCTCAACTACGTAATTTTGATCTAATTCTATAGACAAATTATTAAAAGTAGTTGATGACTGAATAAAATCTGACAGTGGAAAATTAATGTTATGATAATTGAAAATACTATTCATAACATTTAATTCTTTAGAATTAAAGATAGAGAGTGTTTGTATATTTGATGTTATTTCTTCATTAATTTTTTTTAAATTGTTGAGGTCATTTTGATGATGATAGTAAAAAATAGTATTGATATATCTTAAATTTGTAAAGCGACTATCAATTTCATTCAAATTTTCTAAGTTATTTTGAACATTGTGTTTATTACAAAAAGTCATCCAAAAATTTATGCTTTTTAGTATAGCCTCTTCAAAAATATAAATTTTTTTTTTGTCAGGAATATTTAAGCATTTGTCATCACCAAGGTTCTTTAGAAAAAGAACAATTTCATGAATAAACCCACTTTCAATTTCACTAATATTATCAAAAGTATAATTTCCTATAATAATATTACTTAGTAAGGTTGAAGTATGGTCATTTGAAAAATTATATTTGGGTAATTTTTCCCAAATTAAATAATCATTATTGTATTCAGAATAAATTGAACTTAGAAGTTGATTTTCGAAAGTATTTTTTAATTGAGACCCATATGCATATACAATAAATCCAAAAAAATATATAAAATATAAACTAAAAGATAATTTTTTAATCATGAATAACCAAGACTACCAAAAAAATATTCTTTTGGAATTGATGAATCTTAAGGAATTTCAAGTAAAAAAATCTCAAAATGATTCTAATAACCAAATAAATATAGATATTATCAATAGTCCAAGCAAAGCAACCAGTATTGAGCAAATAGAGGATTTTTTAAAAAATGAATTATTAAAGTTAAATATTAATCAACCAATCAATCTTGTAGAAGGTGATAAAAATTCGAAGATTTTATTTTTTTACGGTAAATGTGACATTACTGATGAAAAGATAATAGATAAAGCAAGTGGTGAGTTATTTGATAAAATGCTTTCCTCCATAAAATTAGATAGGGAACAAATAAGCTTAGTGTCTTATATACCAAGGGGACTTGGTGAGTTTGATAATAACCACAAAATGAATTCAATTTTACAACTTATCAATTATCGGTTGATTGAATTGATTAATCCAAAATATTTAATAATTATGTCAAATTATTGCATTAAAATGTTATTGGCTGCAGACTTGTCTTCCATGTCTCTTCGTGGAAAATGGTTTGATTTCAACACACCCAATGACGTGGTACCCAAAAAATGCCGAGTCCTTTATGAGCCGTCTTTATTAATTAATAATCCAGAACTTAAGAAAGATGCTTGGGAAGATTTAAAAGAAATTAAAAAGCAACTTGGTGGATAGAGTGAGAATTATAGTTTTATTAATTGTAACGTTTTTTTACTCACAGAGTATCTTTGCCCTTAGCTCTAAAGATATTGGCCTTTACAAAAGTATTTTTAATGATTACAGAAATGGAAATTTTGATAAAGCTGATAAAGATATAGCAAAACTAGATGATTTAATTCTTATGGGTCATGTACAAGCTTTAAAACTTCTTCATCCAACAGCACATCGCTCTAGTTTTTTAGAGCTCCGAGATTGGTTGAGTGAATATAGTGATCATTACGAAGCTAGAAGGATTTATAAATTGGGAGTAAGAAGGATGCCAGATGGGGCAAAAAAACCAAAAAAAAATTCATACCCACTTTTTGATGAGATCTTTCAAAAAGATAAGTTACAAGAAACCGTCTCCACTAAATCAAATAAAATATTTTCAAATAAAAATTACTCAAAAAAAATTAGTATTTATAATACTGTAAGATCAAGAGTGGGGAGAGGATGGCCTACTGGAGCATTAGAGTATTTAAACCACCACATAAAATATTTTAATCAAAAAGAAAAATCTTTTCTACTTTCCAAAATTGCCAATGGCTACTACCTTGCAGATTTAGATGATAAGGCTATAAATGTTTTAAATGATGAAGCTTTTTTGAGTCAACCGTATGATGAGGGCTTATGGATCAAAGGTCTCTCATATTATAGAAAAGGAAAATACCAAAAAGCCTCGAGACAATTTTTAATACTCTCAAAAATTTCAGATAACAAATGGTTAAGGGATGCTGGTGCTTATTGGTCTTTTTTATCCTCGACGAAAGACGCTAATGATGAAATTACTTTCAAAGCATCTTTAGAGGCTCTAAATAAATCTTGCAAACCAAGTTTTAATATATACTCAATTTTATCTTGTAGAATTTTAGATAAAACCATTCAAGACTTTGAATTTAATACCTCATTAATGAGCTCAGATCTTGAGTCATTTTTAGATACCAAATTAGGTGAGAGAATTCAGGCATTAATTGAAATCGATGAACTACCAATTGCAGAGATAGAATTAAATAGACTTCAAAACATTACAAATGATAGATTTAAAAGACTCATACTAAATTTTTCTATTAAAAATGATCTCAGTTCCTTGCAAATTAAAACAGCAAAATACTTGTTTAAAGAGGATGCCCCGATAGATTTTTTATATCCAACTCCAAAATGGATTCAAGATTACAATTTCAACAGTATTGACCCAACTATTATTATTAGCATGATTAGACAAGAGTCGCAGTTTAGTGCTTTCGCAAAAAGTGGTAAAAGTGCATATGGATTGATGCAAATTCTTCCATCAACGGCTCGTATGGTAAATAAAAAACATAAATTTAAGTCTAATCCGAGAATATTATATGATCCTGAAATTAATGTTGAGACAGGTAGCCTTTACCTTCAAAGTTTATTATCTATAAATTATATTAATGGAGATTTATTAAAGGCTTTAATCTCATATAATGCAGGGCCAGGAAATCTTTCAAAATGGATGAAAAAAACTACATTTAACGATGATAGTTTTCTTTTAATTGAGTCTATACCTTCAAGAGAAACACGAATGTTTGTTGAGAGAGTCCTAACTAATCTTGTTATTTATGAATTAATAAATCATAATTCATTCTATTATGCTGATGAACTTATAGCCACTAATACTATCTTGATTAATGATTGATGAAAAAGTAACATTTAAACAAATAAATATTGCCGTAATCACTTTGTCGGATACAAGAAAAGAAAGTGATGATAAATCAGGTAATACCTTAAAAGAACTGATACAAAAAAAAGGACATTCTGTTTCCCATTATCAGATTATTGAAGATGAACCTAAACTCTTCATTCCTATTATTCAGAAATTAACAGCATCTATCGAACACGATGTAATAATTACTTCAGGTGGGACTGGTCTGACAGGAAGAGATAATACTATTGATGCCTTAAAAAAAATATCTCAAGTTGAAATTCCAGGATTTGGTGAATTGTTTAGACAATTAAGCTATAAAAAAATTGGAACTTCAACTATACAATCTCGAGCAAGTGCATTTTTATTAAATCAAACTTACATCTTTTGTTTACCTGGATCTACTTCTGCTGTCAGAGATGCTTGGAATGATATTCTTTTTCATCAATTAGACATAAGACACAAGCCATGTAATTTTGTCGAACTAATACCTAGACTTGATGAGTGAATATGTTGTTGGAGTCGACGAGGTTGGCAGAGGATCTCTTGTTGGAAGTACAATAATTTGTGCTTTTAGATCACAAAATTCCTTATTTGATAAACTTCCATTTAGTGTCTCTGACTCAAAAAAAATAAATAAAAAAAAAAGAGAGGAAATATATGAATATTTCAGATCAAATAAAGGTTTCGAATATAATTATCAAATTATTTTTGGAAAAAAAAAATTTATTGAAAGGTTTAATATTCACAATGTAGTTTTGCAAAGCATGAAACAATCGATAATTTTGTTGTCTAAAAAATCAGATACAATCATCATAGATGGAAAATTTATTCCAAGCGAAATGAAAGGTTATAAGGTGAAGTCTTTAATTAAAGCAGATGATAAAATTAATCAGGTGTCAGCAGCTTCAATTATAGCAAAAGTCTTCAGAGACAAATTACTTTTGAAGCTCCACTCATTAGATGGTAATTATCAATGGAATAAAAATGCTGGGTACGGTACAAAGTCTCACTTAAGCGCTATTTATACACATGGAGTCAGCAAATATCACAGGACCACTTATCAACCTATAAGTAAACTTATCAAAAAGTTATCTACTTAGTTATCAACAGCAGAGTAAGTTTTTTTTACACAAGATTCTTTATAAATATTAAGATTCATATGTGTTGAAATCAAATAACCTATATTTAGGTGATTGTCTTGATCTATTGGCTAAGATTGAAGATCAGACAATTGATTTAGTTTTCTTAGACCCTCCTTATAACTTACAATTAAACAAAGTCTTAACTAGACCAAATCATTCCATTGTCAATGGTGTCAATCAGGATTGGGACAAGTTTGATAGTTACTCCAATTATGATGATTTTACCTTTTCTTATTTAACTGAGTGTAAAAGAGTTCTTAAACCTGATGGGGGGTTATGGATTATTGGTTCATATCACAATATTTTTAGAATTGGAAAAATTCTCCAAGATTTAAACTTTTGGATTTTAAATGATGTGATTTGGGCCAAATCTAACCCATTACCAAATTTTAGGGCAACAAGACTTACTAATGCACATGAAACTCTTATTTGGTGTTCAAAAAAACCTAAGTCTAAGTATCAATTTAATTATCATACTTTAAAGGTTGCAAATGAAGACAGACAAGAAAGAAGTATTTGGAACTTTCCGATTTGTTCAGGTAAAGAAAGGCTTAAAAACAATAAAAAACAAACAGCTCACCCAACTCAAAAACCGTTAGCTTTGATGAAAAAAATTATTATTCAGTCATCGATACAAGGAGATCTAGTACTAGAACCTTTTGCAGGCACAGCAAGTTTCTGTGCTGAAGCAAAATATTTGGGTAGAAATTACATAGGTTTTGAAAAAGATGAGACTTATTTTAATTTAGCTATTAAAAGATTAAAAAAAATTAAATCTTTAAAAAATGATTTATTAGAGATTAATGAAAAAGATAAACCAGTACAAAAAATACCCTTTGCAAGTTTAATTGACAATGGACATTTAAAACCAGGTGCTAAACTCTATAATAATAAGAAAAGCTATAAAGCTACAATTTTATCAGATGGGAGTATTTCATATAAAAATGAGAGAGGGTCAATTCATAAAATTGCTGCAAAAGTAAATAAGACATCGAGTTTTAATGGATGGGATTATTGGCACTATGAAGATAAAAAAAAGAATTTAGTATGTATC